>CAYXOX010000070.1:9961-14401 GCA_964466745.1 uncultured Rhodobacterales bacterium
TGAGCGCCCGCCGCCCGCCCGGTCCGCCCGCGGCCACTTTGGCCCCGAAATACCTCGGGGTCCGGGGCAGCGCCCCGGGACGCGCGACGGCGGAGGTGGGCCTCTGGGTCTGTCGGCCCGCGGCGCTTGGGCGCGGCCGGCGGCGCTGCGGCAGGCCGTGCGTTGAAGCGGCCGCCGCGATCGTCTACCCCTGAACGAGCCGTCTGCGAGGAGGATCCCCATGGCCGCGAGAACCTACGACATGATCGTGATCGGAGCCGGGCCGGGGGGCTATGTCGCGGCCATCCGCGGCGCGCAACTCGGGCTGAGCGTGGCCATCGTGGAGCGCGAGCACATGGGCGGGATCTGCCTCAACTGGGGCTGCATTCCCACCAAGGCCATGCTGCGCTCCTCCGAGCTGTTCCACCTGATGCACCGCGCAGGGGAGTTCGGCCTCAGCGCCGAGAAGATCGGCTACGATCTCGACGCGGTGGTGAAACGCTCGCGGGGCGTCGCCAAGCAGCTCAATTCCGGCGTTGGCCACCTGCTCAGGAAGAACAAGGTCACCGCGATCATGGGAGAGGCCAGCCTGCCAGCCCCCGGCAAGGTCTCCGTGCGGACCGAAGCGGGAAGCGAGGAGCTTTCCGCGCGTCACATCGTGCTCGCCACCGGCGCCCGTGCGCGCGAGCTGCCCGGGCTCGAGGCCGACGGGGATCTGGTCTGGACCTACCGGCACGCCCTCGTGCCGCCGCGCATGCCGCGAAAGCTCCTCGTCATCGGCTCGGGCGCGATCGGCATCGAGTTCGCCAGCTTCTACAACACCCTCGGCGCCGAGACGACGGTGGTCGAGGTCATGGACCGCATCCTGCCGGTGGAGGATGCCGAGATCAGCGCCTTCGCGAAGAAGCAGTTCGAGAAGCAGGGCATGACCATCCGCGAAAAGGCGATGGTCAGGAAACTTGATCGCGGCAAGGGCACCGTCACCGCGCATATCGAGGCGGGCGGCGAGACCGAGGCGCAGGAGTTCGATACCGTGATCTCCGCGGTGGGGATCGTCGGCAACACCGAGGGCCTCGGTCTCGAGGCGCTCGGCGTGCGGGTCGAGAAAACCCATGTCGTCACCGATGCCTGCTGCCGGACCGGCGTCGAGGGGATCTACGCGATCGGCGATCTCGCCGGGGCGCCCTGGCTGGCCCACAAGGCGAGCCACGAGGGTGTGATGGTGGCCGAGCTGATCGCGGGGGTGAACGACGTGCACCCGGTGCGGCCGGAGGCCATCGCGGGATGCACCTACTGCCAGCCCCAGATCGCCAGCGTGGGCTACACCGAGGCGCGGGCGAAGGAGCTGGGCCACGAGGTGAAGGTGGGCCGCTTCCCCTTCATCGGCAACGGCAAGGCCATTGCGCTCGGCGAGCCCGAAGGGATGGTCAAGACCGTTTTCGATGCCAGGACGGGCGAGCTTCTCGGCGCCCACATGGTCGGTGCCGAGGTCACCGAGCTGATCCAGGGCTACGTGGTGGGCCGCACGCTGGAGACGACCGAGGAAGATCTCATCAACACCGTCTTCCCGCACCCCACGCTCAGCGAGATGATGCACGAGAGCGTTCTCGATGCCTACGGCCGCGCCATCCATTTCTGAAACCGCCCCCGGCGCCCGGCGAAGCCGCGGCGCACCGGCCCGCGTCCGAACCGCGCCGCTGGCGCGGCCGGCAGGTCGTTGCGGTGCATGGCGGGGTCCCGGCGGCGGGGCCGGGCCCGGGGCGGCCCGGGCGCCGGCGAGCGATCCGCCCGGCCGCGCCGGCTCCGCCGCCGCCCGGCCCGCTCAGGGGTGCGCGCCCGCCCCACTTTGGCCCGAAAATACCTCGGGGTCCGGGGCAGAGCCCCGGCCGCCCGCCGGTCCCTGCGCGGCGCGGGTCACTCCACCGCGAGGGGAAGCCGCGCGATGATGCGGTCGCCCTGGCCCAGCTGGTAGCGCAGCTCGTAATCGCCCGGGGCCTGCGGCAGCTCGAGCACCATCGGGCTGTCCTCGCGGGTGTAGCGGTAGCTGATGTAGTCGTCCTGCCCGACGCGGCCGATGGAGATGTAGTCGTCCCTGTAGTCGGGTCCCTCCCAGGACACGGCGATGGGCGCACCGGCCCGGGCGTCGCCCTCGACCGCGAGCGTCGCGGTGACGGGGACAGCCTCGATGATCCGCCGGGCCAGGATGCTCTCGCCGTCGCTCGCCGCGATGTAGCGCAGCTCGTAGGTTCCGGGCTCCGCGGGGAGGCGCAGGATCAGCGGCGAGCCCTCGCGGGTGTAGGTGAAGCCCTCGTAGCGGGGATCGTCCGGGCGGGCGACCGAGATGTAGTCCCGGTCGTAGCCGGGGCCGTCCCAGTGCACCACCACCGGCGCGCCGGCGCGGGCGCTGTCGACGGCCTCCAGCGTCGCTCCCACCGCATCCACCCTCAGCGCCACCCGGGCCAGCACGGTGCTGTCCTGGGCCATCACGTAGCGCAGCTCGTAGTCGCCGGGTTCGAGCGGCACGGTCACCTCGAGCGGCGCGCCCTCGCGGGTGTAGGTGTAGGTCTCGTAGCGGGGGTCGTCGGGGCGGGAGATGGCGATGTAGTCGTTGCGGTAATCGGGGCCGATCCAGCCCACCGTGAGCTCGGAGCCGGCCACCGCCGCCGCGGGGGCATCGAGGCTCGCCTCGACCGGCGTCACCTCGATCGGCCGGACGGCGATCGGGGTGCTGCCCTGCGCGAGCACGTAGCGCAGCACGTAGCGCCCGGGCTCGGGCGGCATCACCACCTCCACCGGCGGGCCGTTCCGGGTGTAGCCGTAGTTGATGTAGCGCTCGCCCTCGCGTGCGACGTCGATGTAGTCGTTCCGGTAGCCGGGGCCGTCGTGACCCACCGCGATCGTCGCGCCGAGGGGCGCGCTGTCGGGAGCGTCGAGGGTCACGGTGAGCGGGGTCACCTCGATGGGCCGGGTGGCAAGAACCTGCCGCCCGTCGGCGCGGATGTAGCGCAGCTCGTAGCTGCCCGGCTCCACGGGCATTTCCACCCGCGCGGGCGAGCCCTTCCGCGTGTAGCCGTAGTTCTCGTATCCGGTCTCGCCCGGAACGGCGACCGAGACGTAGTCGTTGCGTTCGTCGGGCCCGGTCCAGGCCACGTCCACGGTGGCGCCGATGGGGGCGCTGCCCGGCGCCTCGAGCGTCGCGGCGGGCAGCGCGACGGGGAACACCACGGTGACCGTCGCGGGCCCGGCGACGCCGAATTCGGCGCCGGCAACCGCCTCGTCGGACGGGCGCAGCGCTTCCACGCGGTAGCCGGCGCCGGGCGCGAGCGCGGCGGTCGCGGTGGCCCCCTGCAGGATGTCCGTCGCGGCGGCACCGTCGCGGAACACCTCCCAGACCAGCGGCTCGTCCAGAACGGCCCCGTCCTCGCTGCCTTCCACGGCCCGGAAGGTGACCTCGGCGGGCGCGGGCTCGGCGACGACCGCGAGCGCCTCGGTGAGTTCCGCGGCGTTGGCGGCGGTGCGGAAGGTGCCGCCGGTGTTTTCCGCAAGGCACTGCAGCTGCGCGCGGGCCTCCACGTCGTCCACGTCGAAGCCGATGACATGGGCGGTGAAATCGATCCCGGCCGCTTCCAGCTCGGCGCCCACGGCGCAGGGGTCGAGGTCGCAGGTCTCGATCCCGTCGGAGATCAGGATGACGGTCGCGGCCTCCTCGGTGTAGCGCAGCGCCTCTGCGGCGGCGATCACCGCCGCCGAGAGGGGCGTGCTGCCCCGCGGGTTGATGGCGGCCACGGCCTCGGCGATCGCATCGCGGCTGCCCGCGCCGGGGGCGACCAGGGTCTCGATATCGCCGCAGTCCCCGCGGGTGCGGTGCCCGTAGGCGGTGAGCCCGAGAACCTGTTCTTCGGGAAGGCCCGAAAGCAATCCGCCGAGCACCTCGCGGGCGATCGAGATCTTCGGTGTGCCGTCGATCTGCCCCCACATCGACCCGGACGCGTCGAGCACGAGAATCGCGTTGCCGCGCTCCTGTGCGAAGGCTGCCGGGGCGCCGAGCCCCGAGGCGAGGGCACCGGCGGCGAGCAGCGCGGCCGCGGCGGCGAGACGGGGAAGGGGGCGCATGGGGAGCTCCTTGGCAGATCGGTCCGGCGGCAGCATAGCAGGCCGCGCCTTTCGGAACACCCGCCGCGGCCGCCCGGTGCGGGCTGGCCCCGGTGCGCGGGGTGCCCGGGGCGCAGGAGTAGGGGACCGAGGGCCGGGGCGCTGCCCCGGACCCCGAGGTATTTCGGGGCCAAAGTGGGCGGGGCCGGGCGCGGATGGCGCACCGCTTCGGTGAGGACGCGGGATGCCATCGGCGCCCTGTGCGGCGAAGGCGCGGGTTCGCGCGGGGGCGGCGCATGCGCTGCGGCGACGGGCGGGCGGGGAGGGATCGGGTCAGAAGCCACTTGCCTGTAACAAGTTTCCTTTTGG
>CAYXOX010000071.1:0-6638 GCA_964466745.1 uncultured Rhodobacterales bacterium
CAGCTTCACGAGGATCACCCGCAGGTCTTCCGACATCGCCATGAAGAGCTTGCGGAAGTTCTCGGCCTGCCGGCTTTCGCTCGAGGCAAGCGGGAGGTTGGTGAGCTTGGTTACCCCTTCCACCAGCCGCGCGATCTCGGGCCCGAAAAGCCGCTCCACCTCGGTGAAGGTTGATTTCGTGTCTTCGATGGTGTCGTGCAGCAGCGCGGTGACCAGCGTGGCGTCGTCGAGCCGCTGGCCCGCGAGGATCTCGGCCACGGCGACGGGATGCGTGAAGTAGGGCTCGCCCGAGTGGCGCTTCTGCCCCTCGTGCATGCGCTCGCCGTAGGCATAGGCGCGGGCCAGGAGATCCGCGTTGCAGCGGGGGTTGTAGGCGCGGACGGTTGCGATCAGGTCATCGGCACTCGTCATGGCGCCCCGGCGGGTCTCCCGTTATCGCGGCCCCTGCGCTTCCATCAGGGCGCGCAGCAGCTTTTCCTCGGAAAGATCGTCGTCGGCCGGCCGGTCCGCGGGTTCGGCCCCCATGAGCAGGGCCATGGCGTCGTCCTCGGGTTCGTCCACCTCGATCTGGGTCTGGTTGCTCTCGATGAGGCGCTCGCGCAGATCGTCGGCAGCCTGGGTTTCCTCGGCGATCTCCCGAAGGCTGACCACCGGGTTCTTGTCGTTGTCGCGGTCGATCGTGAGCGGGGAGCCGGATGCGATCTCGCGCGCGCGATGCGCCGCGAGCATCACGAGCTCGAAGCGGTTGGGAACCTTGTCGACGCAATCCTCGACCGTCACACGGGCCATGGGGCACTCCTTGGCTGCTGGAACCTGCCGGAAAGCGGCTTTCTACGCCCGAATGCCGCGGATGACAAGGCGGTGCGGGCCATCGGGAGCCCGGCGCGCGCGCAAGCGCGAAAACGGATGTCGGCAAGGCACCGCGCACCACCTTGTGAAGGCCCGGGAGCTGTTCTAGCGTCGCGATCCGAGTTGACCGCGGCGGCGACCGAACGCCGCGCGGCGGGTGTTTCACCGAAAGGGACATTGGATGTTCTACCGAGACGAACGGCTCGCGCTGTTCATCGATGGCGCCAACCTCTACGCAGCCTCGAAGAGCCTGGGCTTCGATATCGATTACAAGCTCCTGCGGCAGGAATTCATGCGCCGCGGCAAGCTGTTGCGCGCGTTCTACTACACCGCGCTTCTGGAAACCGAGGAGTATTCGCCGATCCGCCCGCTGGTGGACTGGCTGCAGTACAACGGCTTCACCATGGTCACCAAGCCTGCCAAGGAATTCGTCGATGCCTCCGGGCGCCGCCGGGTGAAGGGCAACATGGACATTGAACTGGCGGTGGACGCGATGGAACTCGCGCCCCGTATCGACCATGCCGTCCTGTTCTCCGGCGATGGCGATTTCCGCTCGCTGGTCGAAAGCCTCCAGCGGCAGGGCGTGCGGGTCTCGGTAGTGTCCACCATTCGCAGCCAGCCCCCGATGATCGCAGACGAGCTGCGCCGCCAGGCCGACAACTTCATCGAGCTCGACGATCTTCGCGAAGTCGTGGGCCGGCCGCCCCGTGAGGCGCGCGGCGGAGAGGCGCAGGAGGCGCCGGCGACGGCGGACGCAGATCCGCGCTGAGCGGCCTGCGCCGCGGCCAGGGTGCAAAGCGCCGGGCCGCGGGCGGCAAGCGTGACCCCGGCCACGGACCTCGCACTCCTCTTCGTCGCGGCTTTCGGAGCAGCAACGCTGCTGCCGTTCCAGTCCGAGATCGTCTTCGCCGCGGTCCAGGCCGCGGGGCGCGTTCCGGTGTGGGTCCTCGTGGCGGTGGCGAGCACCGGCAACGTGCTCGGCTCGGCCGTCAACTACGCGATGGGCCGGCTTGCGGAACGGTTCAGCGACCGGCGCTGGTTTCCCGCCACCCCGGCGCAGCTTGCACGTGCCCAGCGCTGGTACGCGCGCTGGGGCGTCTGGACCCTGCTCCTGAGCTGGGCGCCGTTCGCCGATCCACTGACGGTGGTGGCGGGCGTCATGCGCACGCCCTTCTGGCTGTTTCTCGCACTGGTTACGCTGGCCAAGACCGGGCGCTACGCGATCCTCGCGGGCCTCGTCGGCGGGGCGATCCGGGTGGCGGCCGGCTAGGCTCAGTCCGCCGCGAGGGCGGCGTCCGCGTTGATCCTGTCGTGGATCGCGCGGACCTCGGGGGGCCAGGTGCTCTTGATGTAGGCGAGGACCTCGAGAATCTCGCTATCGCTCAGCACGCCTTCAAAACCCATCATGTTCGAGCGGTATCCGCCGCCCACGACCGCCTCGGTGCCGTGCTTGGTTATGGCAAAGAGCAGAGGGTCGGCATGGTGCCAGGTGTGGCCCGTCGCGTCGTGGGGCGGCGCGGGCATCAGGCCGTCAGGCCCCGGCCGGCGCCAGTCGGGCACTTCTCCTTCCAGATCGGCGCCATGGCAGGCCGCGCACTGCGCCGCGTAAATGGCTTCGCCCCTCGCCACGGCGGCGGGGTCGGTGTGTGGCAGAATCCCGGGCTCGGCCCCGGCCGCCGCGGGCAAGGCCAGCAGCAGCGTGCGCAACATGCCACGTGAGCTCGCGGTCAAAGCGGACCTCCGTTTCGAAATCTTTTGTTCCGGGTTCCTGCCGGGGGAGGGAAAGTCACGCTTGCGTGAGCGGCCCCTGCGCCCTCGCGCGCCCTTTACGGCTTTGGCCATGGCCAATACCTTGCCGGGCGAAACGACGGAGACCGCCATGACCCGCCCGACCCTCACGCTCCTCCTCGCCGCACCGCGCGGCTTCTGTGCGGGCGTGGACCGGGCCATCAAGATCGTCGAGATGGCGCTGGAGAAATGGGGTGCGCCCGTCTTCGTGCGGCACGAGATCGTCCACAACAAGTTCGTGGTGGACGCGCTGCGTGCCAAGGGCGCCGTCTTCGTGAAGGAACTCGACGAGTGCCCGGACGACCGGCCGGTCATCTTCTCGGCCCATGGCGTGCCGAAAGCGGTTCCGGCAGAGGCGGCCAGGCGCCAGATGCTCTTTGTCGATGCCACCTGCCCACTCGTCTCGAAGGTGCACATCGAGGCCGAACGGCACCATGCTGCCGGCCTTCAGATCGTGATGATCGGCCATGCCGGGCATCCCGAAACGCTCGGCACCATGGGCCAGCTTCCGCCCGGCGAGGTGCTGCTGGTGGAAACCGTGGAGGATGTGGCGGCGCTGTCGGTGCGCGATGCCGCCCGCCTCGCCTTCGTTACACAGACGACGCTGAGCGTGGACGATACCGCCGACATCGCCGCCGCGCTCAAGGCGCGCTTCCCCGCGATCGTCGGGCCCCACAAGGAAGACATCTGCTACGCGACCACCAATCGGCAGGAGGCTGTCAAGGCCATGGCCCCGCGTTGCGATGCGATGCTGGTGGTGGGGGCGCCGAACTCCTCCAACTCGCGCCGCCTCGTGGAGGTCGGGCGCCGGGCTGGTTGCGGCTACGCCCAGCTGGTGGAGCGCGCGGCGGACATCGACTGGCGGGCGCTGGAGGGTGCACGCGTCGTGGGCATCACCGCCGGCGCCTCGGCACCGGACGTTCTGATCGAGGAGGTGGTCGACGCCTTCCGCGCCCGCCGCGAGGTTTCCCTCGAAGTCGTGGAAACGGCAGTAGAGCGGGTCGAGTTCAAGGTGCCCCGCGTTCTGCGCGAGCCCGCTTGAGCGAATACCTGAGCTTCGAGGGCGAGATCGAGCCCGTCACCTGGGGGCGTGCCACCCATACCATTCTGCGCGTCCCAGTCGCGGTGGCCCGCGAGCTGGAGGCGGCCGGGGCCAGCCGGGTGGAGGGAGAAATCGCCGAGTACCCGGTGAATCTCCGGCTGACCCGCGCCACCGAGGTGGACGGTGTTTTCGTCTGGGCGGGGAAGAGCCTTCTCGATGCGGCGGGCCTGCGGCCGGGCGAGCGCGTGACGGTGCGGCTTCGCGCAGCACCCGATGCCGCGGTCGAGTTGCCGACCGATATCGCCGCGGTACTTCGCGCCGAAGGGCTCACCGCGGCCTGGGAGGCGCTCACGCCCGGGCGGCGCAGGGGGCTCCTCTACAAGGTTTCAACGGCGAAGAAGGCCAAGACCCGCGCCCGCCGCATCGCCGAGCTGATCGAGACGATCCGCGGCCGGGCATGAGGTCGCGCATCGCCGCGCGATCGGGTGCTGGCATCCGCCGGCGGCTGCGGTAGGAAGGCGCCATGTTCCGCCATGCCATTCCCCGCTCCGCGCTGCTGCTCGGCCTCGCCGGGCTGATTCCCTTCGCCTGGGGAGCGCTCACCGTGCTTTCTCCGCAACTGGCCGGCTGGGGAGCCTCGGCGCTCGGTCCGCGGTTCGTCGGCCCGTACGTGCAGCTGTTCTACGGCTCGGTGATCCTGTCCTTCATGTCGGGCGTGCTCTGGGGCTTCGCCACGAAGGCGACAGGCTTGCTGGCCGGGGTCGGCTACGCGCTTTCGGTGATTCCCGCGCTCTGGGCCTTCTTCATGACGGGCGGCGGCCCGGTGACGGCGGCGGGCAACCTGATCACCGGCTTCCTGGGGCTCTTGCTGCTCGACTGGCAGTTCTGGCGCTGGGGCCTCGCGCCGCGGTGGTGGATGGCCCTGCGCATGCTCCTGACCGCCGGTGTGGTACTGTGCCTTGCGGTGGTCCTGCTGTGAGCGGGCTCACGCTCTACTCGATGCCGTCCTCTGGCAACAGCTACAAGGTGCGGCTGATGCTGGCGCTTCTGGGGCGGCCCTATGCCCATGTGGCGGCAGAGATCGCTTCCCCCGAGCTTGCCGCGCTCAAGGCCAAGGGGCTGCTGCCCACGGGCACGCTGCCGGTGCTGCAGATCCCCGGGGGGCAACTCCTGCCGGAGTCGAACGCCATCCTGACGTGGCTTGCGCGGGGAACGGAGTTCTGGCCCGCAGACCCCCTGCAGGAGGCCCGGGCGCTGGCCTGGATGTTCTTCGAGCAGAACCGGCACGAGCCCGTGGTGGCCGTGCGTGCGAGCCTGCGCTGCTACCCCCACCGCGCGGCCGATGCGACGCCGGAGCGGCTGGCCGGGCTGCTTGAAGCCGGCCACGAGGTTCTTGCCATGATGGAGGCGCACCTTCGCGCCGCGCAGTGGTTCACCGGTCCGTCGCCCGGCGCGGCCGACGTCGCGCTTTACGCCTATACCCATTCGGCAGGCCCGCGCGGGGGCTTCCGGATGGAGCGCTTCTGCGCCGTGAACGACTGGTGCGCGCGCATCGCCGCGCTTCCCGGCTATGTCTCTCTCGACGCGCTGCCGACGTGACGGAGTTGTTCGCCTATACCGATGGTGCCTGCTCGGGCAATCCCGGGCCCGGCGGATGGGGGGCACTGCTAGTCGCGCGCGCGGGCGAGCGCGTGCTGAAGGAGCGCGAGCTCAAGGGCGGCGAGGCCCTCACGACCAATAACCGGATGGAGCTCATGGCCGCGATCGCCGCCCTGGAAGCGCTCGAGCGCCCCTCCCGGCTGACCGTGGTGACGGACAGTGCCTACGTGAAAGGCGGGATCACCGAGTGGCTGGGCGGCTGGAAGCGCAACGGGTGGAAGACCGCCACCCGCAAACCGGTGAAAAACGAGGATCTCTGGCGCCGCCTCGACGAGGCCCGCGCCCGCCACGACGTGACGTGGGAATGGGTGAAGGGGCATGCCGGCCACCCGGAGAACGAGCGGGCCGACGCGCTGGCGCGGGCGGGGATGGCGCCGTTCAAGTCCGCCAACGCGGCGAGGCGGCTCTCCGGGGAGTAGGTGCCTGGAGCTGCCCTAGCGGCGACGGTTGCGGCGCCGGTAGGCTGCCTCTGTGGGTATCAGCACGAGCGCGCCCGCCGCGCCCACGATGGCGTCGAGCCCGGGGCTGCCGAAGCTGAGCCCGAACATCACCCGCACCATGAAGAGCAGGATCGTGCCGCCCATCGCGATCACGATGGAGGGGAGAACGCCGTTGTGCGTGAGGTCCCATTTCTCGGAGAGATAGCCCACGATTCCGGCGATCATCAAGGCGCCGAAGAAAGCGAAAAAGCCCATCAATCGTCTCCCAGACGGGTGCCCGCGGGCACCGGGTTGCCGCGCAGGAAGGCGTCGGCATCCTGCCGCGCGCGCCCCTCGAATTGCGCTTCCATGATCTCGAGCGCGCCTTCCCCGCAGGCCACGGTGAGCCCGTGCAGAACCGTGCCCGCTGTGAGTGCCCCGGGCGGCGCTTCGACGGCGCGCGCGCGCAACAGCTTCAGCCGCTTGCCGCCGAGTGTCGTCCAGGCGCCGGGAAAGGGTGAAAGCCCGTTGACGTGGCGGGCCAGATCGGCGGCCGGGCGCGCCCATTCGATGCGGGCCTCGGCCTTGTCGATCTTGGCGGCATAGGTCACGCCCTGCTCGGATTGCGGTTCGGCAGCGAGCCCGGGCAGGCGCGCGAGGGTGGCAACGATCGCCTGCGCTCCCATCGCTGCGAGCCTGTCATGCAGCTCGCCGGTGGTTTCCGTCGGGCCGATGGGCGTGGCGGCGCGGGAGAGAACCGGCCCGGTGTCGAGCCCGGCGTCCATCTGCATGATGCACACGCCCGTTTCGGCATCGCCGGACATCACCGCGCGGTGGATCGGGGCCGCACCCCGCCACCTTGGCAGAAGCGAGGCGTGGAT
>CAYXOX010000071.1:6648-14381 GCA_964466745.1 uncultured Rhodobacterales bacterium
CAGGCACCCGTGCCGCGGTGCCTCCAGCACGGCGCGGGGCAGGATCAGCCCGTAGGCTGCGACGACGGCAGCATCGGCCCGGAGTGCTGCGAAGGCCGCCTGCTCCTCCGAGCCCTTCAGGCTGCGCGGATGGCGGACCTGAAGCCCGAGCGCCTCGGCCCGCGCCTGGACCGGCGAGGGGCGAGGCTTCTTGCCGCGCCCGGCCGGCCGCGGCGGCTGGCAGTATACGCAGGCGATCTCGTGCCCGGCCGCGACCAGCGCGTCGAGCGCAGCAACGGCGAACTCCGGCGTGCCCATGAACACGACCCTCACGCGCCTGCCCTCACCAGCTTGCGTGCCTTCTTGAGCAACATGCCCCGTCGCGTCCGGCTCAAGCGGTCGAAGAACATCCGCCCGGCAAGATGGTCGATCTGGTGCTGGGCGCTGACGGCCCAGAGATCCTCGAAGTCGCGCTCAAGGATGGCGCCTTCCGGGCCGAGATAGCGCACGGTCACGCGACGCGGCCGGGTGATGCGGGCCGAGACCCCGGGCAGGCAGGGCGAGGCCTCGGTCCAGTCGATCGTCTCGTCCGAGGCGGCGACCACCTCGGGATTGGCCATGCGCACGGCTTGCCCGCGCTGCCGCGAGGCGTCGACGACGGCGAGCCTGCGCATCTCGCCCAGCTGCACCGCCGCTAGGCCGACGCCGGGCATCGCGTCCATCACCGCGATCATCTCTTCCCAGAGCGCGCGCACCGTATCGTCGATGGCGGCGACATCCTCCGCGGGGCGGGCCAGCCTGGCATCGGGCCACAAAAGAACCGCGCGCGTCACGCCCGGGCGCGCTCGCGCTTCAGCTTCTGCATCTTGCGCGTGATCATCTGCCGCCTGAGTGGCTTGAGATAATCGATGAACAGCTTTCCATCGAGGTGATCGATCTCGTGCTGAACGCAGGTCGCCCACAAACCGCCGAACCGTTCGAAGCGCATCTCGCCGTCCAGCCCGAGCCAGCGCACCTCCACCTCCGCGGGCCGCTCCACCTCCGCGTACTGATCGGGGATGGAAAGGCATCCCTCCTCGTAAACGTTGATCGCCTCGGAGGCCCATGTCACCTCCGGGTTTACCATCACGATGGGCCGGGGCTCGGCGCCTTCCTCCTTCACGCAGTCGAGCGCGATGACCCGCCGCAGCACGCCCACCTGCGGCGCGGCCAACCCGACGCCGGGGGCATCGTACATCGTTTCCAGCAGGTCTTCTCCGAGCGCCCGAACCTCGTCGGTCACCGCGTCCACGGGGTCTGCACGCACCTTCAGGCGCGGGTCGGGGTGAATGAGGATCGGTCGCAGGGCCATGGCGGAGAGATAGGCGAGGCGTTTCACGCGCGCAACGCCCCTTGCCTCCAACTGCGCCGCGGCTACGGTCGCGCGGCCTGCCCGGAAAGGATCACCATGCCCGAACACGACCCCCGCTTCGACGTGATTGCCGACCAGCGCGGCGGCTTTGCCGACCGGTGGGACAACATGGCCCGCGCGACAGGCGCCACCGCGCCGGACGCGTTGCCGATGTGGGTCGCCGACATGGATTTCCCCACGCCCGAACCGATCCTCGATGCGCTGCGGGAGGATCTGGCGCGCGGCGTGCTGGGCTATTTCGCCCAGGCCGAGCGGGTGACCGAGGCCGTTGCGGGCTGGATGGAGCGGCGCCACGGCCTTTCGGTCGATCCGGAGAGCGTGCGTTACGCGCCGGGCGTCATGGCCGTGATCGGAACCGTGATCGAGGCCTTCGCGCGCCCCGGCGAAGCGATCGTGCTGTTCTCGCCGGTCTACCACGCCTTCTACGGCAAGGTGCGGCGGATGGGCCGGGAAATCACCGAGTGTCCTTTGCGGCTGGCCGGCGGGCGCTACGAGATGGATCTCGACGATCTGGAGGCCCGTCTCACGGGCCGCGAGCGCCTTGTCTTCCTGTGTTCGCCGCACAACCCCGGAGGGCGGCTCTGGGATGCGGGCGAAGTGCGCGCCCTGGCGGAATTGTGCGAGCGGCACGACCTCGTCCTCGTGTCCGACGAGATCCACATGGATCTGGTGTTCCCTGGCCACCGGCACATCCCCACCGCCGTGGCGGCACCCGACATCGCGCACCGGATTATCACGGTCTCGGGCGCCTCCAAGGGCTTCAACGTGGCCGGGGGCGAAACGGCGTTCGGGATCATCCACGACGCCGAGCTGCGCGCGCGCTTCGATGTCGCGCATGGCAACAGGAACGGCACGCCCAACCGCTTTGGCATGATCATGCTCGAGGCGGCCTTTACCCGCTGCGACGCGTGGAGCGAGGCGGTGCGTGCCTATCTTGCCGAGAACTTCCGCATCTGGCGGCAGGCCATCGGTGCATTGCCCGGCATCGAGGTGATGGACATGCCCTCGACCTATCTGTCCTGGGTTGATTTCGCAGGCACCGGGATGACAAGCGAGGAAAGCCACGGGCGCATCGCCCGCGATGCGCGCCTCGGCGTGAACCGCGGCCCGCAGTTCGGCACCGGTGGCGAGACGTTCCACCGCTTCAACATCGCGCTGCCCCGCGCCCGGCTGCGGGAGGCCATCGCCCGGATGCACGCCGCTTTCGGCGACCTGCAGTAGCCCGCGCGGGCGGCGGCGCGGCCCGCTCGCCCGATCTGTGCGCTGGCGCAGGCGTCTTGCGCTTGTGCGTGCGTTTTGTGCGCCGCCCCTGCGGGCTACCTAAAGCCTGACGAAATTCAGGAGCAGCCGATATGGGCCATCTCGACAAGGGCGTATGGAAGACGCAACCACTCAGCGCCATCGCGAAAGACGGCCATTTCGTGCGGTCGAACACCAGCTTCCGCAACTGGATCACCCCCGACGGCAGCCCCGGGCCCTCGGGCGCAGGCGGCTTTCCGGCGGAGAGCGGGCGCTATCACCTCTACGTGTCCTACGCCTGCCCCTGGGCGCACCGGACGCTGATCTTCCGCACGCTCAAGGGGCTCGCGCCGCATATCTCGGTGGATGTCGTGCACCCGGACATGCTCGATGACGGCTGGACCTTCGCCACGGACTTTCCCGGCGCCACTGGCGACAGCCTCCATGGCTCTGCCTTCGCGCGGGACGTCTATACCCGCGCCGACCCGGCCATCTCGGGACGCGTGACCGTGCCGATCCTGTGGGACCGCAAGCGCGAGACGATCGTGAGCAACGAAAGCTCCGAAATCATCCGCATGCTCAACTCTGCCTTCGACGGGATCACTGGAAACACGGCCGACTACTGGCCCGAAGCAATGCGCGACGAGATCGAGGCGGTGAACGCGCGCATCTACGACACGCTCAACAACGGGGTGTACAAATCCGGCTTCGCCCAGACGCAGGAGGCTTACGAAGCCGCCGTGTGGCCTCTCTTCGACACGCTCGACTGGCTCGAGCAGCGCCTCTCGACCCGGCGCTATCTGATGGGCGAGGCACAGACGGAGGCCGACTGGCGGCTCTTCCCCACGCTGGTGCGTTTCGATTCCGTGTATCACGGTCACTTCAAGTGCAACCGGGCCCGCATCGTGGATTTCCCCAACCTCTGGGCCTACACGAGGGAGCTGTTCCAGGTGCCGGGCATCGCCGAGACTGTGCGGCTCGATCACATCAAGCGGCACTACCACTACAGCCATGAGAGCATCAATCCGTACAGGATCGTCCCCGTGGGCCCGGTTCTCGATTTCGAAGCGCCCCATGGGCGCGACGCTCTCCCGGCTAGGCAAGCGGCTTGATGGCCCGCTCCTGCCCGTGGTGCTCGACGATGGCCGCGAGATCCTCGGGCGGGGTACGTGCCTGTACGAAGGCGCAAGCATTGGGGATGTGACGGAAGATCGAGCCGTCGGAAAAGAAGCTCGTGTTGGTCACGAAAACCACCTTCGCCAGCGGCCAGCGGTAGCTGGCGAAATCGGCCACGGCGAATGCAGCTCCGTCGTCGAGCACCAGATCGAGCACGATCACGTCGACCCCGCGTTCGCGCAGGATGGCGATGGCCTCGTCTTGCGAACGCGCCGTCTCCACGCTCGCGCCCATGCGCTCGATGTGGCGGCGCCACAACTCCCCGAGCTCGATGGACGGTTCGACGATGAGTACTCGCATGGATCCTCCGCGCGGAGCGATTCGCGCCCGCGCACCGAAAGTGAAGCCGGTTCGTGCCACCCGTTCCCGCCCCGCGCAATACTTACCGAAAGTCTAAGGACTCGCTAACGGAAGATTAGCCTCGAGGCTCGGCACCCCGCTCCGGCGGCGTTTTCGGCGGCATTTTGCCGGAGCGCCGCCTTGAAATACCCGGCCCGCTGCCGTTCAGTCCGAGTTGCAGGGCAGGAGGCAGGCATGAGCAGAAGATCAGGGCGACTCGCCCCGGCAGGCCGTCGGACCAGTGCGATCCGCAGAGCCGCGGCAGCCGCCGCGATCGCGGTCGCTGCCGCGAGCGGCGCCGAGGCGCAATCCGGGTGCGGCGGCGATTTCGGCGGGTTCGTGCAGAGCCTGGCCTCGGAGGCCGTTGCGCGTGGCCATGGTCCCGAAGCGGTCTCGCGCTTCTTTGCCGGCGTGCGCCAGGATGCGGCGGTGATCAGGGCGGACCGTTCCCAGGGGATCTTCCAGCGCAACTTCATCGATTTTTCGCGTGCCGTCATCAGTCAGAACCGGCTCGCCAACGGTGCCCGGAACGCCGAGCGGTATGCCGCTCTCCTTGATGAGGTGGAGCGCCGCTACGGGGTGAGCCGCGGCGTGATCCTCGCCTTCTGGGCGTTGGAGACCGACTACGGCGCCGTTCAGGGCGATTTCAACACGGTCAACGCGCTGGTCACGCTGGCCCATGATTGCCGCCGGCCAGAGCTGTTCCGGCCACAGGTCTTCGCCGCCCTGGCCCTCTTCGAGCGGGGCGATCTGGACCCCGCGACCACCACCGGCGCCTGGGCCGGCGAGATCGGGATGGTGCAGAAGCTCCCGCGGGACATCCTCGAGAACGGGGTGGACGGCGACGGAGACGGGCGCGTGACCCTGAAAACCTCGGTGCCCGATGCGTTGTTCTCCGGGGCCAACATGCTGCGCGATCTCGGCTGGCGCCCCGGCGAGCCCTGGCTTCAGGAGATTGTCGTGCCGCCGACGCTCGACTGGTCGGAGACGGGGCTCCATGCCACGCGCAGCGTGGCGGACTGGGCCGCACTCGGCGTGCGCGCGCGCAACGGCACGCTCGGCCCGGCCGCGCTGCAATCCTCCATCCTGCTCCCCATGGGGCGGAACGGGCCTGCCTTCATCGCCTATCCCAATTTCCGCGTGCTGCTGGAGTGGAACAACAGCCTCACCTACGTCATCACCGCGGCCTATTTCGCCACCCGGCTGGAGGGCGCCCCCATCTACGATGCCGGCGCGCCCGACCCGGGCCTCGGACCGGAAGAGATGGAGCTTCTGCAGCGGCGCCTCGCCGCCCGCGGGCACGATGTGGGCGGGATCGACGGAATCCTCGGGGCGATGACCCGGGCTGCCGTCAGGGCCGAACAGCGGCGCCTTGGCCTTCCGGCCGATGCCTGGCCCACGCGGGCGCTGCTGGACAGGCTTTAGCCCACGCCGTGCGCTGCGCCGGTGAGGGCGGCGTCGGCTCCATCTGCGCGCCGCAGGCCGGCAGACCCGGCGTGCCACCTCGCGCACCCGGAGGCCGGGCCTGGGATGCCGCGCGCCGGCTTGTGCTCTGGCCTGGCGGGGCCGCCCTCAGGAGAAGCGGTTGTCCCGCGGGAAGCCCCGTGGCGCCATGCGGCCGGCGCTGGCGCGTTTGCCCTGCCATTCGGCAAGCTCGCTGGCTCCGACCGTCCGCGTTCGCCCGGCGGGGTCGAGCCAGCTCAGGCCCTCGGCAAGGGTGAAGCAGCGGGCGTCCGAGAGCCCGCCGTCCTTGAATTTCTGCAGGCGCACGCCCTTGCCCCGGCCCATCTCGGGTAACTCGTCCATCGGGAAGACGAGCAGCTTCCTGTTCTCTCCCACGCAGGCCACGTGATCGCCCTCGGCCTCGCGGCACACCGCCGCGACCGCGGGCGGGCGCAGGTTGAGCACCTGCTTGCCCGCGCGCGTCTGGGCGACCACCTCATCCTCGGGCACGAGGAACCCGTCGCCCGCGGAAGACGCGAGCAGCAGCCGGGCGCCGGGCCGATGCACGCGCAGCGCCACGATCTCCGACTCGTTGGGCAGATCGACCATGAGCCGGACCGGCTCGCCCATGCCCCGGCCTCCGGGCAGCCCGGCGGCAGATAACGTGTAGACGCGCCCGTTGGAGCCAAGCAGCAGCAATCGGTCGGTCGTCTCGGCGTGGATCATGAAGCGCGGGCCGTCGCCATCCTTGAACTTCACCTCGGTATCGAGCGCGAGGTGGCCCTTGAGCGCCCGGATCCAGCCCATGCGCGAGCAGACCACTGTCAGCGGTTCGCGGTCGATCATCGCCTCGAGCGGGACGTCGGCGATCTCCTCGGCCTCGGCGAAGCCCGTGCGGCGGGCGCCGCCGGGGGCAGTCGCGCCGAACGCCTTCCGGACTTCGCGGATCTGCTCGGTGATCCGCGCCCACTGCAGGCTTTCCTCGGCCAGCAGGTCCTCCAGCTCGGCACGCTCCTCGGTCAGGGCATCGCGCTCGCGGCGCAGCTCCATCTCCTCGAGGCGGCGCAGCGAGCGCAGCCGCATGTTGAGGATCGCCTCCGCCTGCAGTTCGCTGAGATCGAACTCGGCCATCATGACCGGCTTTGGCTCGTCCTCCGTGCGGATGATCTCGATCACGCGGTCCAGGTTGAGAAAGGCCGTGATGTAGCCTTCGAGCACCTCCAGGCGGTGGTCGATCTTCTCCAGCCGGTGCCGGGAGCGGCGCAGGAGCACGTCGCGACGGTGATCGAGGAAGGCGCGCAGCACCTCCTTCAACGAACAGACCTTGGGCGTGCGACCGTCGATCAGCACGTTCATGTTCATCGAGAAACGGATCTCCAGGTCGCTTTGGCGGAACAGCATGCCCATGAGCACCGCGGGCTCCACGTTGCGCGAGCGCGGTTCGAGCACGACGCGGATGTCGTCGGCACTTTCGTCGCGCACATCGGCCAGAAGCGGAACCTTCCTGGTCTGGATAACCTCGGCCAGCTTCTCGATCAGCTTGGATTTCTGCACCTGGTAGGGGATCTCGGTAACGACGATCTGCCACTGGCCGCGGCCCAGCTCCTCCACCTCCCAGCGCGCGCGAAGGCGGAACGCGCCGCGCCCTGTTCGGTAGGCCTCGCGGATGCTCTCGGGAGGCTCGACGATCACGCCGCCCGTGGGAAAATCGGGGCCCGGCACGAGGTCCACGAGGGTTTCGTCGCGGGCGCCGGGAGACCTGATCAGATGAAGGCAGGCCGCGCACAGCTCGTCGAGATTGTGGGGCGGGATGTTCGTGGCCATGCCCACCGCGATCCCGCTGGAGCCGTTCGCGAGCAGGTTGGGGAAGGCGGCCGGCAGCACCACCGGTTCGGTCTGGGTGCCGTCGTAGTTGTCGCGGAAATCGACGGCGTTCTCGGCAAGCCCCTCCATCAGCGCCTCGGCGGCCGCTGTCAGCCTTGCCTCGGTGTAGCGCGAGGCCGCAGGGTTGTCGCCGTCCACGCTGCCGAAGTTGCCCTGCCCGTCGACAAGCGGGTAGCGCACGTTGAAATCCTGCGCGAGCCGCGCCATCGCGTCGTAGATCGCGCCATCGCCGTGCGGATGGAAGTTGCCCATCACGTCGCCC
>CAYXOX010000072.1:0-14250 GCA_964466745.1 uncultured Rhodobacterales bacterium
CCGCCAAGCCAGCGGTGGTTCATGTAGTACTGCGCGCATTTCTCCGCGGCCTCGGCCAGCGGGCGCTGCGCCTGGCGCTTGGTGCCCACGAAGAGCACGCGCCCGCCCTTGGCCACCGTCTCGCGGATGGCGTTGAGCGCGGCGTCGAGCATCGGCACCGTCTGCGTCAGGTCGATGATGTGGATGCCGTTGCGGTCGCCGTAGATGAACTCGCCCATGCGGGGGTTCCAGCGCTGCGTCTGGTGGCCGAAGTGAACGCCGGCCTCGAGCAGCTGGCGCATGGTGAACTCGGGAAGAGCCATGCCGTATTCCTTTCCGGTTTCGATCCTCGGCGGGGCAGAACGCGCGGGCCTGCTGCCCGTGCAACCGGCGGACCCTCGGGGATGTCTCCCCCTCGGGCCCAGAACCCCGCCTGTGAAGTGCGCGCTGCCCTAGCGCAGCCGCGTCCGCTTGGCAAGACCGCAGCGCTCAGGCGGCAAGTATCACGGCCGCGGCCAGCCCGGCAGACAGCGCAACGCAGGCAAGCAGGCCCGGCACGGCGACGCGCCGGCGGTAGCCCGGCGTCTCGGCAAGCCGCCCGCCCACGGCCAGGAGCGCGGCGGCGGCGGCCAGCGCCAGCAAGGTTCCGGCCGCGAACACAGGCGCGAGGCTTGCGACACGCGACGGGGCGCCGCCCTGCACGGCCAGCGCCAGCCAGGGGGCCTGCAGGAGCCCGGCGGCCGCGGCGAGGCCCGCCCCGCCCCGCCGGGGCCCGCGCAGCCCGGCGAGGCCCGCCACGGCCACCGCGAGGGCCGCGAGGGCCACGAAGGCAGCTCCCGCCGCCCCGCCCGCCGGCGCGGCGATCGCCAGGAGCGCAGCGCCCGCCGCCAGCGCGCCACCGTAGGCCCCCAGGCGCCCGGCAACCGACGGCAGACGCGGAGACGGCAGCACGAGCGCCAGCAGCGCGAGCGCGGCGGCAAAGGCGGCGCCGAGCACCGGTAGCGGGCCGCCGCCCGGCGCGCCGAGCAAAAAGGGCGGGCTCAGGGCGCCCTCGGTGAGAAAGCCGGTATAGGCCTCGCCCTCGGGCATGCCCATCTGCCGCACCACCAGCGGCCCGTAGGCCGCCGCCCACCCGATCCGCAGCGTCTCGGCCCCGCGTGGAATGGCGGCGCTCAATCGCAGCACCGTCTGCCGCGAGAGCTCGGGGTTGCCGACCGGCGGGATCGCGATGTCTTCGAGAAGGATCTCGGGCGCGGGGCCCGCGGCGCCGAAATCGAGGGTGATGCCGCGGGCAAGCCCGGCCCATGCGCCGCGCAACTCCGCCTCCAGCGCGGGCGGCGCGAGGGCGCGCAGGCGGGTGTAGGCGGCCTTGGGGGCCTCCGGCGCGGTGTCGGTGTTGCTGTGGCGCGAAAGGTCGATGCCGCCCAGCATCGCTTCGAGATTGACGTCGACGAGCAGTTCCAGCCGGTCGCCCCTGCGCTCGAGATCGAGGATCGCGGGCGTCACCTCGTGGGCGGCCGCCTGCGCACCGGCGAGCGCCAGGGCGAGCGCCGCCGGGCGCAGCCTGCGCCGCCAACGGGCCGCCCGGTCCCGCGGGCGGCTTGACACCCGCCGCCCATGCACCACCCCTATGCGCCGAAGGAGATCCCGCATGCCCCAGTCCCTGCTCCAGTCCCTGCCCCGCGCCGTCACCCGCCGCGCATCCGTTTCCGCGGCCCCCCTGGTCGCCCGCAAGGCCCGGCGGGCCGCGATCCTGGCCGCCGGGCTGTTCCTAGCACCGCTCGCCGCCGAAGCCCACGAGGTCTGGATCGAGCCGGATGCCTGGATCTCCGCCCCCGGGGCGCCGCTTTCCGCCCGGGTCTTCAACGGCGAGTTCTTCGAGGGGATGGAACTGGCCTGGTTCCCCGACAGGTTTCCCCGCGCCGAGGTGGTGACAACGGCCCAAGCCGCCGTCATCGACGGTCGGCTGGGCGACCGACCCGCCCTTGCCGCCGCGCCCCTTGGCGAGGGCCTGCACATCTTCGTCGTCCGCTCCGGCGTCTCGCGGCTGGAGTACCGCTCGCTGGAAGCGTTCGAGTCCTTCGCCTCGCACAAGGGCTACCCGGATGCCGCGGCCGAGCACCTCGCCGCCGGGCATCCCGAACAGGGGTTCGGCGAGCTCTACACGCGCTTTGCCAAGGCGCTGGTCGCCGTGGGCGCGGGCGAAGGGGCCGACAGGCGCACCGGCCTCGAGGTGGAGATCACGGCGCTGGCGAACCCCTATCTGGAGGGCGCTTCAGGCGGGATCGAGGTGGAGGTCACCTACAAGGGCGCGCCCCGGGCCGGCGGGCAGCTGGAGGTCTTCGAGCGCGCGCCGGGCGGCGAAGTGACCGTGTTCACGCGGACGACCGATGCCGAGGGCCGCGCCACGGTGCCGGTAAGGCCCGGGCACGACTACCTGCTCGACCACGTGGTGCTGCGCGCGCCGGAGCCCGGCCTCGCGGCCGAGCGGCAGGCGGTGTGGGAAAGCCTCTGGGCCTCGCTCACCTTCAGCGTGCCGGCGCGGTAAGCGCGCCAGCGGCCCGCCGCGAGCGGCGCGGCGGCCCCGCCTCCGCCCGCCCCGCCCTGGGCGTCGCCAGCCTCCGTTCCGCGGGTTCTGCCGCTTTCGCCGCCCCGCGCGAGGGGGTGCGCGGCCCCGCCCGCTTGCGCCGCCCCGCGCCGGCGGCAATAAGCGGCCCATGAGCATCCGCCCCGACATCCTGTGCATCGGTTCCGTGCTGTGGGACATCATCGGCCGCGCCGAGCGGCCGATGGCGCATGGCGACGACCGGCCGGGGCGCATCCGCCGCCAGCCCGGCGGGGTCGCGCTCAACATCGCGCTGGCGCTCAACCGTTTCGGGCTCACGCCGGCGCTTCTCAGCTCGGTCGGGCGCGATGCCGCGGGCACCGAGCTCCTGGCCTTCTGCGGCGCGCAGGGCCTCGTGACCGAGCATGTGCACGTCAGCCCGGACTGGCCCACCGATTGCTACATGGCGGTGGAGGATACCGAGGGGCTCGTGGCCGCGCTGGCCGATGCCCACAGCCTCGAGGCCGCCGGCGCGGCCATCCTCGCGCCGCTGGCCGACGGCCGGCTGGGCAGTGCCGCGGCGCCCTATGCCGGCCCCGTGGCCCTCGACGGCAACCTCACCGAGGCGCTTCTGGCCGAGATCGTGGCAAGCCCGCTCTTCGCCGCCGCCGATCTGCGCGTCGCGCCGGCCTCGCCGGGAAAGGCCATGCGCCTGCGGCCGCTCCTGCGCCACGAGGGCGCCACGCTCTACGTGAACCTCTCGGAGGCCCGGCAGCTCTCGGGCACCGACGCGCCCTGCGCGGCAACCGCCGCCGAGGCGCTGCTCGCCGCCGGCGCCTCGCGCGTGGTGGTGACCGATGGCGGCAGGCTCGCCGCCAAGGCCGGCGCTTTCGGGGTGCTGCGCCAACTGCCGCCCCGGGTTTCCGTGGCCCAGGTGACCGGCGCGGGCGACACCTGCATGGCCGCCCATATCGCCGCCGAGCAGCGCGGGGCCGCCCCGGGCGAGGCCCTGCGCCACGCGGTGGAGACGGCCGCCGCCTTCGTTGCCGGGCGGACCGGGCCATGAGCGCCGGGCCCGCCTCCGCGTCGCCGCTGGCGTTCTCGGGCGAGGTCGCGGCCGCGCGGGCCGCGGGGCGCCCGCTGGTGGCGCTCGAAAGCACGATCATCACCCACGGAATGCCCTACCCGCAGAACCTCGAGACGGCGCGCGCCGTGGAAGCGGCGGTGCGGGCCGCCGGCGCCGTGCCGGCCACCATCGCCGCGATGGAGGGCCGGCTGCACATCGGCCTCGAGCCGGGGCAGCTGGAAACGCTCGCCCGAACGCCCGGCGCGATGAAGCTCTCTCGCGCCGATCTCTCCCTGTGCCTGGCCACCGGCCGCACGGGGGCCACCACCGTGGCCGCGACGATGATCGCCGCGCATCTCGCGGGCATCGACGTGTTCGCGACCGGCGGGATCGGCGGGGTCCACCGCGGCGCGGAGACGAGCTTCGACATCTCCGCCGATCTCGAGGAGCTGGCGCGCACCCCCGTCACCGTGGTGGCCGCGGGCGCGAAGGCGATACTCGATCTGCCCAAGACGCTGGAAGTGCTCGAAACCCGCGGGGTGCCCGTGATCGCCTTCGGGCAGGACGGCTTTCCGGCCTTCTGGTCGCGCGAGATGCCGGGGCTGGCCGCGCCGCTGCGGCTCGACAGCGCGCGCGAGATCGCGGCAAGCCACGCCATGCGCCGCCGCCTCGGCGTCGCGGGGGGGCAGCTGGTGGCCAACCCGATCCCCGCCGAGGCGGAGATCCCCCATGCGCGCCTCGCGCCGCTCATCGCGCAGGCCGAGGCCGACGCGCGGGACGCGGGCGTTTCGGGCAAGGCCGTCACGCCCTTCCTGCTCGGCCGGCTGCTGGAGCTGACGGGCGGCGAAAGCCTCGCGGCCAACATCGCTCTGGTGCTCAACAACGCCCGTCTCGCGGGCGAGATCGCACAGGAATTGAGCGCGATTTCCGCCTGAACCCCGGGCGTCGGGTTTCGTGCGTTGTGATGGGCGCGCACCGCGACTACATGACTACGCGCAAACCCCACCGTCGGATTCGTGCGAGCGCCGGGACCATGAGCACACCTTTCGATCCACAGGAGCCCAAGCGCCGCGGCGGCCTTTTCGCGGGGCTGCGCGCGAGCTTTCTGACCGGGATCGTCGTCATCGCGCCCATCGGGCTGACCTTCTGGCTGCTCTGGACGGTGATCGGCTGGATCGACGGCGTGGTGCTGCCGCTGGTGCCCGCCCGGTTCCTGCCGGAGCAGTACATCGGGATCAACCTGCGCGGTGTGGGCGTGATCTTCTTCCTCGTGTTCACCGTGCTCATGGGGTGGATCGCGAAGGGGCTGATCGGCCGCTCGCTGATCCGCTGGGCCGAGCACCTGGTGGACCGCACGCCCATCGTGCGCTCGATCTACAGCGGCGTGAAGCAGATCGCCGAAACGGTCTTCGCCCAGGCCGAGCGCAGCTTCGACAAGGCCTGCATGGTCGAGTACCCCCGCAAGGGGATCTGGGCCATCGGCTTCATCTCGACCACCGCGAAGGGCGAGATCTCCCGTCACGGCCCGGCCGACGAGGAGATGATGAGCGTGTTCGTGCCCACCACGCCCAACCCCACCTCCGGTTTCCTGCTCTTCTTTCCCCGCAGCGACGTCGTCGAACTCGAGATGTCGTTGGAGGATGCGGCCAAGCTGGTGATCTCGGCCGGGCTCGTCTATCCGAACGAGAAGAACCCGGCCGAGCCGCCCGAGCTGGAGGCCGCCGCCAGGGCCGCGGTTCCGCCCCGCCACGAGAAGGCGCCGGCCGGGTAACGCCCCGCCCGGCGGCCACGCACCGACGGCGCCTTCCGCTTTCGGGATGGTGCGGCGGCGGCCCTGCGGGCGCGGCGCGGGACGCGTTTCTTGGCGTGCGGGCACGCGGCAGGCCCTCTCTCGCCCGCGCGGCACGGCCGGAGCGAGGGGCGCTGCCCCTCGCGCTCCCCGAGGTATTTCGGGGCCAAAGTGGAGGCGGGCGCGGGCCGGCGCGGCGCGATGCGCGCGCCGGGCGGGAGGCGCCGGGCGCGCAGGGCTAGCCGCCGAGGAGATTGGGCACGATCGTCACCACGCCGGGGAACGCGGCAAGCAGGCCGAGCCCCGCCACCTGGATGAGCACGAAGGGGATCACCCCGCGGTAGATGTGGCCCGTCGTCACTTCCCGCGGCGCCACGCCGCGCAGGTAGAACAGCGCGAAGCCGAAGGGCGGGGTGAGGAACGATGTCTGCAGGTTAACCGCGATCATGATGGTCACCCATTTGGGATCGAGCGTGCCGCCGTAGATCACCGGCCCGACGATCGGGATCACGATGTAGATGATCTCGAGGAAGTCGAGCACGAAGCCGAGGATGAAGAGCACCAGCATGACGATGAGGAACACCGTCCACTCGTTGTCGAAGCTGCGCAGGAACTGCTGGATGTAGTGCTCGCCGCCGAAGGAGATCACCACGAGGTTGAGCAGCTGCGAGCCGATCAGGATGGTGAAGACCATCGAGGTGACCTTCGCCGTCTCGCGCACCACCGGTGTGAGGACCCGCTCGCGAAACAGCACCCAGCAGGAGAACAGGATGCCGAAGATCGAGAAGAGATAGGCGCCGTAGGCCACGATGTAGGCCAGCCAGTTCTCGAGGCCGACGTCGCTCTGGCTCAGGCGGAGATCGAAGTTCACCCCCACGAGGATCATGATGACGATGGCGAAGGCCGTCTGAACGACGATCCTGCCCGAGCCGCCGTCCTCGGTGAGCTTGCGGTATCCCGCCAGCAGGATCGCCCCGCCCGCGCCGAGGGCCGCCGCGGGCGTGGGGTTGGTGATCCCCCCGAGGATGGAGCCCAGCACCGCCACGATCAGCACCAGCGGCGGGAAGACCACGCGCAGCAGCTCGTTCTGCCCCAGCATGCCGACCGCCGCACGGCACCCGTAGAGCGTGAGCGCCAGCGGCACGGCGATGACGAGGAACGTCACCCCCGAGGAGGTGAGCGGCGAGATGAAGAGGACGTCCGCCAGCAGCGCGAGCGCCACCCCTGCCCCGCCGACCAGCAGCGGGCGCGGATCCGACGTGGGCGAAACCCCGCGCGCCACGGCGAGGATCAGCGCGAGGAACACGAACCCCGTGAGCATCCCCGAGCCGATGGGCGGCGCGTCGGCGAGTTTCTGCGCGATGCTCGCCTCGATCTGCTCCGCCGTCAGCTCGCGGGCCTCTTCCACGCCGCCGGCCGCATCGATCGCTGCCTGCTCGGCCACCGCCCTGTCCCACGCTTCCTGGCCGTGCAGCTCGATCATCGAGGCCTGGCACTCGGGGCCCACGTTGGTCCGCAGGCTGGCGTTCTGGCCGGCCTGGGAGAAGCGGTCCGGGCTCACGTCCTGGCTGCCGGCGACGCCGACCATGCCGAGCAGGATCGCGCCGCCGATCAGTGCCACCGGGGCGCCAACGAACCAGGCGAGAGCATCGTTGCGGGTGATGACCTCGGAGTTCGTCTCGCCAAGCTCCACCGCGGGTGCGCGCGACGGGTAGATCAGCGCGTAGCCGAAGGCGTAGGCGGCGTAGAGCGCCGCGAGCAGGATGCCCGGCAGGAGCGCGGCCTGGAAAAGCGTGCCGACCGAGACCACCGCAGGCTCGCCGAGGAGCGTCAGCGAATCCCGGCAGCCGGCGAGTTGCGCCCGCGTTTCCTGCGCCGCGGCGTAGATGTCGCCGGCCAGCGTGCCCAGAAGCACGATCACGATGGAGGGCGGGATGATCTGGCCCAGCGTGCCGGAGGCGGCGATCACCCCGGTGGCGAGTTCGGGCGAATAGTTGGCGCGCAGCATGGTGGGCAGCGCGAGCAGCCCCATGGTGACCACGGTGGCGCCCACGATGCCGGTGGAGGCGGCCAGGAACGCGCCCACCACCACGATCGAAACGGCGAGCCCGCCCGGCAGCGGGCCGAAGACCCGCGCCATGGTGGTGAGCAGATCGTTGGCGATGCGCGAGCGCTCGAGGGTGATGCCCATGAGCACGAACATCAGCACCGCCAGCAGGGTCTCGATGGATTGCCCGGCGATGACCTTCTCGTTCATCCGGTTGACGATGAAGGAGATGTTGCGGTCCAGCGCCGTCTCCCATCCCTGCGGGAACACCGGCTCGGAGATGCGCGGCAGCTCCGGGTATCGGAAGATGGAGATCGCGTCGGGGCGCACGCCCTCGGCCACAAGCGCGCCGTATTCGGCCGCGTTGGTGTCGATCGCCTGGTGGATCAGCAGGCCCGCGCTGTCGAGCGCGGCGATGATCCCGAACGAGATGACGGCCGCGCCGCCGATGGCGAAGGCGACCGGGAAGCCCGAGAGGATGCCCCCGAAAAGGCACAGGAACACGATGATGAGGCCGAGCTCGACGCCATCGAGACCGAAGAGCATGGGTCAGGTCGCTCCGCTGTGAATGTCGTGGGCGATGGTCTCCGCCTCGTCGCCCAGCACGTCGCGATCAAGGTAACGCCCGGCGCTCTCCTCGCCCTCGCGCAACTCGAGAAGCGAACGCCAGAAGAAGGAGACCGCCTGCATCAGCACCATCAGCGCGAAGACCACGATGAGAACCTTGAAGAGGAAGTAGGCGTTGAAGCCGTTGGGCGAGAACCCGATTGTCTCGACGTTCCACCGCAGGGCGCGCGCCTGCATCAGCATGCGGTCCAGCGTCGAGGAGGCCGCCGGATTGGGCACGACGAGGCTACGCCACATGAAGAACCAGCCGTAAAGCCAGATGAGAACGCCCATCGGGACCATGAAAATCACACACCCGATCATGTCCATGATGCGCTTGGCACGGTGCGAGACGGCCGAGTAGACGAGGTCCACCCGCACATGGCCGCCCTGCACGAAGGTGTAGGCGACGCACAGGCAGATGATGATGGCGTTGTGCAGCTTGAGGCTTTCGGCCCACCAGGACACGTCGAAGCTGAAGGCTGCGCCGAAGCCGAGGCTGATCTCCGAGGCCGCGAACACGCGCTGCATGAAGACGATGACGATCTGCTGAAGCACCATGACGAGCCCGGCCCAGGCCGCCACGCGGCCCACGGTGTTGGCCACCCGCTCCAGCACCCTCACGCCGCCCCACATGAAGCCTGGCCGCCACAGACCCACCGCGGTCATCACCAGGAAGGTGGTGAGGAAGACGAAGAACAGCTCCACCGAGGCGCCGTAGTACATGAAGCGTGCGAGCGCCTCGCGATCCCCCCAGGCCAGCCAGAGCTGCGGGTTCGTGATGGCGACGAACAGGTGATACGGCGCAAGCGCCACGTTCTGCATCACCCAGAGAAGAAGGTCGACCATCTGTGCATCATCCCCCGGAAGGACCGATCATGCCGGACTGCCCGCGGGGCAGTCTGCCAAGACCTTTGGCGATTTGTCCACACGGCGTCCCGGCCCGTTCACGGCGGCGCGAACGGGCCGGGCACAGGGTGTCATCCCGCCGAGGCGATCAGCCCAGCACGCGGTCGCGCTGGCGGCGGTAGAGGCCTTCGGAGGCCTCGATCCAGGCCGAGGATGCCGCCATCGAGGACATCGCGCTTTCGCGGACGCGGGCGAAGATCTCGTCGCCCATGTTCTCGTCCAGCACTTCCTGCGAGGCGCGGCCGAACGCATCCCACACGTCGTCGGGGAAGGTCCGCACCTCGACGCCGCCGGCGATCAGCTGCTGCAGCGAGGAGCCGTTGTTGGACATGAACTGCGCCAGGTTGTACTGGTGCGCCTCGGCCGCCGCCACCTCGAGGATCTTCTGATGCGCGGGGCTCAGGTCCTCGAAGACGTCGCGGTTGATGGCCAGCGAGAGGGCCGCGCCCGGCTCGTGGAAGCCGGCGGTATAGTAGATCTTGGTGATCTCCTGGAACCCGGCCGACTGGTCGCCCCAGGGGCCGAGCCACTCCGTGCCGTCGATCGCGCCCGAGGCGAGCGCCTGGTACACTTCGCCGCCCGGGATGTTCTGGACCGACGCGCCGAGGCGACCGAGCGCCTGGCCGCCGAGGCCGGGCATGCGGAAGCGCAGACCCTGGAAATCCTCCGCGGAGTTGATTTCCTGCCGGAACCAGCCGCCCGACTGCAGGCCGGTGTTGCCGGCGATGAACGACTTGAGGCCAAAGATCTGGCCGAGCTCGTCGTGCAGCTCCATGCCGCCCATGTGATAGTACCAGTTGGCCATTTCCTGCGCCGTCATGCCGAAGGGCACGGCGGTGAAGAAGCCGTAGGCCGGGTGCTGGTTGAGGAAGTAGTAGTCGGCGGCGTGATACATGTCGGCCTGGCCGGAGACCACGGCGTCGAACACCTCGAAGGCGCCGACAAGCTCGCCGGCGGCGCGCAGGTCGACGGTGAGCGTCCCACCCGACAGCGCACCGACGGTGTCCACCACGCGCTGCTGGGCGTCACCCACCCCGGCGGAGCCGCGGGCCCAGCTGGTGACCATGGTCAGCGTGCGGTTGCCCTGCGCAATGGCGGGCGCGGCGAGCGAACTCGCGGCGGCGGCGGTTCCGCCGATGGCGGATGTTCTCAGAAAAGAACGACGATCCATTTGAACCCTCCCAAAGGACTTTTTAACTAGATTGGCCCGGTGCACTCCCGGCCGAAACGTTGAGTGCTCGGGAAGCTAGCCGCAGCATTGCATCTAGGGAATAGTCGATTTTCGCGGCGCGAAAGAAAATGACCCGGTCGCGCGCACTCCAATTCAGCAGATGATTATTTTCCCGGATCGGCATGGGCGCATTTGGGGGCGGCGGCCGCCCTGCAGGCACCGCCCGGGTGCCGGCGCCGCGATTGCCGTTTGCCCCCGTGGCGTGTAGCACTGCGTATCACCTGCACGCCGCCCGGACGGCCTCGATGGAGAACCAGATGCCCCCCCGCCCCCACGCCGCCCTGCTCCTGATTTCGACCCTGGCGCTCGCCGGCTGCCAGACCACGACCGACAGCGGCGACGGCGACACCGACCCGCCGGAGATCTTCGGCGAGAACGGCGCGCTCTATGCCGGGCCCGGCGTCGAGGTGAGCGATGGCAACGGCACGCTCTTTCTCGTTCCGGTCGCGCAGCTCGAACCCTCCGGCTCGGGCTACCGGCTCGCGCTGGAGGACGGCGGCCTTCTGAACCTCGTGAAGACCCAGACCGGCGCGCTGACCATCGGCAGCCTGCGGCTGCCGGACGGCCGGCTCGTGCCCTTCAGCAACGGCGCCGGGGTGCTCGACGGCGAGCAGATCCGCTTCGACAGGTTCGCGCAGAACGGCTCCAGCTCCGGCTTCCGCGTCTTCTCCCTCACGGATGGCGGGCTGCAGAGCTACGTCGCCACCGGCTTCGAGACCCGCCCCTCCGAGCTTCCCGCCAGCGGCAACGCAAGCTGGAGCGGCCCGTTCGAGGCGGTGGGCAACGCGACCTCCCAGGGCGCCGTGGTGGGCGATTACTCCGCCCAAGGCACCATCTCGATCAGCGCGAACTTCGGCACCGAGAGCGTGACCGGCAGCATCGCCGTGACCGAAACCGTGGACAGCGACGGGCCGATCTCGCAGGAGGTGGCCAACCGCGTCTACGCGCTTTCCGACGGTCAGCTCGACGGCGGGCAGTTCTCCGCGCGCATCGACGTCGCCCAGGGCCAGGGCTGCAGCGCGGGGTGCTTCGGAACCTCCACGCTCGACGGTGCGCTCTACGGGCCCGGGGCCTCGGAGGCGGCTGGGATCGCGGTCATCGAGTTCGAGCAGATCACCGGCAGCACCCGGCGGGGAATCGAGGCGGTGGGCGGCTTCGCGGCCACGGCGGCCACCCCCTGAGCCGGGCCGCGCCAGTTCAGGCTTGACCGGGGCAAAACCCCGCCACACCTTCCCGGCATCTGCTCGCCACAGCCCGGGAGACCCCTCATGGCATCACTCGCCCGCACCGGAGCCGGCATCGCCGCGCTCGGCCTGCTCGCCGCCTGCGGCGCCGGAACCGGAGACGACATCCGCTTCGGCAGCAACGGCGTGCCCTACGCCGACGGCTCGGCCAGCTTCTCCGAAGCGGTCGGCGACGGCACGGTCTTCACCGTTCCGGTCAAGGGCATGTTCTCCAACGAGGACGACGAGGTGGTCCTCGGCGAGTTCGACAGCAACGCGCAGGTGACCATGGGCGAGACTGCGGGCGGCACGCTCTTCATCCGCAGGATCAACATCAACGGGGTCGTCTTCGATTTCGATTTCGCCGACAACAACGACGACCCGGGCTCGGGCCTCGTCTACCAGCTCGACTCGCTGCGCCAGGTTCTGGGCGCGCGCAACCCCGGCGCCTATTCGGACGCACTCAACCTCTATACCTTCGACGGCGGGATCTACGAGGAACTGTTCTTCGTGCTGGGGCTGGAGACCGATCCGGCCGGCCTGCCCCGCCTCGGCTCGGCCACCTACGAGGGGCCCTATGCGGCCTACGGGGTGATCCAGTTCAACGGTATCTACGACGGTGATTTCAGCGCCGAGGGCGAGATCACCCTGGTGGTGGATTTCTCCGACGAGGAGGTGCGCGGCGAGGTGAACGCGCTCTACAGCGACATCGATATCGGGACCTCGCAGAACGTCACCTGGGAGATCACCAATGGTGATCTGAACGGAAACCGCTTCGACGGCGATCTCGACGTGATCGACGGAATCTATGCGTGCACCAACAACTGCGTCGATGACAGCACCATCGAGGGGCGCCTCTACGGCCCCGATCATGACGAGGCGTCGGGCACATCGGTCATCGACGGCAAGGTGACCTTCACGGGCGGCACGGAAATCGAGCTTCAGGGCGTGGGCGGGTTCGTGGGCGAGCGCGACTGAGCGCTCCCCCCGCCGGCGGCCGAAGGCCAGCCGGCGGCCCGCCTTCCGATGTTTCACGTGAAACAGATTAATGATTATTGATACTTATGAAGATATATTAACCTTCCGGGCGGGCTGAGCGAGCGCCTCCGCCGCCTGCCGGCGGGCAAGGCCCCCGCGATGCATCCTTTCGCCGGGCCCGCGTCCGGCGCAACATCTTGTCGTTTTTTGCCGGCTCGCAGGCCGCGAAGCATTGACGCCCCCCGGCAGCCCCCATAACGTGGCGAGCGAAATGGAGGTGTCGGCATGTCGTCGCTCGTAATCATCGTGGGGAAAAGGCGCATGGGCCGGTAACGGTACCCATATCACCACCCGATGCGCCCCCGACTGACCGCCGGGGGCTTTTTTATGCGCGGCGCCATGAAGTGGCAAACCGACACGACTTGGCGCGATCGACCGGAACAGGAGCGAGAGAGACAGATGCAGGCTCAGATGACGGGAGCGAGAATGGTGGTGCAGGCGCTGCGCGACCAGGGTGTCGACACGGTCTTCGGCTATCCCGGGGGCGCGGTGCTGCCCATCTACGACGAGATCTTCCAGCAGAACGATATCCGCCACGTCCTCGTGCGCCACGAACAGGGCGCCGTACATGCCGCCGAGGGCTACGCGCGCTCCACCGGCAAGCCGGGCGTGGTGCTCGTCACCTCCGGGCCGGGCGCGACCAACGCCGTCACCGGGCTGACGGACGCGCTCATGGATTCCATCCCCATCGTCGTCCTCACCGGGCAGGTGCCCACCTTCATGATCGGCTCGGATGCCTTCCAGGAGGCCGATACCGTGGGCATCACCCGCCCCTGCACCAAGCACAACTGGCTCGTGAAGGAGACCGACAGGCTCTCCGCCACGATCCACGAGGCCTTCCACGTCGCCACCTCGGGCCGCCCGGGGCCGGTGCTGATCGACATTCCCAAGGACGTGCAGTTCGCCAGCGGCACCTACACCGGGCCCCAGAAGCCGAGCGGCCACTACAACCCCCGCGTCAAGGGCGACATCGGCGCGATCACGGAGCTCGTGGAGCTCATGGAGCAGGCCGAACGCCCGATCTTCTACACCGGCGGCGGCGTGATCAACTCGGGCCCCGCGGCGAGCCAGCTGCTGCGCGAGCTGGTGGATGCCACCGGCTTTCCCATCACCTCCACGCTGATGGGGCTCGGCGCCTATCCCGCCTCCGGCAAGAACTGGCTCGGCATGCTGGGGATGCACGGGCTCTACGAGGCCAACATGGCCATGCACGGCTGCGATCTGATGATCAATCTCGGCGCCCGCTTCGATGACCGGATCACCGGCCGGATCGACGCGTTCTCGCCCGGCTCGAAGAAGGCGCACGTGGATATCGACCCCTCCTCCATCAACAAGGTGATCAAGACCGACGTGCCCATCGTCGGCGATATCGCCCATGTGCTGGAAGACCTGCTGAAGGTCTGGAAGTCGCGCGGCCGCAAGACGAATGCCGCCGCCGTCGCGCGCTGGTGGGAGACCATCACCGAGTGGCGCAAGACCGATTGCCTCGCCTTCCGCCCCTCCGAACGCACGCTCAAGCCCCAGCACGCGGTCCAGCGGCTCGAGGAGCTCACCCGCGACCACCCCGACCGCTACATCTGCACCGAGGTGGGCCAGCACCAGATGTGGGCCGCGCAGTACCTCGGCTTCGAAGATCCCAACCGCTGGATGACGAGCGGCGGGCTGGGCACCATGGGCTACGGCGTGCCGGCCTCCATCGGCGTTCAGGTGGCCCATCCGGGCGGGCTCGTGATCAACGTCGCCGGCGAGGCGTCCTGGCTCATGAACATGCAGGAGATGGGCACCGCGGTGCAGTATCGCCTGCCGGTCAAGCAGTT
>CAYXOX010000073.1:0-14232 GCA_964466745.1 uncultured Rhodobacterales bacterium
CATCTTCTTCTTGCCGGCCTTCTGCTTCTCCAGGAGCTTCTTCTTGCGCGTCACGTCGCCCCCGTAGCACTTGGCGGTCACATCCTTGCGCAGCGCGGCCAGCGTTTCGCGGGCGATGATGCGGCCCCCGATCGCGGCCTGGATCGGGATCTTGAACATGTGGCGGGGAATGAGATCCTTGAGCTTCTCGCACATCGCCCGGCCGCGGGTCTCGGCCCGGTCGCGGTGCACCATGGTGGAAAGCGCGTCCACGGGCTCGTCGTTCACCAGGATCTGCATCTTCACGAGATGGTCCTGCCGGTAGCCGATCATCTGGTAGTCGAAGCTGGCGTAGCCCTTCGTCACCGATTTCAGGCGGTCGTAGAAGTCGAAGACCACCTCGTTGAGCGGCAGGTCATAAACCACCATGGCCCGGCTGCCCGCATAGGTCAGGTCGAGCTGGACGCCCCGCCTGTCCTGGCAGAGCTTGAGCACGTCGCCGAGGTAATCGTCGGGCACCAGGATCGTGGCCTTGATGCGCGGCTCCTCGATGTGGTCGATGTTGGCCGGGTCGGGCATGTCGGCGGGGTTGTGCAGCTCGATCATCTGCCCGTCGCGCATGTGGATGCGGTAGATCACGCTCGGCGCGGTGGTGATGAGCTCGATATCGTATTCGCGCTCGAGCCTGTCGCGGATCACCTCGAGGTGCAGAAGGCCCAGGAAACCGCACCGGAAGCCGAAGCCGAGCGCGGCCGAGGTTTCCATCTCGAAGGTGAAGGACGCGTCGTTCAGCGCCAGCTTCTCGATGGCGTCGCGCAGATCCTCGAACTCGTTGGTGTCGACGGGAAAGAGCCCGCAGAACACCACCGGCACCGAGGGCTTGAAGCCCGGCAGCGGTTCGGCGCACTGGCGCTTCTCGTGGGTGATCGTATCGCCCACCCGGGTGTCGCGAACCTGCTTGATCGACGCGTTAAGGTAGCCGATCTCGCCGGGGCCGAGGGATTTCACGGGCGTCATGGCGGGGCGGTAGACGCCCACGTCGTCCACGTCGTAGGTTCCGCCCGTCTTCATCATGCGGATGCGGTCGCCCTTCTTCAGGGTGCCGTCGATGATGCGCACGATACAGATGACCCCGAGGTACTGGTCGTACTTGCTGTCCACGAGCATGGCCTTCAGGGGCGCGTCCGGGTCGCCCTCCGAGGGAGGCGGCAGGCGGGTGACGATGGCTTCGAGCACCTCGGGAATGCCGAGCCCCGTCTTGGCGGAGATCTCGACAGCGTCGTGCGCCTCGATGCCGATGACATCCTCGATCTGCTCGCGCACGCGGTCGGGCTCGGCGGCGGGCAGCACGATCTCGTGATCGGCCTCGATGGCCGCGTAGACATTTGCCAGCGTCTGCGCCTCGACCCCCTGGGAGGCGTCGACGACGAGCAGGGAGCCCTCGACGGCCTGCATGGAACGCGACACCTCGTAGCCGAAATCCACGTGGCCGGGCGTATCGATCAGGTTGAGGATGTAGGTGTGGCCGTCCTGCGCGGGATACTCGATCCGCACGGAGTTCGCCTTGATGGTGATGCCGCGCTCGCGCTCGATGTCCATCGCGTCGAGCAGCTGTTCCTTCATGTCGCGCTCTGCCACCGTGCCGGTGAGCTGGATCAGCCTGTCGGCCAGGGTGGATTTCCCGTGGTCGATGTGGGCGACGATGGAGAAATTTCGGATGCGGGAAAGCTCTGTCATGGCGGGGATATGCGGCGGAAGCGGGGGGCGGTCAATGGCCATGGCGCGCCTTGGCACCCGTCGCGGGGCTCCCGCGGGAGCCGGCGAACCGAGGCCGGTAATGCGCGCAGCCGCCCCGACGCGAAACGGCCGCCGGTCCTTCCGGCGGCCGCTTGCAGAATTCGATCGCTGCGGGCGCGCCCGGCCGCCCGCGGAGCAGGCTCAGTTGCGCGCCTGCGCCATCGCGGCGAGCCGCTCTTCCTTGCCGTCGCGGGAGAGCGCCGATTTCGGCGCATCGCTCTCGCGGAGTTTCTGGGTGGCGCGCACGCTCAGATAGCCGAACGCAACCGCGAACCCGAGGGTGCCAAACGTCAGAAGTCCAAGTCCGATATCCATGGTCATTCCTTTCCGGTGGCTACTGGAACGGAATACGGGCGCTCACCTTCGCCGGATCACGGGCGCACAGAAAAAATTTGGGAATACAATAGCATACTCTGGCATACCGACCGCGAGACGGCGCGCCAGCGGGCAGCCCGCCTAGTTGACGAGCACGATCAGCGCCAGCCAGAAGCCCAGCATGCCCACGACACCGAATTGCGCGGCAAGGAACGAAAGCAGCGCCAGCGCGGCCAGAACCCCGCCCACGAGCAGCGCCTGTTCGCGCGCCGGGCGCGCCGCCAGCGCGGCGTCGATCTCCGCCAGCGGGCGGTTGCGCAGGAAACCGCCAACCACCGCGGCCGCGGCACGCCGGCAGGTGATCCCGGTCCGATGTGCGAGGGAAAGCGGTGCAGATGCCATGCAAGGGACTCCGAGCTAGACGTCCGTCGTCAGGATACGACGGGATACCGCGCCTCGCAACAGCGGCGGTTGCCGAAAACGGGCCGAAGCGGTATATTTTGGCAATGAGTCCGGCGCTACGATCGGACGGATCGAGGCAGTGGCCCCTCGGGGCCAACAGGAAACGAGGCAGTTCAATGAACCGAGTTCACGGGGCGCTGGTGGCTATCGCCATGGCTGGCGCGGGCCTGACCTTCACGGCACCAACGGCGGAGGCAGGCGTGATTCAGCGCGCATGCAGCCAAAGCGAGCGCGGCGGGCGGAACGCCGCCCTTTGTGCCTGCATCCAGGGCGCGGCCGACGCGACGCTCAGCCGGCGCGACCAGCGCCTCGCCGCAGGCTTCTTCCAGAACCCGCACCGCGCGCAGGAGATCCGCATGTCGGACCGCCCGAACCACGAGGTGTTCTGGAAACGCTACCGCCAGTTCGGCGAGATCGCGGAAGCCTACTGCGGCTGAGCCGCACGCGGCAGGCCACAATGCGCCGCGCCGTTCGGGCCAGCGCACCGCCCGACTGGGCGTGGGGAGCGCCTGCCGGCGGCGCGGATCGGCGGCCGGCAGGGAGTATTCCGGCGCCGCGGTTCAGCCGTCCGCGCCGTGGGAGCCATGGCCGCCGTGATGCATCGCGGGCATGCGCTGAAGATCGACCGGGATCTCGATGGTCACCTCGCCGGCGCGCTCGAAGGTCAGCGTGACCGTGACCGTTTCGCCATCGATCATGGGCGCGGTGAGCCCCATGAACATGACGTGGTCGCCGCCGCGCTGGAGCGCGTGAGCACCGCCGGCCGGAACGGGGAAGCCGTCCTTCACCTCCACCATGCGCATCACGCCTTCGGCGTTTTCCACATGGGTATGCAACTCCACCCGCTGCGCCGCGTCGGACGCCGCCGCGATGAGCCTGTCATCCTCGGTGCCGGCGTTCCGGATGAGCATGAAGGCTGCGCCGGAGGGCGAGGTGGGGGTGGAGGCGCGCGCATAGGCATCCTCCACGGTGATCGGCCCGACGGTGGCGGTGCCGCCCGCGTGGGAGGTTTCGGCAAGGGCCGGAACGGCCGCGAAGAACGCCGCCGCGAGGCCGGCGCACATGGTCTTGAGAAGCATGGCTGCTCTCCTCGATCTGAATGGGTATGGGGATTTCGTCTGCGGATCGTCTAGCCGACCCGCGGCGGTCCCCGTGCGGCGTAGCCGAGGGCGGGGGCGGCATCCGCGATCGGGGCCGGCGGCAGCGCCTGCGTTCGCGCGACGGCGAGCGGCCGCGCGGGCGCGTGCGCGCCGCTCTCCACCGCGACGAAGAGCGAAAGCGCGCAATCGGGGCAGTAGTGCGCCGGGCCTGTCGGGTTGCCCTGCGCATCGACCGTGATCGTGACCAGCCCCTCGCCGGAGCAGAGCACGATTTCTCCTGCAACCGCCGCGTGCCCGCGCGCCGTCGCGAGCGACTGGCTGGTCAGCGCGAGGAGCGCGGCCAGAACCAGGTTCAGAAGCGGGCGCGGCCGGAAGAGCATGTCTGCAAGCTAGGCCGCCGGTCTTGATCGGGCAAGCGATGCGGCCTTCGGCTCACGCCCCCAGCCCTGCGGCGAACGCGCGCGGCGCACGCGCGCTCCGAGGGCGGGCGCAAGCGGAGAAACGCATGTGATGGTGGCACGTTGCCAAGCCGATGGGCCGCGCGCAGCGCGGCGCCGGCATCGGCATCGGCGAAATCAGGCGGTGGCGGCGGCCTGCGCCTTCGCGATGTCTTTCTTGATCTTCAGCGCGGCGGGCGAGAGCTCCTCGTCCTTCGCCTTCGCCAGGAACGCGTCGAGCCCGCCGCGATGGTCCACCGTCCGCAGGGCAGCGGCGGAGATGCGCAGCTTGAAGCCCCGGCCGAGAGTCTCGGAGACGAGGGTCGTATCGTTCAGGTTGGGAAGGAAGCGGCGCCGCGTCTTGTTGTTGGCGTGGCTCACGTTGTTGCCCGTCATCGGGCCCTTCCCGGTCAGTTCGCAACGGCGCGACATGGCTGTGTTTCCTTGTCCTCGTGGCGTTCGGTGCGGGTGGCGCGGAAAGGCGGCTCGGCCCGGCTCGAACAGACAAGAGGCCCTGCCGGGGCAGAGCCTCCTTGGTGTCCAGCGGCAATTACGGAGAATCGCCGCCAGCGTCAAGGCCCGCCGGGCCGGCTCCCGCGCCCGTTCCGGCCTCGCCGCGCTCCCCGCCTTGCGTGTGCCCGTGCCCAGCGGCGCCGTCCTCCGCCTCCAGCCCTGCGAGCACGGCGGCGGCCGCCGCGGCGGGGCTTGCGGCGCCCACGGCCACACGCGCCGCCGCCGCCCGCATCCGGCGGCCGTGCTCGGGGTCGGAGGCCAGCCGCGCCAGAAGGCCCGCCTGCACTTCCTCCTCGAACCACTCCACCGCCTGCTCCCTTCGACGGGCCGCCCAGTGGCCCGAGGCCCGGCGCCAGTCGGCGAGCGCCTGCATCTCCCTCCAGGCCTCCGGGAGGCCGGAGCCCTCGAGCGACGAGACGAGCATTGCCTTCGGAAACCCGTCGGGATCCTGGGGGCGCCGGCGCAGGAGGCGCAACGCCCCGGCGTAATCGGCGCAGGTTCGGGTGGCCGCCCCGCGCAGATCACCGTCGGCCTTGTTCACGAGGATGATGTCGGCGATCTCCATGATCCCGCGCTTGACGCCCTGAAGCTCGTCTCCCCCGGCAGGGGCAAGCAGCAGCACGAAGAGATCGGCCATCCGCGCCACCTGCGTTTCGGACTGCCCCACCCCCACCGTCTCGATCACCACCACGTCAAATCCGGCCGCCTCGCACAGGCTCACCGCCTCGCGGGTCCGCCGGGCCACCCCGCCCAGCTCGGAGCGGGCCGGGGAAGGGCGGATGTAGGCGAGCGGTTCGCGGGCCAGCTTCTCCATCCGCGTCTTGTCGCCGAGGATCGAGCCCCCCGAGCGGGCGGAGGACGGGTCCACCGCCAGCACCGCCACCTTCAGGCCGGCGCCCGTGAGCATCAGCCCGAACGCCTCGATGAAGCTCGACTTCCCCACTCCCGGCGTGCCCGACAGCCCGATGCGCAGCGCCTCGCGCCGCGGTTCGCTGACCGCGCCGAGCAGCGCTTCGGCCTCCGCCCGGTGATCCGGGCGGGCGCTTTCCACCAGCGTGATCGCGCGCGCGAGCGCCCGGCGCTCGCCGGACTTCACGGCGGCGGCCAGATCGGAGATTGCGCGGAACGTTCGGGAGGCGGCAGGCTCGGTCACGGTCGGGCTCCATCGGGCCGGTGGCGGCGTCCGGGCGAGCCCGGGCGGAACGGGGAAAGCCGGCGCGCCCGGCCCGGGTGGTGCGCCGGGGCCAGCCCGCACCCGTCTTGCCTCGCGGCGCGGGAGGTGTCCAACCGAAAAACGGCCCGTGGCACGGCGCGTGCGGCGCGGCGGACGCGCGCTCGAACCGACCGCACCGGGCCTGCGCGGCACGGGCACGGCGGTGCCGGCAGGCTGGCCAGAGGCACGGCGCTCGGCGATAACCCGGGCATGGACCGGCTGCCCATCGACGATGCCCTGCCCGAGCTGCTCGACGCGCTGCGCCGGGAGGGCCGGGCCGTTCTGGAGGCACCGCCGGGCGCGGGCAAGACCACGCGCGTGCCGCTTGCGGTGCTGGAAGCCGGCCTTTCCCCGGGCCGGATCGTCATGCTCGAGCCCCGGCGCGTCGCTGCCCGTGCCGCGGCCGAGCGCATGGCCGAAAGCCTGGGCGAGGGACCGGGCGCCACGGTGGGCTACCGGATGCGCGGTGCCAGCCGGGACAGCGAAAAGACTCAGATCCTCGTCGTCACGGAAGGCATCCTGACAAGGATGCTCCAGTCGGACCCTGGGCTGGAAGGCATCGGCACGGTGATCTTCGACGAGATCCACGAACGCTCGCTCGCCGGCGATCTCGGCCTCGCGCTGACGTGGGAGGCGCGCGAGACCCTGCGGCCGGATCTTCTCGTGCTGGCGATGTCGGCCACGCTCGACGCCGCGCCGCTCGCCGCGCTCCTGGGCGATGCGCCGCGCGTCAGCGCGCCCGGCCGCAGCTTTCCGGTGGAACGGCACTGGCTGGAGCGCCCGCTCCCGCCCGGCAGCCGGTTGGAAGCGGCCACTGCCGATCTCGCCTTGCGCGCCCTCTCTGAGGCCGAGGGCGACGTGCTCGTGTTTCTTCCGGGCGAGGGCGAGATCCGCCGCTGCATCGCGTCGCTCGCAGGGCGACTGCCGCCCGAAACCGATGCACTGCCGCTCTACGGCTCGCTGCCGGCCCGCGCCCAGCGCGCCGCACTCGCGCCCGCCCCGCCCGGCCGGCGCAAGCTGGTGCTTTCCACGTCGATCGCCGAAACCTCGCTGACACTGCCGGGGGTGCGCGCGGTGGTGGATGCCGGGCGGGCCCGCCGCGCGCGCTTCGATCCGGGTTCGGGCATGAGCCGGCTGGTGACCGAGCGGGTCACCCGGGCCGAGGCCGAGCAGCGCGCCGGGCGCGCAGGCCGCACCGCACCCGGACATGCCTACCGGCTCTGGACCCGCGGCGAAGAGGGCGCGCTCGCCGCCTACCCGCCCGCCGAGATCGAGGCCGCCGATCTTGCCGGCCTCGCGCTGGAGCTTGCGCTCTGGGGCAGCGATCCGCAGGATCTCGCCTTCCTCACCCCGCCACCCGCGGCGGCGCTCGCGGAGGCGCGTGATCTGCTAGCGCGGCTCGGCGCGCTCGACGGTGCGGGCCGCGTGACGGCACATGGCCGCGCGATGGCCAAGCTGCCGCTGCACCCGCGGCTCGCCCACATGCTCCTGCGCTGCGGCCCGGAGGCCGCGCCGCTCGCAGCGCTGATGGATGACCGCGACCCGCTGCGCGGCGCGCCGGCCGATCTTTCGCTTCGCCTAGATGCTCTGGCGGGGCGGCCGGGGTCCTACCCGGCGGCGCCGGAGTCGCTGGAGCGCCTGCGCGCGGGGGCCACCCGCCTCGCGCGCCTCGTGCGCGGAAGTGGCCCTCCGCAGGATGCGCGGAACGGCGCGCAGCTTGCGCCGGCCGAGATGGCCGCCCTCGCCTACCCCGACAGGATCGCGCTGCGCAGGCCGGGCGATGCGCGGCGCTACCTGCTTTCGGGGGGAAAGGGCGCGGTGCTGGACGCGGCGGACCCGCTGGCCAGCGCGCGCCTGCTGGTGGCGACCGATCTCGACGGCGATCCGCGCGAAGCGCGCATCCGCCAGGCGCTGCCGCTTTCCGATGCCGGCCTGCGCGCGCTCTTCGGGCGCGAGATCGCCTGGGAGGAAACCTGCCGCTGGTCGCGCCGGCGCGGCGCGGTGATCGCCCGGCGCCGGGAACGCTTCGGCGCGCTCGTGTTGGCCGAGCAGCCATGGGCGGACGCCCCTGCCGAGGCGCTCGCCCGTGCCGCACTCGAAGGGCTTCGCGACATCGGCCTGCCCCTCGGGCCCGCGGCCCGCAGCTTCGCCTCGCGGGTGGAACTCGCTCGAGCCGAGGGGCTCGACCTCCCCCCTTCCGATCCGGAGAGCCTGCTCGAAAGCGCCGAGGACTGGCTGCTGCCGTATCTTTCCGCCTGCCGGACGACCGCGGACCTGCGGGGGCTCGACCTGCTGCCCGCCCTGCGCGCCCGGCTGGACTGGGGCCAGATGCAGGCGCTTGATCGTGCGGCCCCCGCGCGGTTCGAAACCCCGCTGGGGCGCTCGGTGGCGATCGACTACACCGGGGACGAGGGGCCCGCGGTGGCGCTGCGGCTGCAGGAGCTCTTCGGGATCACCGCCCATCCCCGCGTGGGCGGGCGGCCGCTGCGCATCACGCTCCTGTCTCCGGCCGGACGGCCGGTTCAGACCACCTCGGACCTTCCGGGCTTCTGGGCCTCGAGCTACGCCGATGTCCGCAAGGACATGCGCGGGCGCTATCCTAAGCACCCCTGGCCGGAAGACCCCACCGAGGCAGCGCCCACGCTGCGCGCCAAGCCGCGCCGCTGAGGCGCGGCCCTCCGCGCCGTTCGGTGCGGTCGCGGCGGAAGCGCCGGAGGCCGCGGCCGGTGCGTGGGGAACGTCAGGCCGCGCGGGCGGCCCGCCGGCGGTGCGAGACGACGTTGAACACTAGCAGCGCCACCACCACGCCGGCCCCGGCCGATTGCACGGCGACCGTGGACGGCCAGAGGCACGCGGTCCCGGCCACGACAAGCACCGCGCGCATCGGCCAGCCCACGGGATACTCGAGGCACCCCTGCAGCGCGCCGGCAAGCCCGTAGATGCCCACGAGCGCGAAGCCGAAGATCTGGAACATCACCGGCCAGTCGCCCGAGAGGAAAGGCGTGTAGGCAAAGAGCAGCGGCACGATGTAGAGCCCCTTCGCCAGCTTCCAGCTCGCCACCGCGGTGGGCATGGGCTTCGAGCGGGCGATGGCCGCGGCGGTGAAGGCCGCCAGCGCGACGGGTGGCGTGACGTTGCTGTCCTGGCTCAGCCAGAAGATGATCATGTGCGCCGAAAGGAGCGCCACCAGCGCCGCCTCCGGAGTCACGGTCAGATCGCGCAGGGGCTGGGCCACCTCCAGCGGCAGCGACGCCACCAGCGCCATGGCATCGGCGCGGGACATGGGCGCATCGAGCAGCGGCAGCGCCTCCGGCGCGCCGAGCATGAACATCGCCTTGGCCGTCTCGGGCAGCCCCCCCTCCATCAGCAGCGCCACCACCTCGCGGTCGCCGAGCATGCCCGCCAGCGCCGGCGCCGAAAGCGTCGCCAGCACGATGTAGGCCGCCGTCACCGGAAGCCCCATGCCGAGCACCAGCGAGGCCAGCGCGATCAGCACGATCGCGATGAAGACGTTGCCGCCCGACCAGCCGGCGATCTGCAGCGAGAAGGTATTGCCCACGCCGGCGGTGGTTATGACGTTCACCACCAGCCCGACCGTGCATAACAGGATCGCCGTCATGATCATGGCGCGCGCGCCGTTCGCCAGCGCCTCGTAGATCGCGCGCGGCCCCATGGGATTGGCCGAGGCCCAGGACGCCACGATCACCGCGCCGATGGAAAAGACGGCGGCGTAGTTGGGCGTGAACCCCGACGCCAGCATGACGATGAGAAGCGCGATGGGGATGATGAAGGGCGCCCCGCCCTTGCGCAACGCACCCCAGAGGGTTTCTCCCTCGGCCTCCAGCGGCGGCAGGTCGAGGCGCCGCGCCTCCATCCGCACGAAGAAGGCCACGGAGGCGAAATAGAGGAAGGCCGGCAGGATCGCCACCAGCACGATCGTCTCGTAGGGAATGCGGGTGAAGCTCGCCATCACGAAGGCGCCCGCCCCCATGATCGGCGGCATGAGTTGCCCCCCGGTGCTCGCCGCGGCTTCCACGCCGCCGGCGAAGTGCGGCCGGTAGCCCGCCTTCTTCATCAGGGGAACGGTGATCACCCCGGTGGAGGCGGTGTTGGCCACCGCCGAGCCCGAGATCGTGCCGGTGAGCGCCGAGGAGATCACGGCCACGAGGCCCGGCCCGCCGGCCACCCGCCCGGCAATGGCGCGCGCCAGCGAGATCACGAAATCACCCGCGCCCGAGCGCACGAGGAAGGCGCCGAAGATGATGAAGAGGAACACAGTGGTCGAGGAGATGCGGGCGATGTTCCCGAAGATCCCCTCGTCGTTGTAGATCGACCGCCAGAGCACGCTTTCCCACTTGAAGCCGGGAAAGGAGAAGACCCCCTCGATCAACCGTCCCCATTCGGCGACATAGGTGAGCGAGAGGATCACCAGAACGGGGATCACCCAGCCCGCCACGCGGCGCGTGAGTTCGGTGGCGATCACCACCAGCAGCACCGCGGCCGCCCAATCGAGCGGGCCGAAGGGCTGGGTGGCGCCGTAGAGCCGCTCCTCGTTGAAGACGAACCAGAAGGCCGAGACGACCGCGAGGAGCCCCAGCACCGCGTCGAAGGCGACCGCCGCCGGGCGGCGGGCCCATCCGGCCTTGGCCGACATCGGGTAGAGCAGCGCCGCGAGCACGGCGAAGCCCGCGAAGTGCATCACGTTGCGGTCGAAATCCGAAAGAAAGAGGAAGATGGCGTTGGCGAGGTGCACCACCGAGAGCAGCGCCCCCCAAGCCATCACGGCGTGGGCGGCGAGGCCCCGCGGGTCGCGCTGGGCCGAAACGGGTGCGGAAACGTCAGCCATGCAGCGCCTGGGCGGCCGCCGGAGCGGCCGCCCTTTTTTCGCTCGTCAGTCTGCGATCAGCCGGTCGGGGATCGCGATGCCCTGCTCGCGGTAGTACCGTGCCGCGCCGGGGTGCAGCGGCAGCGGCAGGCCGCTGATCGCCACCTCGAGGCTCATCGCGTTCGTGGCCGGGTGGATCGCCTGCAGGAACGGAAGGTTCTCGTAGATCGTCTTGGTGATCTGGTAGACATGCTCCTCGGGCAGATCGGCATGGGTGGCGAGGAAGTTGGGCTGTGCGATCGTGTTCACGTCCTCGGTCTGGCCCGGGTAGGTTCCCGCCGGGATCACGTAGCGGAACCACAGGTCGCGGCCGCCATCCGCCCGGGCGAGCTCCTCGTCGGACACGTCGAGAAGGGTCACGTCGTCGCCGGCGGACGCCATGAGCTGGCTGATCGCGCCCACGGGATCGCCGGCCGGGGTGGAAATGCCCTCGACCTGGCCGTTCTGAAGCGCCTCCACGGCAGGGCCGTAGCCGCCTTCCACCAGCGAATAATCCTCGTAGATGTCGACGCCGAAGCCGGCGAGGATCGCCGCGTTCGAGCCGATGGTGCCGGAGTTCCGGTTGCCGAGAGCAACTGAGCTGCCGGTGAGCGCCACGAAATCCGCGAGCGTTCCGGTTTCGACATTGTCGTTGGAGACCACGAAATGCTCGACGTTCGGCCAGAGCAGCGACACGGAGCGCAGGTGCTCCTGCGGGCCGTCGCTTTCCAGCGGGCCGGTGCCCGTGGCGGCGTAGTAGCCGAAAAGACCCTGAAGGATGCCGAACTGCGCCTCGCCCTCGCGGATCAGACGCACGTTCTCGCCCGAGCCCGCGGAGGAGATGGCGTTCATCCCGATGCCCTGCGAGGGCTCGAGGCGCACCTTCGTCAGCGTCGAGATCGCCACGCCCACGGGGTAGTAGGTGCCGCCGGTGGAGGCTGTTGCGAGAATGTAGTTGCCGCCCTCCTGCGCGATTGCGGGCGAGGCTGCCGCGAGGCTGGCCGCGGCTGCGGCTGCGATAACGAGATGTTTCATGTCTTCTCCCTGGTCATTCCGGCGTCTGATCCGCGCCGCTCACTCCTCCCAAAATGAACCTTGGGGCCGAAAAGGCAACCACTCGGCCGCCCTGGAAGGCCTGTCGCGGCGCGGTTGACCGCTTGGTTCCCGCATTTGGCTCCTGAGGACTGCATGACCCGCGAGGGGGCTGCGCCACCGCGGACGTGCGCAGTTGACGGGCGCCGGGCCTCGCCCGAAACTCGCGGCCATGCGCCGCAAGATCGTTTCCGCTGCCGATGCCGTGGCCCTCGTCAAGCCCGGCGACACGCTGACCACCTCCGGTTTCGTGGGCATCGGCGTGCCGGACGCGCTGCTCGAAGCGCTGGCACAGCGCTACGCCACCGAGGGCGACCCGGCGGGACTGACCCTGGTGTTCGCCGCCGGCCAGGGCGACGGCGCCGAGCGCGGGCTGAACCGCCTTGCGCCGCCCGGCCTTCTGCGGCGCGTCATCGGCGGGCACTGGGGCCTGATCCCCAAACTGGGCGCTCTCGCGATCTCCGGCCAGATCGAGGCCTGGAACCTGCCACAAGGCTGCCTGAGCCATCTCTTCCGCGAGATCGCCGCGGGCAAGCCGGGGCTCCTGTCGCGCGTGGGGCTCGAAACCTTCGTCGATCCGCGCCTCGGCGGCGGGCGCATAAACGACATCAGCCGTGAGGACATGGTTGAGCTGGTGGAGATGGCCGGCGAGGAGATGCTCTTCTACCGCGCGCCCCATCTGGACGTGGCCTTCCTGCGCGGCACCACCGCCGACGAGGCCGGCAACATCACCATGGAACGCGAAGCGCTGGTGGTCGACAGCCTCGCGCAGGCCATGGCCGTGCGCAACTGCGGCGGGGCCGTCATCGTGCAGGTGGAGCGTATCGCCCGGGGCGGCACGCTGCCCGCGCGGGAGGTGGTGATCCCGGGCATTCTCGTGGACGCGGTGGTGGTGGCCGAGCCGGAGCTGCACCGGCAGACCTACCGTACAGCCTTCAGCCAGGCCTTCACCAACCGCATCCGCACGCCGGAGGGAGAGATCCCGCCGCTCCCGCTGGACGCGCGCAAGATCATCGCGCGTCGCGCGGCCTTCGAGCTGCCGGTCAACGGGGTCGTCAACCTCGGGATCGGGATGCCCGAGGGGGTGGCCGCAGTGGCCGCCGAGGAAGGGCTGATCGAGCATGTCACGCTCACCGCCGAGCCCGGCGTGATCGGCGGCCAGCCCGCCTCGGGCCTCGATTTCGGCGCGGCGGTCAATACCGATGCGGTCATCCCCCAGAACGCGCAGTTCGATTTCTACGACGGCGGCGGGCTCGACATGGCGTGCCTCGGGCTGGCGCAAGCGGATGCGCAGGGCAACGTGAACGTCTCGCGCTTCGGGCCGCGGCTGGCCGGGGCGGGAGGGTTCATCAATATCTCGCAGAACGCGCGGGCGCTCGTGTTCGCCGGCACCTTCACCGCCTCGGGCCTCGACATCGCCATCGGCGACGGCGCCCTGTCCATCCGGAGCGAGGGGCGGGTACGCAAGTTTCGCGCCGCGGTGGAGCAGATCACCTTCTCGGGCACCCGGGCCGCGCGGCTGGGCCGGCCGGTGCTCTACGTCACCGAACGCTGCGTGTTCGAGCTTGGAACCGGCGGCCTGCACCTCGTGGAGATTGCGCCCGGGGTGGACCTCGAGCGCGACATTCTCGCGCTGATGGACGTGCCGCCCCGGATCGGGGCGCTCGCGGAGATGGATGCCCGGATTTTCCGTCCCGAGCCCATGGGCATCCGCGAGGCGATGCTGCATCTCGACCTCGCCGACAGAATAGCGCTCGATGCCGCGTCAGGGCGGCTGTTTCTCAACTTCGAGAAGCTGCGTATCCGCAACCCCGCCGAGATCGCACGTATCCGGGAGGCGGTGGAAGCGGTCTGCGCGCCCCTGGGCCGACGGGTCGACGTGATCGCGAATTACGATGGCTCGCGGATCGACGACGAGGTGATGGGCGCCTGGGCGTCGATGGTCGCCGATCTCGCGTCCCGCCACTACGGCCGGGTGACGCGCTACTCAGGTTCGGCCTTCATGCGGATGAAACTTGGCGAGGTGTTCCCGGAGGCACGCACGCACGTGTTCGAAACCGAGGCGCAAGCACGCCGTTTCCTGGAACAGGGGCACGGCTCGGCGGCATGAACGCCCCCATTGCGCGACACGGAGCGGGACGGAAGTGCGCGGCTTGCGGACGCGGGCCGGGGCGCTGCCCCGGACCCCGAGGTATTTGGGGGCCAAAGTAAGGGCGTGCACCGGCTCCCCCAATCCTCACGGCTCTTTGCAGTCGGCCCGCCGCGCCCGCATTCCCGGCCTTGCCGGGTCATGCACCCGAGCGAGCCGCTTCTGGCTGCTCCCGAGCGCGTCCGCAGAGGGCCGCTGGGCTGGGCGAAACCGGTCGGGAAGCCACGGACAGGTGGACGCCACCGGCAGAATGCGCGGCCGGGAGCGCTCCCTTCTCCACTTTGGCCCCCAAATACCTCGGGGTCCGGGGC
>CAYXOX010000074.1:0-9768 GCA_964466745.1 uncultured Rhodobacterales bacterium
GGTAGATCTGGATCTGGCGCGCGGCGTTGTTGAGATGGTCGTCGCCCCGGATCACGTGGGTCACGCCCATGTCGTGATCGTCCACCACCACCGCGAGCATGTAGGTGGCGGTGCCGTCCGAGCGCATGAGCACCATGTCGTCGAGCTGGTCGTTGCGGATGGTCACCTCGCCCTGCACCGCGTCCCGGATCACCGTGGTGCCCTCGCGCGGCGCCTTCAGGCGGATCACGTGGGGGCGGTCGGGGGCGTCGGGCGCCGGGGCGTCGCGCCAGGGGCTCCGGTAGAGCGTGGAGCGCCCCTCGGCCCGGGCCGCCTCCCTGGCGGCCTCGATCTCGTCCTGGCTGGCGTAGCAGCGGTAGGCGGTGCCCGCCTCCAGCATCGCCCGTGCCACCTCGGCGTGGCGCTCGCGCCGCGCGAACTGGCTCACCGGCTCGCCGTCCCACTCCAGACCGAGCCACTCCAGCCCTTCGAGGATCGCCTGCGTGGCTTCCGGCGTGGAGCGCGCGCGGTCGGTATCCTCGATCCGCAGCAGGAATCTGCCGCCGCGCCCCCGGGCGAAGAGCCAGTTGAACAGCGCGGTCCGTGCGCCGCCGATATGCAGAAAGCCCGTGGGAGAGGGCGCGAAACGGGTCACGACGGTCTGTGCCTCGGTCGCCTCGGTCATGGCGCGTTAACCCTTCTCTAACCATGGCGGGATAGCGCGGGCTGGATACCGGGGTCCTCGCGAGGTGACAAGTGCAGGCGCAGCCGCTTCTTGCCCGGCCCGCCGCGGTGCTCGCCGGCGCGGCCGCGGCGCAATCCGGCCAGCGCCTCGTCTGGGCGCCGGTCTGGCTGGGCGGCGGCATCGGGCTTTGGTTCGCCCTCCCGTGGGAGCCCGCGGCGCCGCACTACGCCGCCCTCGCGCTTGCCGCGCTCGCCGCTCTCGCGCTCGCGGCCCTCGCCCGGGGGGCACCGTCGGCACTGGCCCTCGGTGCCGCGCTCCTGGCCCTCGGCGCGGGGCTCGCGGCCGCGCGCAGCCACGCCGTGGCCGGCCCGGTGCTGGAATTCCGCTACTACGGCCCCATCGAGGGGCGCGTCGTGGGGATCGATCGCAGCGGGTCCGACAGGCCGCGCCTCACGCTCGACACGGTGGTGCTCGCGCGGGTCGCGCCGGAGCGGGTGCCGCGCCGGGTGCGGGTTTCGCTCCACTCCGATACCGAGCTCTTCGTGCCGCGCCCCGGCCAGCGCGTGATGCTCACCGGCCACCTCTCCCCGCCGCCCGGGCCCGCCGAGCCCGGCGGCTTCGATTTCCAGCGCCACGCCTGGTTCCTGAAGATCGGCGCGGTGGGATACACGCGCACGCCCCTGATGCTGCTGGAGCCGCCGGAGGGCGGCCTCGCGCTCGCGCTCTTCTCGGCGCGCATGGCGCTCTCCGAAGCGGTGCAGGCGCGCATCCCGGGCCGGGCGGGGGGCTTCGCCGCCGCCGTCACCACCGGCGACAGGTCTGCCATCGCGCAGGAGGATTACGACGCGCTGCGCTCAGCCAATCTCGCGCATCTGCTGGCGATCTCAGGGCTGCACATGGGGCTGCTGACCGGCTTCGTCTTCGCTGCCCTGCGCATCGGGCTGGCGCTGATCCCCGCCGCCGCGCAGCGTGTTCCCGCGCGGAAGATCGCGGCCCTTGGCGCGCTCTTCGCGGGCGCCGGATACCTTGCGCTCGCAGGCGGCAACGTGGCCACCGAGCGGGCCTTCGTGATGGTCGCCGTGGCTCTTGGCGCGGTGCTGCTGGACAGGCGCGCCTTCACCCTGCGCGCGGTGGCCATCGCGGCGCTGATCGTGCTGGTGCGGCGGCCCGAAGCGCTGATGTCGCCCGGCTTCCAGATGTCCTTCGCGGCAACGGTGGCGCTGGTGGCGGGGTTCGAAGGGTTGCGCCGGGCCGATTGGGCGGGGCTGCCGCGGCGCTTCCGGCCCGTCGGGGCGACGGTCGTCTCCTCCGCCCTCGCGGGGGCGGCCACCGCGCCCTTCGCGGCGGCCCATTTCAACATCCTGCCCCACTACGGGCTCATCGCGAATCTGGCGGCCGTGCCGGCCATGGGGCTGGTGGTGATGCCCGCGGCGGTGCTGGCCGCGCTGCTGGCGCCGCTGGGGCTGGAGGGGATTCCGCTGCGCGCCATGGGGCTCGGGATCGAGTGGATCCTCGCGGTTGCCGAGACGGTTTCGGGCTGGCCCGGAGCGGTGGGCCACGTCAAACGGCCGGACGCGGTCGTGCTGCCGCTCGTGGCCGTCGCCGGGCTGGTGGCCGCGGCGGGCCGTGGCTGGCCCCGGGCGGCCTGCCTGGTGCCGGCCGCGCTCGCCGCGGCGCTGTGGGCCGGCTCTGCCCGCCCTGCGCTGCTCGTTTCGGAAAGCGGCGGCCTCGTCGGGCTGATGACGGCCGAGGGCCGCGCGCTTTCCAAACCGCGGGGCGACGGCTTCGCCGCGGCCATGTGGCTCGAGAACGACGGCGGGCCGGTCGCGCAGGACACCGCCGCCGCGCGCGCCGGGCTCGCCGGCACGCGGCAGCGCCGGGAGTTCGGCATCGGCGGCCAGCGGATTCTCCACGTCACCGGGCGCGACACCGCCGCAGCCGCGGCGGAGTGCGGGCCCGGCGACTGGGTGATCAGCAGCGTTCCCATCGAGGTGCCGCCCTCGGGCTGCCGGGTCTTCGATCCGCCGGCGCTGCGGGCGACCGGAGCGCTTGCGGTGATGGCCGACGGATCCGGGGTGCGGCTCGTGACGGCCCGCGATCTTGCCGGGCGCAGGCTCTGGAACGACGCCGAAAGCCGGCGCAGGGCGGGAATCGGGGCCCCCTGAACGGGTCGGACCCGCGCCGTGCGCGGGCGGGGCACGTCCCGCCCGGCCTCACCGCGGAGGGGGGCGCCACGCCGGTGCAGCGTCCTGGCCTGGCCCGAGCATCGCACCCGGTGCGCCGCATCGTGCGAAGGCCGGTTTCCTCGTCGGAGCAATGGCCGCGGAGGATCGGACGGCGGGCGCGGACGCACTAGGCGGTGCCACACGGTGCGCTCCCGGGTTCGCCCCCGCGAGACCGCCGAGCGTTCCCGAGGGGAAAAACACTTTCCAAGCAATTCAATGCGGGGCGATGTTCGCGCGCCAAGGGCGTCGCGCCGGAGAGGGTGGGGCTGCGACGCAAGGAGCGGGCCGGCATCCCGGCAAAAGCGGCGCTCCTGCCATGATCTCCGAGGCGCCTGCGAGCCCGGCCGACGCCCCTGCCGCCACATGGCCGCCCCTCCGCGGCGGCAGGGGGCGGTGTGGCGCGCGATGCGGCCGGGGCGTCAGTACGTGCGGATCAGCCCCACGAGGCGGCCCTGCACGCGCACCAGTTCCTCGGGGTAGACACGGGTCTCGTAGGCCGGGTTCGCCGCCTCCAGGGCGATGGCGCCCCCCGTGCGGCGGTAGCGCTTGAGCGTGGCCTCCTGGCCTTCCACGAGCGCCACCACGATGTCGCCGTTCTCGGCCGCGTCGGTGGTGCGGATCACCACCACGTCGCCCTCGTTGATCCCGGCCTCGATCATCGAGTCGCCCTTCACCTCGAGCGCGTAATGGTCCGCACCGCGGCCCAGCATGGCCGCCGGCACCGCCACCGTGCCCTCGGCATGGCTGATGGCCTCGATCGGCACGCCCGCGGCGATCCTGCCCATGATCGGCACGTCGAGCGCGGCGGCACCATCGAGCGGCAGGGCGCCCGCCGGGGGCGGGGGCGCCGCATCGGGCTTGCCGCCGTCGATCACCTCGGGGGTGAAGGCGCGCGCGCTGGCGATCTGGTCGGGCAGGCGCACCACCTCGATGGCCCGCGCCCGGTGGGCGAGGCGGCGGATGAAGCCGCGCTCTTCCAGTGCCGTGATGAGCCGGTGGATCCCCGACTTGGAGCGCAGGTCGAGCGCATCCTTCATCTCGTCGAACGACGGCGGAACGCCGTCGCGCTGGATGCGCCTGTGGATGAATTCCAGAAGGTCGCGTTGTTTTTTCGTCAGCATCTGCCCGGCCCTCTCCCTGCCATCGCGGGATGTTCTACCCATGTTCCCGTTTTGTGTCAACCGCGTGGGCGGCGGCCGGTATCAGGCGTGGGCTGTGCTCGCGGGGGAGAGGGGCAGGTAGGGCACCGTCTCGCCCGCCGCCCGGGCGCCGTCTCGCGGCGGACGCACGATAAGAACGTCGGCCTCGGCGAGGGTGCGCTGCGCGCCGCTGTCCTGGGTGGGGGCGGCGGCGAGCCCGTCCGGCGTCAGCAGGCCGCGCATGTAGTGCTCCCGCGGGCCGTTGGGCTCCAGCGGTGCGGCGAGCGGCGCGTGCAGCCGGCGGGCCGGCGCCGGCGGGAACCCCTCCATCGCCGCCAGCAGCGGCAGCAGGAAGACGCGGGTGCACACCATGGCCGAGACCGGGTTTCCCGGCAGCCCCACCATCGCCGCGCGGCCGAGGCGGCCGGCCATGAGCGGCTTTCCCGGGCGGATCGCCACCTTGTAGAAGGCGCGCGCCATCCCCAGCGCCTCGGCAGCCGGTCCGACGAGATCGTGATCGCCCACCGAGGCGCCGCCGATGGTGACCACGAGATCGGCGTCCGCGCCCATGCGAAGCGCCTGCACGAGGCTTTCGAGCCGGTCGCGCGCGATGGGCAGCAGCCGCACCTCCGCGCCGGCCTGCTCCAGCATCGCGGCCACCCCGAAGCTTCCCGATGCCACGATCTGGTCAGGTCCGGGCACTTCGCCGGGCATCACCAGCTCGTCGCCCGTGGCGAGCACCGCCACCACGGGGCGGCGCACGGCGGGCACCTCGGCATGGTTCATGGCAGCGATGAGCGCGATGTCGGTGGGGCCCAGCCGCCGCGGCGGCGCGAGGGTGAAACCGGCCCGGAAATCCGCACCCGCGGGGCGGATGTTGGTACCGGAGCCCGTCTCCGTGCCCAGAACCACGCTGTTTCCATCGGTGCGCGCGTTCTCCTGGATCACCACGAGATCGGCGCCGGGTGGGAGGGGCGCGCCGGTGAAGATGCGCACGGCCTGCCCTGGCGCGACGTTTCCCTCGAAGCGGGCACCGGCGGCCGCTTGCCCGATCACCTCCAGCCGGGCGCCGGGCCGCGCGTCTTCCGCGCGCAGGGCGTATCCGTCCATGGCCGAGGCATCGAAGGGCGGCTGGTCCCGGCCCGCGGCGAGCGGCCGGGCCAGCACGCGCCCGGCGGCGCGGCGCAGCGGCACCGGCTCGTCGGGCAGCGGCGAGACGAGGGCGAAGAGATGCGCCAGCGCCTCGTCGACGGAGATCACCGCGCCTCGTAGCGGCCCGAGGCGCCGCCCTCCTTCACGAGAAGCCGCACGCCGGAGATCTCCATGTCGCGCTGCACCGCCTTGAGCATGTCATAGACCGTGAGTGCGGCCACCGAGACCGCGGTGAGCGCCTCCATCTCTACGCCCGTGGGGCCGGTGGTCGCGACGGTGGCCTCGATGCGCACGCCGGGCAGTTCGGGGTCCGCGGCGAGCTCCACCGCCACGCGCGAAAGCGCCAGCGGATGGCAGAGCGGCACCAGATCGGCGGTGCGCTTGGCGGCCATGATGCCCGCCAGCCGCGCCACCGCCAGCACGTCGCCCTTCTTCGCGGTGCCGCCGGTCACGTGGGCGAGGGTCGCCGCACTCATCAGCACGCGGCCCTCGGCCACGGCGGTGCGCGCCGTCGCGGGCTTGCCCGACACGTCCACCATGTGCGCCCGGCCCTCGGCGTCGAAATGGGTGAGGCCGGCCATGGCTCAGGCGGCCCCGGCGCCGCGCCGGCCGGCGGCGTCCGCGCCGGTGCTGCCGGTGCCGAGGAGGGCGCGGGTGGCGGCGGCGACGTCGGGCTGGCGCATCAGCGTTTCCCCCACGAGAAAGCTGCGCGCCCCGGCGGCGGCGAGCGTGGCGAGGTCGGCCGGCGTGGCGATGCCGCTCTCCGCGATCACGCGCCGGCCCTCCGGCACGCGCGGCGCGAGGCGGCGCGTGGTGTCGAGCGATACCTCGAAGCTGCGCAGGTCGCGGTTGTTGATGCCCATGAGCGGGGAGGCGAGGGTGAGCGCGCGCTCGAGTTCCGCCTCGTCGTGGACCTCCACCAGCACGTCCATCCCCCAGCCGGTCGCGGCGGATTCGAGCTCGGCCGCCTGCGCGTCGGAAACGCTGGCCATGATGATCAGGATGCAATCGGCCCCGAGCGCCCGGGCCTCGGCCACCTGGTAGGGATCGTAGAGGAAATCCTTGCGCAGCACCGGCAGGGGGCAGGCGGCGCGGGCGGCCACGAGGTAGCTGTCGGCCCCCTGGAAGGAGGGCATGTCGGTCAGGACGCTGAGGCAGGCGGCGCCGCCCTCGTGATAGGCGCGCGCCAGCGCCGGCGGGTCGAACTCGGCGCGGATGAGCCCCCTCGAAGGGCTGGCCTTCTTGATCTCGGCGATCAGGCCGAACCCCGCGGCCTCGGCGCGCTCCAGCGCCGCCGCGAAGCCCCGGACCGGGGGGGCGGCGCGGGCGGCGGCCTCCACCTCGGCCAGCGGGCGGGCCTGCTTGCGGCTGGCGATCTCCTCCAGCTTGTAGCTCTTGATGCTGTCGAGGATGGTCTGGCTCATGGCGTGCTCCCCGCCTTGCCGGGCGGTGTGGCGCCCGTTTTCCCCGAAGCGGCGGCCGCTTCACCCGTGATCGCGGCCAGCTTGCGCAGGCAGTCGCGCGCGGCGCCGCTGTCGATGCTCTCGCGGGCCATGGCCACGCCCTCGCGCAGGTCAGCGGCGCGCCCGGCGATCACCAGCGCCGCGGCCGCGTTGAGGCAGACGGCGTCGCGGTAAGCCGACGGCGCGCCGTCGAGCAGCGCGGCGAAGGCCCGTCCGTTATGCTCGGGGCTGCCGCCGAGGATCTCGGCGAAGGGGTGTGCCGGCAGCCCGGCGTCCTCGGGATGCAGCTCGCGGGCCTCGATGCGCCCGTCCGCGTCCAGCGCCACCACCCGGCTCGGCCCGGCGATGGAAAGCTCGTCCGTTCCGTCGCCGCCGTGAACCAGCCAGGCCCGCTCGCTGCCCAGGGCTCGCAGGGTCTCGGCCATGGGCTGCAGGAGATCGGCCGAGAAGGCTCCGGTCAGCTGGCGGCGTACCCCCGCCGGGTTGGTGAGCGGGCCGAGGATGTTGAAGATGGTGCGGGTGCCGAGCTCGCCCCGCACGGGCATCACGTGGGCGATGGCCGGGTGGTGCATGGGTGCCATCATGAAGCCGATGCCGGCCTCGGCCAGCGCGCGCTCCACCACCTCCGGGCCCACGCGCACCTCCACGCCCACCTGCCCCAGCGCATCGGCGGCGCCGCTCAGCGAGGAGAGGTTGCGGTTGCCGTGCTTGGCCACCGGCACGCCCGCGCCCGCCACCACGAAGGCCGTGGCGGTGGAGATGTTGAGCGTGCCCTTGCCGTCGCCCCCGGTGCCGACGATGTCCATCGCCCCCTTCGGCGCGCGGACCGGCACGCAGCGCGCGCGCATCGCGGCTGCGGCTGCGGCGTATTCGTCCACCGTTTCGCCGCGCGTGCGGAGCGCCATGAGGAAACCGCCGATCTGGCTCGGCGTGGCCGCGCCCTCGAAGAGGATGCCGAAGGCCTCCTCCGCCTGCTGGGGGGTCAACGGGCCGTCTGCGGCGGCGGCGATGATCGGCTTGAGCGCCTCGCTCATGACAGGCACCGCGCGGGTGCCGGCGGCAAGGCTTCGCTGGGGGCAAGGGGCAAGGATCGCGGCACTTTCCGGCTGTCTCGGGTCCGGCTATAGATGCTCAGGGATGGGCCGGAGCGTCAAGGGCGCTGGCCGCGGCGCGCGTCCGGGCCGGCAGGGCGCTTGCAACACCCTGAAGGCAGGGTCGCCGAGGCGTTCGACCGGGTGTGGGGCCGGGTCGGCCGGGCCGCCGCGGCCGTGCGAGGCGGAACGGCGGGAAGTGCGAGGCGGAGCTTGGGACGGGGATACATCGCAGGGCTGTTCTGGGGCGCGCTCGTCTCGGCGACCGTGATGGCGGCTGCGTCGCTCGTCGTGGAGGGGCCCGGCCCGCGCAGCTTCGCGCCGTCGGACGTCGCGCCGCAGCTGGATTCGGCGGAGGCGGACCGGACGGACCTTTCGGCAGAGGATCCGGCCGGCACCGATCCCGGCGCCGCGGCGCCCCCGCCAGGCGCGGTGGAGGGCGAGGGGTCCGGGGCCGAGGTGCCGGCACCGCTTCCAGCGGGCGCAAGCGAGGCGGAGGCCGCGGCCCCGCCCGATGAACCTGGTGCTCCGGATGTCACGGATGTCCCGCCGGCCCCGGATGTCACGGCGGCGCTGGACGCCCCCGGTGCGCCCCCCGCGCCCCCCGCGCCCGGCCCGGTTGCGCCGAGCGCCCAGCCGGGGGCTGCCCCTGCGCCGGCCGTCGCAGCCCCCGCGCCCGAGCCGGTGCCCGAGCCGCGCCCGGCGGCGCCTCCCGATGCGCCGCCGGAGCCGGCCGCCCCGGAGGCTGCCCCGGAGGCTGCCCCCGCCCCGGAGGCGCCGCCGCCCGAGGTCGTCGTCATCATCGACGAACCCGCCGAGGACGCCGCGCCCGTTCCCGAGGCGGCACCGGCGCCGCCCGCCGGCGCGCCCCCGCCCCAGCCCGGCCTACGCGGCGAGGTGCCGGGCGTCACCGTGCTCCGCCCCGGCGCGCAATCCGGCCCGGTGCGGGCGGGCGCGGCGGCACTCGAGACCCATGCCGAGGCCTTCGAGAACGTCACCGGCCAGCCGCTCATGGCCATCGTGCTCATCGACGAGGGGCGCCCCGGGCTCGGCGCCGAGGCGCTGGCCGGTTTTCCCCACCCGCTCACCTTCGCCGTCGATCCCGGCCTGCCCGACGCCGGCGAACGCGCCGCCGCCTACCGGACTGCCGGCCACGAGGTTGCGATGCTCCTGCCGCTGCCCGAAGGCGCGACGCCCTCCGATCTCGAGGTGGCGCTTGCGGCCTACGAGGCGGCGGTGCCCCAGGCGGTGGCGGCGGTGGACGCGCCCGCCGGCGGGCTGCGCGGACAGACCGCGCTGATCCAGCAGAGCCTCGCGGTGCTCGCCGCCTCGGGGCGCGGCCTGGTGAGCCTCGGCGAAGGTCTCGACCCCGCGCCGCGCCTCGCCGAGCGGGCGGGCGTTCCCGCGCGGGTCGTCTTCCGCGATTTCGACGGCGAGGGGCAGGACGCGACCGTGATCCGCCGTTTCCTCGATCAGGCGGCCTTCCGCGCGGGCCAGGAGGGGGGCGTGGTGGTTCTCGGCCGGTTGCGGGCGGAGACGGTCTCGGCGCTGCTCATCTGGGGGCTGCAGGACCGCGCGCAGCGGGTGTCGCTGGCGCCGCTCTCGGCCCTGCTGCTGGAGGGCGGCGGCGGCTGACCGGCGGCGTCGCCGGGGCTGCCCTGGGCGGCGCCGTGCCCCGAGGACCGCCGGCCCGCAGAGCCGCGCCCCTGACCGGCGAACGCCGCCGGGGCTCGCCGCGCAACGGAAACCGGCGACGGGCCGGGCGCAGGCGCGGCGCGAACCCCTCCCGAGAGGCCGGCGCTACTGCAGTTGCAGGCTGGAATGCACCGCCGAGATGGCAGACTGGTCGAGCTCGATGCCGGCGCGGGCCTGGACCGCCCGCGCGAAAGCCTCGTAGACGTCCTGAGCTATGCCCTGGGCGGCCTGCTCGGCCAGCACCTGCGAGATCAGCGCGGTCTGCGGATCGTCCGGGTCGGGCGGCAGCGCCGCGTCGAGCCGCACGAGAAACACCCGCCCGTCCTCGGCCAGGACCGA
>CAYXOX010000074.1:9778-13802 GCA_964466745.1 uncultured Rhodobacterales bacterium
TCGCCCGGCTCCATGGCGAAGACGCGCTCCATCAGCGCCGGCGGGGCGCCCTCCACGAAGCTTCTGCGGGTGAGGTCCTCCTCGATGAAGGCGGTCAGACCCAGGGTATCGAACCCGGCGCCGGCCTCGGCTTCAGCGCGCAGCTCCTCGGCCCGCGCGGCGAGGCGGGCCTCGGTTTCGGCGCGCCGCCAGTCCTCGGCGACCTCGGCGCGCACCTCTTCCAGCGGCTGAAGCCGCGGCGGCACCTCCTCGTCGAGGCGCAGGGCGAAGATGCCGCCGTCCTCGAGGGCGGCGATGGCGGGGAAATCCTCGTCGGTCACCGCCTCGGCGGCTTCGCGGAAGGCGTTGTACGCGGCGATGCCGTCCTCGACGCCGGCGTGCCACTCGATGGTGCCGAGCTCCATGGGGCTTTCGGCGGCCAGCTCCTCGAGCGTGGCACCGGCGGCCAGCAGATCGTCCAGCGCCGTGGCCTCGGCATCGATCTGGCGCCGGGCCCGCTCGGCGGCAAGCTCGTCGCGCAGCTCCTCGCGCGCCTCCTCGAGGGGCGTCACCTGGGCGGGCAGCACCGCGTTCACCCGGAAGAGCGCCGGGCCGAGGCTGGTGGGCACGGGGCCGACGATGCTGCCGGCCTCCGCCGCGAACACGGCCTCTCCGGCCGGCCCCAGATCGCCCATCGAGACATCGCCGAGATCAACGTCGGCCAGCGTCAGGCCGCGTTCCTCAACGAGTTCGGCGAAGGCCTCCGGATCGGCCTCGACGCGGGCCGTTGCCGCGGCGACCGCGGCGTCGGAGGCGAAGACGAGGCGCTCCACGAGCCGGCGCTCCTCGCGCTCGTACTCGCCTCGCCGATCCTCGTAGAGCGCGCGGATCGCCTCCTCTTCCACCTCCACCGTGTCGAGCAGCATCGAGGGGCGCATCCATGCGTAGGTGATGCGCTTGGCGGCCGGCAGGGTGTAGGCGTCGGGGTCAGCCTCCCACTGCGCGCGCAGGGCGGCCTCGTCCGGCTCGGGCAGGGGCGCGTCCAGCAGGGTTTCCGGCAGTTCGGCCCAGGTGAAGTTGCGGCGGCTGGACAGGTAGCCCGCGAGCGTCTCGCCGAGGGCGGCAGGCGCCTCGATGCCGCCGATCACCGCCGACTGGAGCAGCCCGCGCGCCAGCTCCTCGCGCAGCTGCGCCTCGAACTCGGCTTCGGAAAGCCCCGATTGCCGCAGCGCGAGCGCGTAGGTCTCGCGGCTGAACTGCCCGTCGAGCCCCTGGAACGCCTGGATCGAGACAAGCTGGTCGCGCAGCACCTCGTCACCCACGGAAAGCCCCGCCTCGGCGGTGGCATGGTCGAGGGCGCGCGTCGCCACAAGCTGGCCCAGCACCTGCCGGTCGATCCCGGCGGCCTGTGCCTCCGAGAAGCTCACCGCACGCCCGGTCTGGGCCGTGAGGGCGCGCAGCTCCTGCTGGAGCGCCCGGGCGTAGGACTCCACGGTGATGTCCTTCTCGCCCACCTTGCCGATGGTGCGGACGTTGCCCGAAAGCCCGGTGGCTCCGAATCCGGCGAGCCCGACGATGAGCAGGCCGAGAATGACCCACACCGCGAACCGCGAGGCTTTTGAGCTGGCCATTGCGCCTCTCCCTGGGTGCCGGGGCGTGTCGCCCGCCCCTTCGTTCCGGCCTAGCTATGGGCAAACGGGGCAGGGGGCAAGAGCGCCCGGCCCGCCGGCGCCGGACGGGCCCCCGGCGGCGCTCTCAGCGGTCCAGCGTCGCGAGGCGCGCGGCGAGATCGGCAAGGCCCGGGGCGTCGAGATTGGCGAAGGCGATGCGCAGCTCACGCGCCCCCGCGGCATCATCGGCGGGGCGGAACATGGTGCCGGGCAACAGCAGTACGCCGAGATCGGAAACGAGCCGCCGCGCCAGCGCCTCCGAGCGCTCGGGCAACGGGTGGGCGAGGTAGGCGAAATAGGCGCCCGAGCCGAGCAGCCGCCACCCGCGATCGGCCAGCGGCCCGAAGCCCTGCGCCGCCGCGGCCCGGCGGGCGAGGATCTCCGCCCGCTCGCCGGCCAGCCAGTCGCCGAGGTTCTCCATTGCCCAGAGCGCGGCGAACTGCCCGAGGGACGGCGCGCAAATGGTCACGGTATCGAGGAATTTCTCGGCGGCGGCGAGAATCCGGGGCGCGGCCACCATCGCCCCCACCCGGTGCCCGGTGAGCCGGTAGGCCTTCGAGAAACTGTAAAGATGGACCAGCGTCTCCGCCCAGTCCGGGTCTTCGAAGAGGGCGTGGGCCGCGCCTTCGCCCGAGTGGAAGTCGCGGTAGGTCTCGTCGAGCAGGAGCGCGATGCCGCGCGCACGCGCAAGGTCGCGGAACGCGGCGAGCAGCGCCGGCGGATACTCCACCCCCGCAGGGTTGTTGGGGCTGACCAGCGCGATGGCACGGGTGCGCGGTGTGATGCGGGCTGCCGCCGCCGCGGGATCGGGCAGGAGGCCGGCGCCGGTCGGCAGCGGCACCGCCTTCACGCCCGCCATGTCCAGCCACATCTTGTGATTGAAATACCAAGGCGTTGGCAGGAGAACTTCATCTCCCGCGCCGGCCAGCGCCGCGACCGCCGCGGCGAAGGCCTCGTTGCAGCCTGCGGTGACCGCAACGGCCTCGGGCGCGATGGCGCCGCCGTAGTGCGCGCTCCAGCGCGCGGCGATGGCCTCGCGGAGCGCCGGCAGCCCCAGCACCGGCCCGTAGAGATGGGCCGCGGGCTGCTCCATCACCAGCCGCGCCATTTCGGCCCGCAGCGGCTCCGGGGGCGGGGCCACGGGCGCCGCCTGCGAGACGTTGAGGAAGGGCCGGTCCGCAGGTGGGGTGCCCTCGGCGAGCCAGCGCCGCGCCTCCATCACCGGCGGGGCGAAGGTGGCATCCGTCGCGCCCGGCCCGCGCCCCGCGCTCATCGGCGCGCCCTCCCGCGATCCGCGCCCCGCGGGGGGGCCGGCGCCGGGGCGCGGGCAGGGGCGCAGGCCGGGGGCATCGCGTCAGTCCGCGCCGCGGTAGGGCTTGACGTATTGCAGCGCCATGTCCCAGGGGAAGAAGATCCAGGTGTCCTGGCTGACCTCGGTGATGAAGGTATCCACCATGGGCCGGCCCTTGGGCTTGGCATAGACGGTGGCGAAATGCGCCTTGGGGTAGAGGCGGCGCACGAGTTCCAGCGTCTTGCCGCTGTCCACCAGGTCGTCGAGGATCAGGATGCCCTCGCCGTCGCCCATGAGCCCTGCATCGGGGGCCTTGAGCACCTCGGCATCGCGCTGGTGCTGGTGATCGTAGCTCTTCACGCTGATGGTATCGACGGTGCGGATCTCCAGCTCGCGGGCCACGATCATGGCCGGGGCCATGCCGCCGCGGGTGATGGCGACGATCGCGCGCCAGCTCCCGTCGCCCGGGCCCTGCCCGTCGAGCCGCCAGGCCAGGGCGCGGCTGTCGCGGTGGATCTGGTCCCAGCTCACGTGGAAGCCTTTTTCGTGGGGCAGTCGGTCGGTCATGGGGCGTTCCTTTCAGCGATCCGGCGGCCGCCGCGGGCCGGGCGCCGCGGCGCGGTGGCAGGGGCAAGCACGGGCGGGGGCGGGGGCAGCGAGAAGGGAAGGGCGCCGCCGGAAGCCGCCATGGCCACCGGAAGCGCCGGTTTCGAAGCCGCGAGATCCGTCCAGTCCAATGGCCGTCCTTTCGCTCCTGCGCGCCTCAGGCCTTCGTGACGTCGGGCGCATCCACCGCCTTCATGCCCACCACGTGGTAGCCCGCATCGACGTGGTGGACCTCTCCCGTCACCGCGCTGCCGAGATCGGAGAGCAGGTAGAGCGCCGAGTTGCCCACTTCCTCCTGGGTCACGGTGCGGCGCAGCGGGGCGTTCAGCTCGTTCCACTTCATGATGTAGCGGAAATCGCCGATGCCGGACGCGGCCAGCGTCTTGATCGTGCCCGCCGAGATCGCGTTGACGCGGATGCCGTCCTTGCCCAGATCCTCGGCGAGATACCGCACCGAGGCCTCCAGCGCGGCCTTGGC
>CAYXOX010000075.1:0-13783 GCA_964466745.1 uncultured Rhodobacterales bacterium
CGGCGTGCGCTTCTCCACCTACGCCGTCTGGTGGATCAAGGCGTCCATCCAGGACTACGTGATGCGCAACTGGTCGATGGTGCGCACCGGCTCCACCTCCTCGCAGAAGTCGCTCTTCTTCAACATGCGCCGCGTGCAGGCCCGGCTCGAGCGCGAGGCCGCCGGCCGCGGAGAGCGGCTGGACCGCCACCAGATGCGCCAGCTCATCGCAACCGAGGTGGGCGTTCCTCTCCACGACGTCGAGATGATGGAAGGGCGCCTCGCGGGCTCGGACTATTCGCTGAACGCGACGCAATCGTCGGAAGACGAGGGCCGCGAATGGATCGATACCCTCGAGGACCAGTCGTCCCAGGCCTCCGAGGAAGTGGAACACAGCCACGATATCGCCACGCTGCGCGGCTGGCTGGTGAATGCCATGAGCGCGCTCAACGAGCGCGAGCGCTTCATTGTGCGCGAGCGCAAGCTGCGGGACGAACCCCGCACGCTCGAGAGCCTCGGCAACGAGCTCGGGCTCTCCAAGGAGCGGGTTCGCCAGCTCGAGGCGGCGGCCTTCGGCAAGATGCGCAAGAGCCTCGAGGCGCAATCCAAGGAAGTGCACGAGTTCTTCGCCTGACGAACGCGCGGCCGCCGGCGGCGCCCTCCATGCGCCGGCGGCCGTGGGCAACCGCCTTGCGAAATTTTCGGCACCACCCTTCGATGCCTCTTGTGCCGGGCGTCCGCCGCCACGATGTAGCTGCCTTCCCGCTCCTCCGCGCCGCCACCCCGGTGGCGCCTCCCGGGCTGGGCCTGCATCGGGTTCGCAATGTCCGTTCTTCTCGTGATCGGTGGCCTCGCCGCGCTTCTCGCCGGAGGCGAGCTGTTCGTGCGCTCGTCTGCGGCATTGGCGCTCCGGCTCGGGCTGTCGCCGCTCGTGGTCGGGATGACGGTTGTCGGCTTTGGCACCTCGCTGCCCGAGCTGGTGACATCCGTCGAGGCGTCTCTCTCCGGAGCGCCGGGGATTGCCCTCGGCAACGTGCTCGGCTCGAACATCGCCAACATCCTGCTGATCCTGGGGCTCGCCTCCCTCCTGGCTCCCATTGCCGTACCCCCCGGCACCTTGCGCACGGACGGGCTGGCACTCGCCGCGGCAACGGGCCTTGCGGTCGTCGTCGTGGCGAACGACATGCTGACCCGCCCCGCGGGGGCCGCGCTGATCGGCGCCCTCCTCGCCTACACGATCGTGAGCCTGCGCGGCGGTGCCCGCCGCGCGGCGACCGTCCCGGCAGGAACGGCGGTGGAAACCGGGCCAAGGGCCGGACGCGCGGCGGACGTCCGCCTTGCGCTGGGGCTGGCGGCCGGGCTGCTCCTCGTGCTCGTCGGTGCGCAGGCACTCGTCTCCGGGGCCCTGGAGATCGCCGTCGCGGCCGGGTTGCCGGAGGCGTTCCTCGGGGTGACGCTGGTTGCCGTCGGCACCTCGCTGCCGGAGCTGGTGACCTCCGTTCTTGCCGCGCGCAACCGCCAGTCGGAGCTGGCGCTCGGCAACATCCTGGGGTCCAACATCTTCAACCTGATGGGGATTCTCGGCGCCGCCGCGGTGATCGCCCCCTTCACGGTACCGGCCGAACTTGCCGGGCGCGATCTGTGGATCATGTGCGCGGCCACGGCGGCACTGCTCGGGGTCATGGCGACGGGCAGACTCTCGCGCCTGGCGGGCCTCGTTTTTCTTGCTGCCTATGGCGGTTTTCTCGCCCTCGCCGTTTCGGCGCTTACGTGAGCCCGCCTTGCGCCGCATCGCCCGCCCGCCTAGACCTTGAAGCAAGGCCCGGAGCGGAGGAGCCATGCTCGCTGGCAAACGGATACTGCTCATCGTCGGTGGCGGCATCGCTGCCTACAAGAGCCTCGATCTGATCCGGAAGCTGCGCGACAGCGGCGCCGGCGTCGTGCCCGTGCTCACCCGTGCCGGAGAGCAGTTCGTGACCCCTCTCACGCTGTCGGCGCTGGCCGGGCACCGGGTATTCCGCGACCTGTTCGATCTCACCGACGAGGCGGAGATGGGCCATATCGAGCTGTCGCGGGCCGCCAATCTCGTGGTGGTGGCTCCCGCCACGGCCGACCTGATGGCGAAAATGGCCAACGGCCATGCCGACGATCTCGCCTCCACATTGCTCATGGCCACCGACAAGCCAGTCCTGCTGGCGCCCGCGATGAACGTGCGCATGTGGGAGCATCCGGCGACCCGCCGCAACCTCGCCACCATCCACGCCGACGGGCACAAGACCGTGGGCCCCAACACCGGCGCCATGGCCTGCGGAGAAACCGGGCCGGGCCGCATGGCCGAACCCGCCGAGATCCTCGAGGCCGTGACCCGTCATTTCGGCGCGGGCCCGCTATCCGGGCGCCATGTTCTCGTCACCTCCGGGCCGACCCACGAGCCGATCGACCCCGTGCGCTACATCGCCAACCGCTCGTCCGGCGCCCAGGGCGCCGCCATTGCCCGGGCACTGATGGATCTCGGCGCCCGGGTCAGCTTCGTGACGGGCCCTGCCGCCGTGCCGCCGCCCGAGGGCGCCGAGGTTTCGCGCGTGGAAACCGCAGCGCAGATGCGCGCCGCGGTTCTATCGGCCCTCCCAGCGGACGCCGCCGTTTTCGCCGCCGCGGTGGCCGATTGGCGGGTGGAGGCTGCGGCGGCGAGCAAGATCAAGAAAACGGCAGGGAGCGGCCCGCCCGCGCTCGCGCTGGTGGAGAACCCCGATATCCTGGCCGAGGTCGCCGGGCTGGCCAAGGGGCGCCCGGCGCTCGTGGTGGGCTTCGCCGCCGAAACCGGCGAGCTACGCGCCCGGGCCGAGGCCAAGCGCGCCCGCAAGGGCTGCGACTGGATCGTGGCCAACGACGTGTCACCCGGCACCGGCATCATGGGCGGGCAGGAGAACGCCGTCACCCTGATCACCCCGGCGGGCGCGGAGGAGTGGCCGCGGATGGACAAGCACGAGGTGGCCCGAAAACTGGCCGCGCGCATCGCCGAAGCACTTGCCACGCCGGCGGGGCCATGAGCCGACCGCACCGCGAAAGCGGCCGCGGGAAAGGCGCCGCGAGCCACGCCGGCCGCGCTGAACGCCGAGGAGAGCCATACCCATGGTGAGAGTGCCCATGGCCTGGACGGCGGATGCCGACCGCAGCTTGCCGCTGCCCCGCTACGCCACCGATGGCGCAGCAGGGGCGGATCTCTGCGCGAACCTTCCCGCACCGCTGCGCCCCGGCGGCCTGCTGCTTGGGCCCGGAATGCGGGCGCTGGTGCCCACGGGCCTGCGCTTCGCGGTCCCCGTCGGATACGAGGTGCAACTCCGGCCCCGCTCGGGCCTCGCGCTCGCCTTCGGACTGACCCTGCCCAATGCACCGGGCACCATCGACAGCGACTATCGCGGCCCTGTGGGGGTGCTCGTCCAGAACGGGGGCGAAACGGCGGTGCGCATCTTCCACGGCATGCGGATCGCCCAGATGGTGCTGGCCCCCGTGCTTCAGGCGGAGATCGAGATCGTCGACGATCTCGACGAAACTGGCCGCGGGTCAGGCGGCTTCGGCTCCACGGGCCGCGCGCCGTGATCGTCGTCTTCACCATGGCCGCGGTCATCTGGGGCATCGGCTGGGCGATGAAGGCGCCGCGGCAGGCGCGCTGGATGATGATCGGGCTTCTCTTCGTGGCGGTGCTCGGGATCCAGGTGGCACTGCCCGATGGTCACCCGCTGCGCGAGGGTACGGGGGGCTCGCCGGCCTTCTGGCTGCTGATCGCCGCCTTCGCGGGGCTTGCGCTGCTCTATGCGCGGGGGCTGCGCTACCTGCGCGAACGCTCCGGCGCCGCGCCCGCCGGCGCGGGCGGCGGCGTGGCAAAGAGGCCGGCGGCGGCCGGCGCCGCCGGTCGCGCGCTGCCGGAGTCCGGAACCGGCGAAGGCGCGCCGCGCAAGATGGGCGAGGTGGAGCTCGAGCGCTATGCCCGGCACATCGTGCTGCGCGAGCTTGGGGGCCCGGGCCAGCGTGCGCTCAAGCATGCGAGCGTGCTCGTCGTGGGCGCTGGAGGGCTCGGCGCACCGGCCCTGCTCTACCTTGCCGCGGCCGGTGTCGGGCGGATCGGCGTGATCGACGACGATCGCGTGGAGAACGCCAATCTCCAGCGGCAGGTGATCTTCCGCGATGCCGATATCGGCCTTCCCAAGGTCTTCGCGGCGGCCGAGGCGATGAAGGCGCAGAACCCCTACACCGAGGTTCGCCCCTACAACCGGCGCCTGACCCCGGAGATCGCCGCCGAGCTGAGCGGCGAATACGATCTCGTGCTCGACGGCTCCGACGATTTCGCCACCCGCGCCGCGGTGAACCGCGCCTGCGTCGAGACCGAAACACCGCTGGTTTCGGGCGCACTGTCTGCCTGGGAGGCGCAGGTGGGCCTCTTCGACCCGGCACGAGGGGGGCCCTGCTATGCCTGCGTCTTCCCCTCGCCCGCGGCACCGGGCCTGGCGCCGAGCTGCGCGGAGGCCGGCGTGCTCGGCCCGCTGCCCGGCGTGGCGGGGGCGATGATGGCGGTGGAGGCGATCAAGGTGCTGGCCGATGCCGGAACCGGCCTTCGCGGCCGACTGGCGCTCTACGACGCGCTCCATGCCGAAACCCGCACCATCCGCATCAAGCCGAACGAGGACTGCGCAGTGTGCGCCGGCCGCGGAGCGGGCCTCGCCTCGCCCGGAGAGGCCCGGCGCGCCTAGGCGCTGCAGGCTCCTCGCGCCGCCGGGCCCGCGGCTCGCGCGCGGCTCAGGCCCCCGTACGTCCGGGAAGAGCGGGGCGTGCCAGTCTTGCCAGCGGGGGGGGCTCGCCGGGCCTTAAGGATGGCCTAGTCGCGCAACTCCGCGGCGTCCACGCCCCAGAGGACCGATTTCGGCGCCCAGCCGCGAAAGCCGCCGGCGGTGAGGCGGCACCAGTCGGGCACGCATCGCCCGAGGCGCGCGATCACCCCGTATTCCAGAAGCGCCGTTTGCGGCGCGTCCGGGCTGGGCTGCGCGCGCAGGGGCAGCATGTCTTCCTCGACGAACACGGTGCGGGACCCGGACAGGAGCGAGTAGTGCACCCAGCCGCCCGCGCCGTCCCGGTCCTGCACACGGCGCCAGTGCCCGTGCTCGGCCGTGATCATCAGCGGCATGTCGCGCCGGGTGAACACCCAGTCGATCCGGTGGGTCAGCGAAGGGCCGCGCCGCACGTTTCCCTCGGCGGCCTTGAGCGAAACGTAGCGCGGCAGCGGAAGATTCGTCACCGGCCCGCGCTCGGCCGCCGCCGCACTGCCGACCAGAGCCACCGCCAAAAGCGCCGCCAGGCGCCACCTGCCGTGTCTTGCCACCTGTCCCTGCTCCCCGGCCGCCATCGCGACCCGTGCCCTGCTCTGCTCGGTGCGGCCAGCGGCGGCGCGCCCTGTCGAGCGCGCTCCGCGCCGGCCGCCACGAGGGTGCCTGCGAATTCCGCGCCGAGGTTCTTGTGCCCCGCGCGCTTCTGCTCCACCCTGCCTCAATCGTCGGGGAATGGGAAGAAACCGGGAGTGCAGAATGCCGGCAGAGCGCCTGACTGTGGTCGTGACGCGACGGTTGCCCGAGGCCGTCGAGACCCGGATGAGCGAACTCTTCGACGTGGAGTTGCGCGACGCTGATGCGCCGATGCCCAAGCCGGCCCTCGTGGAAGCCATGCAGCGCGCCGACGTGCTTGTGCCGTGCGTGACCGACCACATCGACGCCGGCATGATCGCCCAGGCGGGCGACCGGCTGAAACTCATCGCCAACTACGGCGCCGGGATCGATCACATCGACGTCGCGACCGCGCGCCAGCGCGGCATCCTCGTGAGCAACACGCCGGGCGTGGTGACGGAGGATACCGCCGACATGACGCTGGCCCTGATCCTCGCCGTTACCCGGCGCATTCCCGAGGGGCTATCCGTGATGCAGTCGGGCGTCTGGAGCGGCTGGGCCCCCACCGCGCTGCTGGGCGGCCGCGTGGGCGGACGCAGGCTCGGCATCCTCGGCATGGGGCGCATCGGGCAGGCCGTCGCCCGGCGGGCAAAGGCCTTCGGGATGCAGATCCACTACCACAACCGCAAGCGGCTGCGCCCCGAGATCGAGACCGAGCTGGAGGCAACCTACTGGGAGAGCCTCGACCAGATGGTCAGCCGGATGGACGTGCTTTCCATCAACTGCCCGCACACGCCCTCGACGTACCACCTGCTCAACGCCCGGCGGCTGAAACTGATGAAGCCGTCCGCGGTGATCGTGAACACCTCCCGCGGCGAGGTGATCGACGAGAACGCGCTGACGCGGATGCTGCGCTCGGGCGAGATCGCCGGGGCCGGGCTCGACGTTTTCGAGCGGGGCCACGAGATCAACCCTCGCCTGCGCGAGCTTGGCAACGTGGTCCTGCTGCCGCACATGGGGTCTGCCACCAAGGAAGGCCGCGTGGAGATGGGCGAGAAGGTCATCATCAACATAAAGACGTTCGCCGACGGTCACCGCCCGCCCGACATGGTGGTGCCCGCGATGCTCTGAAGCCCGGGGGGCGAGGCGCACGGGGAAGGCGGCAGGCGGAGGCTGGCCGGAAAACGGGCACGAGAGCGCCGGCGCGCCCCGCTCGGGGCTTGCAAGACCGGCGCGCCCGAAACGGGCCGGCGCAAGCACCGGTCGGCGTCAGCCGGCGGCGGCGCCCGACATCTCGTCGAAGCAGGCCAGGGCCTTGGCGGCATACATCAGCGAGGGCCCGCCACCCATCTGCAGCGCCATCTCAAGCACCTCCACCACCTCTTCGCGCCTGGCACCGGCCGTGAGCAGCGCCTCGACGTGGAAAAGAATGCATGGCTCGCACCGCGCCGAAACGGCGATGCCCAGCGCCACGAACTCCTTTGTCTTGTGGTCGATGGCGCCGCTTGCCTTGGCGGTCTTGCTCAGCGCGCCGAAGCTCCGCGTCGCGTCGGGGGCGGCCTTGTTGAAAGCACGCAGGGCGGTGCGCATCTCGTCGCGCTTTTCGGTCCAGCTCATGGGGGCTCCGGTATAGCCGATGGTCGCGGCACAGTGGGCACTCCGCGGCGCACCGCCTTGAGCCATGTCAAGCGGAACGGGGTGGCGTGAGCTGAATGGCCCGCGCGCGCCTCAGGCGAACACCTGCAGGGGCTCGGCGAAGCGGTGCTCCTCGAGGTTCGGCCCCGGGCCGGCGCGGTCGAGCACGGCGAAGAGGCCCGGGGCGTGGAGCGGCGTGCAAACCCCGTGCCAGGTGCCGCGCAGGTAGTTCACCCCTTGCCCCGGCGCGGTCAGGAAGGCCCGCGGCCGCACCGGGCGGCCGCCGCCGTCTTCCGCGACGATCACGAGAAACGGATCGAGGCTCATCGGCAGGAAGGCCTGGCTGCCCTCGGGATGCCGCTCCACGAGGCCCACCGCCAGCGGCAAGGCCCTCGGCTCGGCGCGGAACACATTGAGGCACGGGCGGCCGCCCGGCCCGAAATCCAGCCGGGCGCGATCGTGCCAGCGCCCGCAGAGCCCCTCGTTGATGAGCCTGTCGGGGGCGCCGGCGGCCTCCAGCACATCGCCGAACGGGGCGAAACGCGCCGCATCGAGCGGCTCGGCGCGAAGGCGCACGATCACTCCGTCTTGCCGAACAGGCGCAACCTGCTCACCCCGCCGTCGGGGAAGATGTTGAAGCGCACATGGGTCACGGGCCCGAGGGCGGCGAGTTCGTCGCGGAAGGCGTGCTCCGCGTCCGGGCCCAGTTTCTGGGGCGGCAGAAGCTCTTTCCAGAACATCGAGTTCGTCACCAGCGCATCGGTCAGCCCGTCGCCGAAGCTCAGCAGATCCGCCGCCTGCAACGAGCAGGTGTCCGGGAAGTTGCCCTTGAAGTGGCGGGTATCCACGAGCGCCTTTTCCACGGTGCCGCGCGCGCCGAGGGCGATGATCATCCAGTCGTATCCCGGCTCGCGCCGGCGGCGCGTCTCCCAGCCGTCGCCCATGTTCACGCCACGGCCCGGGGCCAGAAGGCGCGTGTAGTCGCCGTAGTGGGCATCGGAGAACGCAAGGATGCGGCCGCCATTGAGCGCGGCGGCAAGATCGATCTCGCCGCGCCTGTCGGCCTCGGCGAGTTCCGGGATACCGAAGGCCCGCAGCCGCGCCACCCCGCCATCGGGAAAGATCGAGAGCCGCAGATGCGTCCAGCTCTCGAAGCTTTCGCACTTGAAGTAGTGGTGCGCGTCCGGGCCGAGCGCGGCGTGGCGCAGGATCTCCACCCAGCGGGTCGCGGTGTCGGGCTCCTCCCCCGGCGCGAGGCTCGCGCCCTCGATCCGGCACGCCGGTGCGTAGTTGCCGGTGAAGTGCGAGGTATCCACGTCGAAGCCGAGGATCCGGCCGGGCGCCGCGAGGCGGATGACCGAGTGGTCGTGGCCCCCGTCGCGGCGGCGCTGGGTTTCCCACCCGTCCATCCACTTGCCGTGATCGTCGAACTTGTCGGGAATGAAGATCGCGGGCGAATCCTGCAGCATCCGTTCAAGCGGCGCGAAGAACTGGTTGCTGGCCGAGATCGCCCGCGCGCCGAGGCCGGCGGAGGCGAGGTTGATCCCGGTGCGCGCGAAGAGCGGCGCATCGGCGGCGAGCGTTTCGGGGGTCATGAGGGGAGCATCTCCGTGAGCCGCAGGAAGGCGATCCGCTCCACCTGCCGGCAGGCCTCGGCGCGCTCCTCGGCGCTCTCGTTGGCCAGCCGGCGCTCGAAGGCGGCGAGGATACCGGCCTTGTCGTGGTCGCGCACCGCGATGATGAAAGGATGGCCGTGCCGCGCGGTGTAGGCGGTATTGAGCCGGGTGAAGGTTTCGCGCTCGTCGTCGGTCAGCGCGTCTAGGCCGGCGGCGGCCTGTTCGGCCGCGGAGGCGGCGGTGAGGCGCCGGGCCGCCGCGAGCTTGCCGGCAAGGTCGGGATGGGCGCGCAGCACTCCCACGCGCTCTTCGTCGGTGGCCGAGCGGAAGGCGCGGGCCAGTGCGCTCCAGAGCCCCGTGGCCGTGTCGTGGGCCGGGCCCAGCTCCAGCTCGAAGGCGCGCTCGGCGATCCAGGGCGAATGCTCGAAGACACCGCCATAGGCCGCCACGAACGCATCGCGGCTCATGCGCGAGGGGCGCGGGCGATCGGCAGCGGGCGGAGGATGCCGCGCGGCCCAGTGGCGCGCGATGTCGAGCCGGGTCGCCAGCCAGACGCCCTCGTGTGCGGCGAGGTGATCGAGAAACCTTTGCAAGGCCACGATCCGCCCGGGCCGCCCCGCGAGCCGGCAATGCAGCCCCACCGACATCATCTTCGCCGCGCCGGCTGCGCCTTCCGCGTAGAGCGCATCGAAGCTGTCGCGCAGGTAGGTGAAGAAGTGCTCGGCGGTGTTGAAGCCCTGGGGCGTGGCGAAACGCATGTCGTTCGCATCGAGCGTGTAGGGCACCACGAGTTGCTGCCGCCCGCCGGCCTCCACCCAGTAGGGCAGATCGTCGGCGTAGCTGTCGGCGACATAGGCAAAACCGCCCTCTTCCGCGGCAAGGCGCAGCGTGTTCATGGAGCACCGGCCCGTGTACCAGCCCAGCGGCCGCTCGCCCGTCACCTCGGCATGCAGGCGGACGGCCTCGGCCATCTGCGCACGCTCCTGGTCTTCGGGCATGTCCCGGTGCTCGATCCACTTCAGCCCGTGGGAGGCGATCTCCCACCCCGCCTCCTGCATCGCGGCCACCTGCGCCGGGCTGCGGGCAAGGGCGCTGGCGACGCCGTAGCACGTCACCGGCACGCGGCGCTCCGTGAAGAAGCGATGGAGCCGCCAGAACCCCGCCCGCGCGCCGTACTCGTAGATCGATTCCATGTTCCAGTGCCGTGCGCCGGGCCAAGCCGCCGCGCCCACGATCTCGGAAAGGAATGCCTCGGATGCCGGATCTCCGTGGAGGAGGTTGTTCTCGCCGCCTTCCTCGTAGTTCACCACGAACTGAACGGCGATCCGCGCGCCGCCCGGCCAGCGGGCATCGGGCGGCGCCGCACCATGGCCGTGCATGTCGCGCGGGTAGCGCGGAGGGAGCTCTGACGGTGCGCGCCCTGCGGGATCGGTCATCTCGGCGGTCTTCCTCTGCAACTGGCCTGCGGCCGCGCGCCCGGCCCGTGCGGCAGCGCGGGCGCCGCCCACCGCCACCGGACTGCCGGGTGGGGTGCGGGCTGCGTCCGTGGCGCCGGCGGATGAGCCTGCCTTGGCAACGGGGAACGGCCTGCGAGGTGCGGGCGCACTCGCCTGCCATGTGCCCCGATGGATAGAGCAGGCCGCCCTGTCATGGCAAGGCACCGCCCGCGCGGGCTTGCATCGCGTGGGCCTATCCCCCAAGGCTCGGGCTGCGACAACGGAGGAGCGGCGATGGCCGGCGGATTTCTCACGACACATGTACTCGATACCGCTCGCGGCTGCCCGGCTGCCGGGCTCCGCATCACGCTCGCCCGGCTGCACGAGGACGGACGGCGCGAGGAGATCGGCGAGGCCGTGACCAACGCGGACGGCCGGACGGACGCCCCGATCCTGCCGGCCGAGCGCTTCGAGACGGGCAGCTACGAGCTCACCTTCCACGCGGGCGGTTACCTCCGCGAGAGCGGCCAGGCCGGGCCGGAGCCTCTTTTCCTCGACGCCGTCCCGATCAGGTTCGGGATGGCGGAGCAGGCTCACTACCACGTGCCGCTTTTGTTGGCGCCCCACGGCTATTCCACCTACCGCGGCAGCTGATCGCCGCGACATTCCGCCCCCGCAGGCGTGCAGGGCTGGCCAAGCAGGCCGCACCGCGGCGATCCTGTTTCCTGCCGGCCGGCCCCGCGGCACCCCGCGGCGCTCCCGGCGGACACCCTAGGACGGACCGATGATCGATTTCGCTCTCCTGATGCCCTGGCTCGAATTCGCGGTGCGCTGGCTGCACGTCATCACGGCCATCGCCTGGATCGGGTCGTCCTTCTACTTCATCGCGCTCGACCTTGGCCTGCGCGAGGCGCCCGGCCAGCCCGCAGGGGTGAAGGGCGAGGAGTGGCAGGTCCACGGCGGCGGCTTCTACCACATACGCAAGTTCACCGTGGCGCCGGAGCGGATGCCGGAGGACCTCACCTGGTTCAAGTGGGAGAGCTACGCCACCTGGCTTTCGGGTTTCGCGCTGCTGGTGCTGATGTACTACGTGGGCGCCGAACTCTACCTTGTCGATCCGACGGTGCGCGATCTTCCGGTATGGGCGGCGGTGGCGATCTCTCTTGGCTCGCTGGCACTCGGCTGGCTGCTCTACGACCTGATCTGCAGATCGCCCCTCGGCGCGGACAACACCCGCCTGATGATCCTGCTCTTAGTGATCCTGGTGGCGATGTCCTGGGGCTATGCGCAGGTGTTCTCGGGCCGGGCGGCGCTTCTGCACCTGGGCGCCTTCACCGCCACGATCATGTCGGCCAACGTCTTTCTCATCATCATCCCCAACCAGAAGATCGTGGTGGCCGATCTGAAGGCAGGCCGCACGCCCGACGCGAAATACGGCATCATCGCCAAGCAGCGCTCCACCCACAACAACTACCTGACCCTCCCGGTGATCTTCCTGATGCTCTCCAACCACTACCCGCTGGCCTTCGCGAGCGAGTGGAACTGGGCGATCGCGAGCCTGGTGTTCCTGATGGGCGTGACGATCCGGCACTACTTCAACACGCTGCACGCGCGGCGCGGCGCTCCGAACTGGACATGGGCGGCCACGGCCGCGCTCTTCGCCGCGATCATGGCGCTGTCGCTCGCGCCGCTGCTCCGCGCCGAGCCGGAGGAAATCGCCTGGGATGCGCCGGTTCCCGCGGCCTTCGCGCGCTATGCGGAGGCCGAGGGGTTCGACGAGGTTCACGGGATCGTCGCCGGGCGCTGCTCGATGTGCCACGCGACCGAGCCCGGCTGGCCCGGCATCGCGGTCGCCCCCAAGGGCGTGCGCCTCGAGACGGCCGCCGACACCGCGCGCCACGCAAGGGACATCTTCCTGCAGTCTGGGGTGACCCATGCCATGCCGCCGGGCAACCTCAGCTGGATGGAGCCCGAGGAACGCGCCGCGATCGTCCGGTGGTACCGCGCCGCGCAGTCGGGGTCCTGACCCGGCCCGTACCGAGGAGCTTCCGCCCTCCCTCCCCGGCCGGCGCGGCACCCGGGCCGCCGGCAGCGCGGGGCCGGCCAACCGCGCGCCGTCTAGGCCACCTCGCCGTAGTAGAGGCCCATCACGTGCTCGGCCTCGGCGAAGAAGAGCCAGCGCGCCGCGAAGGCCCCGCCGATGTGCAGGAGCACGGCCAGCATCTCCACCCATTTCACGCCGAGGGTCATCATGAGCGAAGGCAGCGCGAAGCCGGCCACCAGCGCGATGATGCGCAGCCGCCGGGAATGCTTGCGCCCCACCCGGTAGGCCATCTCCCTGAGCAGGTAGTTCGGCCCGGTATGGGGCGGCTCGAAGGCCCGCACCCTGCCGCGCGCGCCCAGCGCCGTGGCCGTGCCCGTATCGCTCCCCGCGGCGCGGAATCGCGCGTCGCCCGTGTGCCAGGCCCAGAGCTGCACAAGCCCGGCCAGCGCCAGCAGCGCCGAGGCCGCGAGCGACTGCCCCGCCAGGAGCGCGCCGCCGCCGAGGCTCATGGAGAGAAACAGCGCCGGGGTCGTCCAGTGCCGCCAGCGCGGAACGGTCGCAAGCTGGGCGTAGATCATCGCCGTCGAAAGAACGGTCGCCATCGCGAGCGCCGCGCCGAGAGCGCCGAGCGCGCCCCAGTGCGTTTCGGCAAACACGCGACCCGCCGCCGTGAGGCCCAGAACGGCCAGCGCCAGCATGGAAAGCCATGCCTCGCGGCTCAGCCAGCTCGTCCGCCACTGGGTGAAGGCGAGCAAGGCGCGCTGCGGGTTCCCCAGGTGCAGGGTCGAGGCCAGCAACCCGCCCCCCGCGAGCGCGAAGCCGAGGGCGAAATACCCCGCACCGATCCAGCCCGTGTAGGCCGGCAGTCCGAGGGCGAGCCAGGCCAGAAGGCCGAAGCCAAGCCCCGAGAGGGTGGTGAAGACGATGAGCGACGGCGCGGGATGCACGGCTCAGATCCGCTCGAGGGCCCGGTCGAGCCAACCCAGAAACCCGGCCGCGTCCTCGGCAACGGGCTCGAGCAGCGGCGCCAGCACGTCGATCTCGGCCGCACGGTCCTTGGGCCGCGGCGGCAGGTACTTGTTGACGGGGCGGGTGCCCTGCTCGGGCATGAGGTCCATCCCGCCGCGCTCGGCCACCAGCCGGCTGACCTCGCTTTCCGGGTCGCCGAGATCGCCGAAATGCCGGGCGCCGGCGGGGCAGGTCCGCACGCAGGCCGGCTCGCGGTCGGCCTCGGGGAGGGACTCGTTGTAGATGCGGTCGACGCAGAGCGTGCACTTCTTCATCACCCCCGCCGCCGCGTCCATCTCGCGGGCGCCGTAGGGGCAGGCCCAGGCGCAAAGCCCGCACCCGATGCAGGCCGTCTCGTTCACAAGCACGATGCCGTCCTCGCGGCGCTTGTAGCTCGCACCCGTCGGGCACACGGTCACGCAGGGGGCATCCTCGCAATGCAGGCACGACTTGGGGAAATGCACGATCTGCGCCGGCCCCGCCCCGGGCTGCACCTCGTAGCTGTGCACCCGGTTGAGGAATGTCCCGGAAGGTTCCGCCCCGCGCGTGTCCTGGTCGGACAGCGGGGCCCCGTAGGCCGGGTCGTTCCAGCCCTTGCAGGCCACCACGCAGGCGTGGCAGCCAACGTAGGTG
>CAYXOX010000076.1:0-13499 GCA_964466745.1 uncultured Rhodobacterales bacterium
ACGGCCATGGCGATCTGCTCCTCGGAGATCCTGTCGAACTCCCACTCGTGGTGCTCGGCGATATGCTCGACGATGTCGATGGGGTGGAGATCTTCGGTATGGAGATACTGCTCGGAGGATGCCATGCCGCGGCCTCATCGGTTTGGCGGAGATTGGCGCAGGCGCCTCTACCGCTCGGTGGCTGCTCTAGAGGCGGTGGCTCGCCCACACACCCCTACGAGATATGGTGTGGGCAAAGCGGCGCAGCTGTAAAGCGAATATTTCAAGACATCCACAGGATTGGCACGCCGGCATCGCACGGGGGCCGGCAGACGCCGCGCTCGGCGACCGAAAGCGCACGAGTGAACCCGGGCGGCGGGGCGGAGAGGCGCGCCGCAACGGCCGTGGCCGCATTCCAAAGGGGCCGCACCCGGCGCGGAAAGGCGCCGTGCACGGGGGGTAACCGTCAGCCCTCGTTCTTCGGGGCGCCGCGCTTGGGTGATTTCGGCGCGTTCGCCGGCTCCGGGTTGGCGGCGGCTTCCAGCATGTCCAGCCGTGCGGCGAGCGCGGCGTTTTCCTCGCGCGCCTTCTGGGCCATGGAGCGGACGGCCTCGAACTCCTCGCGCGTCACGAGATCCCGGTCGGCGAGCCACCGGTCCACCATGCCCTTGAGCGCCGTCTCGGCTTCCTCGCGCGCGCCCTGAGCCACGCCCATGGCGTTGGTCATCAGCTGCGAGATGTCGTCCATGATCTTGCTGCGGGTCTGCATGGTTGCCTCCGGCGTTGCATTTGCCCTTTATATGGCGCGCGGGGGCCGCACCCTCAAGGTGACGCCCCGCAGGTGCCGAAGGGACAGGAACATGCAGGCCGCTCTGGAATTCCCGAACATTGCCCCCGAGATCTTCTCGATATCGCTGGGCGGCTTCGAGCTGGCGCTCCGCTGGTACGCGATGGCCTATATCGTGGGCATCCTCATCGGCTGGTGGCTGATGGCCCGCGCCGCGCGCACCCCCCGCATCTGGAGGGCCGAAACCCCCGCCATGACCCCGGCCCATATCGAGAGCTTCATCACCTGGGCGATCATCGGCATCGTGGTTGGCGGGCGGCTTGGCTACGTGATCTTCTACCAGCCCGGGTATTTCCTCGCCAACCCGGCCGAGATCGTACGTCTCTGGGATGGCGGCATGTCGTTCCACGGCGGCTTTCTCGGCGTGGTCCTCGCCACGCTGGTGTTCTGCCGCCGCAACGGCATCTACCTGCCGTCGATGTCAGATGTCGTCGCGCTGGCTGCCCCTCCGGGCATCCTGCTCGGGCGCATCGCCAATTTCATCAACGGCGAACTCTGGGGACGGCCCTCCGATGCGCCCTGGGCGGTGATCTTTCCGGGGGCCGCCGCGCAGGATTGCCCCGGCATCGTCGGGCCCTGCGCCCGGCATCCTTCGCAGCTCTACGAGGCGGGTCTCGAGGGACTGCTCCTGGGCGCCGTGCTGATCATTGCGGTCTGGGGGTTCCGGGCCCTTCGAACGCCGGGGCTGGTGACCGGCATGTTTCTCGCGGGCTACGGCGCCGGGCGGTTCGTTGTCGAGTTCTTCCGCCAGGCAGATCCGCAGTTCATGTCGGAGAGCAATCCGATGGGGTACGCGATCCAGCTCGGCTCCGGCGGGATGACGATGGGCCAGCTTCTTTCGCTGCCGATGGTCCTTGTGGGGCTGGCGGTGATCGTTGTGGCCGTTGCGTCGGCGGGGCGCCGACGGCCGGCATGAGCCCGCTCGCGGCGAGCATCGCCGCGCGGATCGAGGCGGCCGGCCCGATCAGCCTCGCCGAGTTCATGGCCGAAGCGCTGGGCCACCCGGAGCACGGGTACTACACGACCCGCGACCCGCTGGGCGCGGCAGGCGATTTCACCACCGCGCCCGAAATCAGCCAGATGTTCGGAGAGCTGCTCGGGCTCTGCCTGGCGCAGTGCTGGCTCGCGCAGGGCCGACCAGCGCCGTTCGTGCTCGCGGAACTCGGGCCGGGCCGAGGCACGCTGATGGCCGACGCGCTTCGCGCCACCCGCACGGTGCCCGGCTTCGCCGAGGCGGCTCGCGTGGTTTTCGTGGAGACATCGCCGGCGCTGAGTGCCGCACAAGCGCAGCGCGTGCCCGCCGCACTGTGGGTGCCGCGGGTCGAGCAGATCCCCGCCGGGCCGCTCTTCCTGCTCGCCAACGAATTCTTCGATGCGCTGCCCATCCGCCAGTTCCAGCGCGCAGGCGCGGGCTGGCGCGAGCGGCGGGTCACGATCGACGGGCGCGGCGGCTTCACCCTCGCGCTGGCCGGCGAGACGGCCGAGCCCGCGCTCGCCGCGCGCCTCGGCGACACGGCGGAGGGCGAGGTCGTGGAGATCTGCCCCGCGGGCCTTGCCATCGCCGGCGAGATCGGCGGACGCATCGCCGGGAGCGGGGGCGCCGCGCTGGTGATCGACTACGGAGGCTGGCGCTCGCTGGGCGATACGCTGCAGGCGGTGCGCGGCCACGCTCCGGTTAGGCCGCTGGAGGCGCCGGGAACCGCCGACATGACCGCCCATGTCGATTTCGAGGCCATCGCCCGTGCGGCGAGCCCGGCGCGGGCGAGCCCCCTGGTGACCCAGGGGCTGTTCCTCGAACGTCTCGGGATCACGGCACGGGCCCGGGCGCTGGCCGCGCGGCTCGAGGGCGCGGCGCTCGAGAGCCATGTGGCGGCGCATCGCCGCTTGACCCACCCCGAGGAAATGGGCGACCTGTTCAAGGTGCTGGGCCTCGTTCCGCCCGGCGCGACGCTGCCCCCCGGTTTCGAGACATGACGCTTGAAGTCCTGACATCCCGCAGCCTCGCCGGCGTCCGTCACGGCTTTTTCACGCGCCGGGGCGGCGCCTCTTCCGGCGTGTTCTCGGGGCTCAACTGCGGGCAGGGCTCCACCGACCAGGACGCGATGGTCGCCATCAACCGCGAACGGGTGGCCGCGGCGATGGATGTCCTGCCCGCCGCGCTGGCGGCGGTTCACCAGGTGCATTCGGCCGATGTCGTGACGCTGGACGCCCCGCCGCGGGAACGCCGGCGCGCGGACGCGCTGGTCACCGCCCGCCCGGGCATCGCCCTGACGGTGCTTACGGCCGATTGCCAGCCCGTGTTGCTGGCCGATGCCGAAGCGGGCGTCATTGGCGCGGCACATGCCGGCTGGCGCGGCGCGCTCGCCGGCATTCTCGAAGCCACGGTCGACGCCATGGAAGCCGCCGGCGCCGCGCGCGGGCGCATCGTGGCGGTGATCGGCCCGACGATCAGCCAGGCGGCCTACGAGGTGGGCCCCGAACTCTTCGACACATTCGTCGCGGAAGACCCCGAGGCGGAGCGGTTCTTCGTATCCGGCGAGGGCGACCGGCTGCACTTCGATCTGCCGGGCTTCGGGCTGCACCGTCTGCGCGGCGCCGGGGTGGGCGCAGCCGAGTGGACGCGCCATTGCACCTACTCCGATGCGGAACGGTTCTTTTCCTACCGGCGAAGCCTGCACAGAAGGGAAGCAGATTACGGGCGGCTGATCTCCGCGATCCGCCTGTGACGGCGCGCTCCGGCCCCGGCTTTTCCCCTCGAACGCCAAACCGGCACCACATTCCCCGCTAGTGTGTCGGCTCATGCGGCGCCAATGGCCGCGGTCGTTTCGGGGTTGCCCATGCTCGTTCGCAAGCGCTGGATCGCGTCGGTTCTGGAAGCCGCCCGCACGAACCCGACAGTGATGCCCTGGGCCCGAGGCGCCCGCAGGGAAGAAATGATCGCCCGGCGCCGCGGCACGCCGCCGCCCAAGCCTCAGAAATCCCGCGCCGGCGCCTGAATCAAGGCCTCTGCTCGGATGGCGAAGGCTCCGCGGGAACGCCGTTCGCACCGCGCCGTACCAGACCCCCGCGCTCCGCGAATCGCCGCGCCGGCAGAATGTGGCCGTATTGCGCGCCTTCGGAGCAACATTCCGGCAGAACGGATCGGATTGGCGCCGCATCGAGGGGCAACTGCGCCCGAAATTTGACCGGAGCCGTCCTCGTGAGGCATAGTCCCTTCAACGAAAACGCACTTCACGTGTTGTCGGTGGGGGCCGACGCTGAAGCGAACCGCAAGGTGAGCCGATGACAAGCCCTGACACCGCACATTTCAAGGTGCGTTCCTCCGCCCGGCCGGTGACGAACCGGTCTGCTCAGACAGACGGGCGGCTTCCGCGCAAACGGCCTCTCATGCGCAAGTACGAAGCCGCCCATCTGACCCCTTCCGGGGCGGACCCTTCCGAAATCGCGTCTTCCCTCCACGTGGCTCCGGCGCTGCCCTGCTTCGAGGATGCCGTTTCGGCGCTGGCCCATGGCAGCCTTGTCGGCACCGAGGCCGGCCCGGTAGCGATCGAGGATCTCCTGCCCGGCACCCGCGTCTGGACGGAGGAGGCCGGCCTGCAGCCGGTGCTCTGGGTCGGCTCGACGATGCTGGTGCCCGGCGCAACCGGCCAGCGGCCCGAGATGACGCGCCTGACCCGCATTTCGGCCGATGCATTCGGCCCCGGCCGCCCGATGCCCGACCTGCTGCTCGGCGCCGGCGCCCGCCTGCTCAGCCAGGGGCGCAGTGTCGCCGCCGCCGAACTCGCGGACGGTGTGCAGGTCGTGCGGGTGGCTCCGGTCACGCCGGTGCGGCTCTACCATGTGCTCCTTGCGCGCCACGCACGGCTGCGGGTGAACGGGCTTCCCGTGGAAAGCTACCACCCCGGCACGCTGACGGAGAACAGCCTGCCGCGCGAGCTTCTGGAGCTGCTGCTTGGCCTGTTTCCCGGCATGAACGCGCTCTCCGACTTCGGCCCGCAGGCCTACCCCCGGGCCGAGCCCGATCTGCCGGAACGACGCGACGAAGAGGAAAACGCTGCCTGACGGGGCGCGGAGCGCTTCGCGCTCGTCAGGCCGAGCGCCCGAGCCTGTCTTCGAGGACGTCGAAGGGAACGCCGGGTTCGTCTTTCGCGCAGCGGATCACGAGTGATGTCTTGACGCTGGCCACGTTATCGGCCGCTGTCAGCTCCCCGGTCAGAAAGCGCTGAAAGGTCGAGAGATCGGGCGCGACGCACTTGAGGATGAAATCGACCTCGCCGTTCAGCATGTGGCACTCGCGCACGAGCGGCCAGGCCCTGCACCGAGCCTCGAATGCCGAAAGATCGGCCTCGGCCTGCTTCGCGAGGCCGACCATGGCGAAGACCTGCACTTCGAAGCCGAGGGCGCGCGGGTCGATGTCGGCATGATATCCGCGGATATAGCCCGCCTCTTCCAGCGTCCGGACCCGCCGCAGGCAGGGCGGCGCGGATATTCCCACGCGCCGCGCGAGTTCGACATTCGTCATCCGGCCGTCGCCCTGCAGCTCAGACAGGATCTTTCGGTCGATCGGGTCGAGTTTCGAGCCCGGCATTGCGTCAACTCCTCGAATTTGCATGACCCTACGCGAGCGTCACGATCTGCGCAATATTGTTTCACATTCGCGCAACATCGTTAAACCCCGCCCGGCGGCGCTCGGCCGGTGCCCGGGCCGCCGGGCGGTGCGGTGCCGCGTCGCACGCGCCGGGCAGGCTTCCGACCGGCGGCGCCGATGACTATATGGCAGCACCGAAGAAGCAAGCGGGGGAAGCGACATGGGAGATGTTCGCCATACACGGGTCCTGATCGTCGGGTCGGGCCCGGCGGGATACACCGCGGCGGTCTATGCCAGCCGGGCCATGCTCGAGCCTGTCCTGGTGCAGGGCATCCAGCCGGGGGGCCAGCTGACCATCACCACCGATGTCGAGAACTGGCCCGGCGACACCTCCGTCATGGGCCCCGACCTTATGGTGCGGATGGAGGAGCACGCCCGCGCGATGGGCACCGAGATCGTCTCCGACCAGATCAACCGGCTCGATCTTTCCGCGCGCCCGTTCCGCGCCGAGGCCGACAGCGGCACCCTTTACACCGCCGATGCGCTCATCCTGGCTACCGGCGCGCAGGCCCGCTGGCTCGGACTGGCGTCGGAGGAGCACTTCAAGGGCTTCGGCGTTTCGGCCTGCGCCACCTGCGACGGCTTCTTCTACCGCGGGCAGGAGGTCGTGGTGGTGGGCGGGGGCAATACCGCCGTCGAAGAGGCGCTCTTCCTCACCAATTTCGCCTCCAAGGTCACGCTTGTGCATCGCCGCGACAGCCTCCGCGCCGAGAAGATCATGCAGGACAGGCTCTTCCGGAACCCCAAGATCCAGGTGGTGTGGGATCACAGGGTCGAGGAGATCCTCGGCACCGAAGACCCTCGCGGTGTCGAGGCCGTGCGTATCGCCCATGTCGCCACGGGGGAAACCCGGGAGATTCCCTGCAAGGGCGTGTTCATCGCGATCGGGCATGCACCGGCCTCCGAGCTGGTGGCCGACCAGCTCGAAACCCACATGGGCGGCTACGTCGTCACCCAGCCCGACAGTACCGCAACCTCGATCCCCGGCGTCTTTGCCGCGGGCGACCTGACCGACCACGCCTACCGCCAGGCCGTCACCTCGGCCGGCATGGGCTGCATGGCCGCGCTGGAGGCCGAGCGGTTCCTGTCGGCGCAGGACGCGGTCTCCCAGGCCGCGGAATAGCCCCGCCACGGCGCCGACCGATCCGGCCTGGCGTCGCCAGGCAACGGCGCGCGCCGGGCCGCGGGCCGCGAAACCGCCGCGAAGAGGTCGCAATTGTCACGGCTGCGCGCTTGAATACCGCCCCGTTCCCGGGCTAGCAGGCGCGCGACCGGCCCCGCGCCCTCCCCACAAGCGAGACCCACCGATGACGATGCCGCCCAACCTCGCTCCGCTTCCGGAGCTCTTCGTCTCCTATGACAGCGCACAGAAGATGAAGGCCGAGGCAGCGCAGCTCACCTCCTGGGATCTCACACCGCGCCAGATCTGCGATCTCGAACTGCTGATGAACGGCGGCTTCTTCCCGCTCAAGGGCTTCCTCGGCGAGGCCGACTACACGAGCGTGGTCGAAACGATGCGCACGGCCGACGGCGCGCTCTGGCCTATTCCGGTCACGCTCGACGTCTCGGAGGCCTTCGCCGCGGGCGTGGAGCCGGGCCAGGACATCGCCCTGCGCGACCAGGAGGGCGTCATCCTCGCCACCATGACCGTCACCGACAAGTGGGTGCCCGACAAGGCCCGCGAAGCGGCGGCCGTGTTCGGCGCGGACGACACGGCGCACCCTGCCGTGAACTACCTCCATCATGCCGCCGGCCCGGTCTACCTCGGCGGCCCCGTGACCGGCATCCAGCAACCGGTCCACTACGATTTCAAGGCGCGGCGCGATACGCCCAACGAGCTGCGCGCCTTCTTCCGCAAGCTCGGATGGCGGCGCATCGTGGCGTTCCAGACCCGCAACCCGCTCCACCGTGCCCACCAGGAGCTCACGTTCCGCGCCGCGCGCGAGGCCCAGGCCAACCTGCTGATCCATCCCGTCGTGGGGATGACCAAGCCAGGCGACATCGACCACTTCACGCGGGTGCGCTGCTACGAGGCCGTGCTCGATCACTACCCGGCCGCGACGACGACCATGAGCCTTCTCAACCTCGCCATGCGCATGGCCGGCCCGCGCGAGGCGGTCTGGCACGGGATCATCCGCCGCAACCACGGCTGCACGCACATGATCGTGGGCCGCGACCACGCCGGGCCGGGCAAGAACTCGGCCGGCGATGACTTCTACGGCCCTTACGAGGCCCAGGATCTCTTCCGGTCGCTCGAGGCCGAGATCGGCATCGAGATGGTGCCCTTCAAGCAGATGGTCTACGTGCAGGACCGGGCGCAGTACGAACCCGCCGACGAGGTGGAAGAGGGCGCCACGGTTCTCAACATCTCGGGAACCGAGCTGCGCCGGCGCCTTTCCGAGGGTCTCGAGATCCCCGAGTGGTTCTCCTTTCCCGCCGTGGTTTCCGAGCTTCGCAAGACGCGCCCGCCCCGCGCCCGGCAGGGCTTCACGGTGTTCTTCACCGGCTTCTCGGGGTCGGGCAAGTCCACCATCGCCAATGCGCTCATGGTCAAGCTGATGGAGATGGGCGGCCGCCCGGTGACGCTGCTCGACGGCGACATCGTGCGCAAGAATCTCTCCAGCGAGCTCGGATTCTCCAAGGAACACCGCGATCTCAACATCCGCCGCATCGGTTTCGTGGCCGCCGAGATCACCAAGAACGGCGGCATCGCCATATGCGCGCCCATCGCCCCCTATGGCGCGACACGGCGCGCGGTGCGCGAGGAGATCGAGCAGTTCGGCGCCTTCGTCGAGGTCCATGTCGCCACCTCCATCGAGGAGTGCGAACGGCGCGACCGCAAGGGCCTCTACCGCCTGGCCCGCGAGGGAAAGATCAAGGAGTTCACTGGGATCTCAGATCCCTACGACGTGCCCGACGCCCCCGAACTGCGCCTCGAGACCGAGAATGTCGACGTGGACAACTGCGCGCATCAGGTGCTTCTGAAGCTCGAGCAGATGGGCCTCGTGGCCGGCTGACGACGCGCCGGCGCCGGGTCGCTCGTGTCCGAAGGGTCGGGGGTTCGCCCGCACGGCGCGGCGCCCCGCCCGGCTCGGCCCCGATGCGCAGGGAGGCTCCGGGCACCGCACGTCCATGGCAGTCGAGCGCGTGCCGGCGCAGCACCGGAAGGCTTCGCCTCGCCGGGTTCACCTTGGCAAGAATGCTCCGGGGCGCGGGGCAACTCCCCGCTTCGCGCCGTTCCGGCCGGGCGGCATCGCCCTGCCCCCCGGGCACGGCCCGAGGGCAGGCAACTCCCGCTAGTGCACCGTTACCGGGCGCAGGTCATGCTGCCGCGCCAGCAGGAACGCGAGCTTGCGATCGGCAACGAGCGCCAGTTGCTGGCCGTCGGCGCGGTGGACGGCGTAAAGATGTTCCATGCCGTCCGCCTGCTCCTGGACTTCGCGCGGCAGATCGGCCACCGCAACCGATTTGACATAGACGATCCGGTCGCCGGTTTCGTCCAACTGCGTGAATTTCGCGTTCATGGGCTCACCCCCGCTTGATCTTGATGGTCTGCACAACGCTATCGGGCACCGACCTCACGAGGTCGACGTGCAGAAGCCCGTTTTCCATGGCCGCCTCGCCAACTTCCACGCCATCGGCCAGCACGAAACTGCGCTGGAACTGGCGCGCCGCGATCCCTCGATGGAGGAACAGGCGGCCCTCGCTGTCGTCGCGCTGCCGGCCCCGGATCACGAGCTGCCGGTCTTCCACCGTGATCGCGAGATCGTCCTCGCGAAACCCGGCCACCGCGAGCGTGATCCGGTAGGAGGTCTCCGATGTCTGCTCGATGTTGTAGGGCGGATACCCGTCGTTACCGGTCTTCGCGGTGCGCTCCACGAGCCGTTCGAGCTGCTCGAACCCGAGCAGGAACGGATGGGAGCCGAGGGTCAGCTTCGTCATCGACACGTCCTTTCAGCAAAGCGACTGTGCTCTCGGACGGCCCCTTCCGGCAACCGTCCCGTGCAGGCGATATGGGGCGTCGCAAGAGCCCTCGCAAGAGGCAGGGCTTTGCGCAGGCGCACGGAATCGCTATCCTGATCGCCTGCGAACGTGAGGGATCGGGCCGATGAATGCGCCGATGGAAATGAAGCACGAGGATGTGTTGCGCGTGAAGCTCGCCGTCTTGCGGCGGGAGCACCGCGATCTCGACGACGCGATAACCGCCCTTCAGGAGCGACAGGTCGCCGATCCCCTGACGCTGAAGCGGCTCAAGAAGCAGAAGCTCGTTCTCAAGGATCGTATCGCGGCCATCGAGGACGAACTCACACCCGACATCATTGCCTGATCCGCGCCTCTCCTTATAGTCGTGGCCCGCGGGGCAGCGAAGGCGGAGGCCATGGGCGCACAGGTGGGAATCGTGATGGGCAGCCGCTCCGACTGGCCCACCATGCAGGGCGCGGCCGAGGTGCTCGAAGAGCTCGGCGTCGCGTTCGAAAAGCGGATCGTCTCGGCACATCGCACACCGGACAGGCTCTGGGACTACGGCACGAGCGCGATGTCCCGCGGGCTTCGCGTGATCGTGGCCGGGGCCGGAGGGGCCGCCCATCTTCCGGGAATGCTGGCCTCCAAGACATTGCTTCCCGTGATCGGCGTGCCGGTACAGACACGGGCGCTCGGCGGGCTCGACAGCCTCTATTCCATCGTCCAGATGCCGCGCGGCTACCCGGTGGCCACCATGGCCATCGGCGCGGCCGGCGCGGTCAATGCAGGGCTGCTTGCGGCGCAGATCCTCGCCCTCGCCGATCCGGACCTTGCCGAGCGGCTGGAAACATGGCGCGAGGCGCTCTCCGCCTCGATCCCGGAGACGCCGGAGGATGACTGAAGCCATCCCCGGTGCGCTGCCGCTGGGCACCGTCATCGGCATCCTGGGCGGCGGGCAGCTCGCGCGGATGCTTTCCGTGGCCGCCGGCCGCCTCGGCTACCGCACCCATGTGTTCGATCCCGATCCCGCGGCGCCGGCCGCCCATCTGGCCGCCGGGCACACCGTGGCCGGCTACGATGACGCCGCAGCGCTCCGGGCCTTCGCCGCGCGCGTCGGCGTCGTGACCTACGAATTCGAGAACGTACCGGCCGAGGCGGCGCAGCTTCTGGACGGGCTGTGTCCGCTGCGGCCCGGACCCCGTGCGCTTGAGATCGCCCAGGACCGCTTGACGGAAAAGGCGTTTCTCGCCGAGGCCGGCCTGCCGCCCGCGCCTCATCTGCCGGTGGACAGTGCCGCCGATCTCGAAGCCGCCCTGCGCGCGCTCGGCCGGCCGGCGATCCTCAAGAGCCGCCGCATGGGCTACGACGGCAAGGGACAGGCCCGGATCGGGCCGGGTGACGATGCCGCCGCGGCCTGGGCCGCGATCGGCGAGGTGCCGGCGGTGCTGGAAGCCTTCGTTCCGTTCGAGCGGGAGATCTCGGTGATCGTGGCACGCGGGCTCGGCGGCGAGATCGCCTCCTATCCGCCCGGCGAGAACACCCATGATGGCGGTATCCTGCGGCGCACCCGGGTGCCGGCCGCGGTATCGCCCGCCCTCGCAAAGGAGGCCCGCGCCATGGCGGCACGGCTCGCCGAGGCGCTCGGCTATGTCGGCACCCTGGGGCTGGAGCTTTTCGTGACGGGCGAGGGGCTGCTGGCCAACGAGTTCGCCCCCCGCGTGCACAACTCGGGGCACTGGACGCAGGACGCCTGCACCCACTGCCAGTTCGAACAGCACATCCGCGCCATCGCCGGCTGGCCATTGGGGCCCACCGCCCCCCATTCCGCCGCCGAGATGGAAAACCTCATCGGCAGCGATCTCGACAGGCTGCCCGCCCTCGCGCGCGAGGGCGCCTCGATCCATCTTTACGGCAAGGCGGAGGTGCGCGCCGGGCGCAAGATGGGGCACGTGAACCGCCTTCTTCCCGGCCCGCCACAATGAGCGTCGCGCTCGCCACGCCCGCCGTGCAGCCACGGCGCCCGGCGCGAACGGCCTGAGCCCGTGAGCCCCCGCCTTGCCGTGCGCGCGATCATCCTTCACGAGAATCGCCTGCTGCTGGTGAACGCCTGGAAGAGCGGTTCGGATCTCTGGTGTGCGCCGGGCGGCGGGGTGGAGCTGCATTCCTCCCTGACCGACAACCTCGTGCGGGAGGTGCACGAGGAAACCGGCCTGGGCATCGAGGTGGGCGAGAGCTGCCTCGTCAACGAGTTCCACGCGCCGGGCGGCGGGTTTCACCAGGTGGATGTGTACTTCCGCGCCCGCATCGTCTCGGGCCGGCTCGATCCGGGCTGGCAGGATCCCGAGGGCATCGTGAGCCGCCGGCGTTTCGTGACCCGCGCCGAAATGGCCGGGCTGCGCTTCAAGCCCGACAGCCTTCCCGCGGTCGCCTGGGGCGATGCGGGCGCGCCATCCTACGATCCGCTGGAGCCGCTGGTGCGCTAGCCCCGCGGCGGCGCGCGCCGGGCCTTGCGGTCCTGCCGTGTCAGCCGTGGGAGGCGATCCAGCCGGCCAGCAGACGCCGCTGCAGACCGCGCGCCGTCCGCTCCCAGCTGCGCGCTCCCGCCGGGCGTTCCCTTTCCGCCACAGGGATCGCCGCGCGGCGGGGCACGTCGGCCGAGAGGATCGCGAAGGCGAGGCCGGGCCGTTCCCCCGGAACACCGATGTATCCCGCAAGAGTGCTGACGAAGTTGAGCGTGCCGGTCTTTGCCATGACCTCCAGCCCGGGCGCCGAGGGCCCGGGACCGTCGGCGAGCGCGAAGGGCTTGAGCATCGACGGGAGCGGGCCGGGCGCGGCCTGCGCCATCACCTGCGCGAGGCTCGCCGCGGTAATCCTCGAGGCATCGCCGAGGCCCGAGTGATCGACGAAGTCCCCCGCCGCGCTGTGCCGTCCTTGCATCCACTGTGCCATCGCCGCGCCGGAGGCAGGCAGGCCACCCGGCACGCGCCCCTGCTCCGCGCTGGCGGTGAGCCCGGTCGCCTCGGCGGTCACGTTGGTGGAAAAGCGCAGCATGTCGGTCAGCACGGTTTCGAGCGGAGGGCTCTCGTAACGCACGAGCTCGGCCGCGCCCTGCGGCGCGCGGCCCGGCGTGGCTTCGGCCAGCCTTATGCCCCTGGCACCGGCCAGAGCGGCAAACACCTCGCCGGCATAGAGATCGGGCGCGCGCACCGGGAGCCAGCGCGAGCCGCCGCCGCCAAGAGCGCCGCGTGCGACGCTCCAGTCTTCGGTTGCGCCTGCGCCGGGCCCGCCGCGTGCGAACGCGAACACCGGGATCGAGCGGTCCTCGATCCGCATGCGGGTGCGGGCGACATCCGGGCTGTTGGCGGCGGCCCGGGCCTGCATCGTCACCGCGTAGCCCGAGCCCTGGCGGGCCCATTCGAAATGGACCCGGTTGAAGTTGAGATTGAGCCCGCCCACGGCGGGGCTGTAGCTCACGTGGGGTGGCTGGCCGCGATCGATGGTTTCCACTTCCGGCAGCGCAGACGCATCCACGAGGAAGCGCCCCGAAACCGCGCGGACCCCTTGCTCGGCGAGCGCCTCGGCCATGGCCGCGAGATCGTCGGTGTCGAGGCGCGGATCGCCGCCACCCTGCAGGATCAGATCTCCCCGCAAGGTGCCGGCCTCGATAGGGCCGGTGGCCCGCAACCGCGTCCGGAACCGGAAGCCAGCCCCCAGCGCATCGAGTGAATAGAGCGCGGTGATCGCCTTCAGCGTGCTTGCAGGCGGCAGCGAAAGCCCGGACTCGAACGCATCGAGCGGTTGCCCCGAGGCGGCATCGAGCAGAACGGCCGCGTGACGCCCCGAAAGTCCGCTGCGCGCAAGCACGTCTGCTGCCCCGGCGGGCGCCCATGGCCGAAGGCGCGGGCGGTCCGACCGGGCCGGCGCTTCCGCCAGTGCCGCGCTGCCGAGCAGCGACGCAGCACCGAAAAGAACTCCGCGCCTTGTCAGGGTGTTGGGCATGCCCGCGGCGTACCTCAGCAGCCGCCTGCAGGCAACCGCGGCATCCGCGTTTCACGGGGTTTC
>CAYXOX010000077.1:0-9472 GCA_964466745.1 uncultured Rhodobacterales bacterium
GTAGTAGGGCGGGATCGTGTAGCCGTCGTAAAGCGCGCTATCCATCCGCACACCGAGCCCGCCCGGGGCGTGGTACTGGGTGATGCGGCCGGGCGAGGGCGCGAAATCCGGCAGGCGCTCGGCGTTTATGCGCACCTCGATCGAGTGCCCGGACACGGCCAGATCCTCCTGCCGCAGCGACATCGGAAGGCCGGCTGCCACGTTGATCTGCTCGCGCACGAGATCCACGCCGAAGACCGCCTCGGTCACCGGGTGCTCCACCTGCAGGCGGGTGTTCATCTCGATGAAGTAGAAGGCACCGTTCTCGTAGAGAAACTCGATCGTGCCGGCGCCGATGTAATCGATCCGGGCCACCGCTTCGGCGCAGATGCGCCCGATCTCGGCGCGCGTTTCCGCATCGATCGCGGGTCCCGGCGCTTCCTCGAAAACCTTCTGGTGCCGGCGCTGGAGCGAGCAATCGCGCTCGCCGAGGTGCACGGCTTTGCCCTTGCCGTCGCCGAAGACCTGGATCTCGATGTGCCGGGGCTTGCCGAGATACTTTTCGATGTAGACCTCGTCGTTTCCGAAGGCGGCCTTGGCCTCGGAGCGCGCGGTGAGAAAGGCGCGTTCGAGTTCCGGTGCGGTGCGCGCGAGCTTCATGCCGCGGCCGCCGCCGCCCGCGGTCGCCTTCACGATCACCGGGTAGCCGATCTCCGCCGCGACCGTGCGCGCGGTCTCCAGATCGGGAACGCCGCCCTCCGAGCCGGGAACGCAGGGCACGCCGAGAGCGCGCATCGTCTCCTTGGCGGTGATCTTGTCGCCCATCATCTCGATATGGCGGGCGGTGGGGCCGATGAAGGTGATCCCGTGATCCTGCACGATCTGGACGAACTGCGCGTTCTCCGAAAGGAACCCGTAGCCGGGGTGAATCGCATCCGCGCCGGTGACCTCGCAGGCCGAGATGATCGCCGGCATCGACAGGTAGCTCTGCATGGCCGGGGGCGGGCCGATGCAGACGCTCTCGTCGGCCATGCGCACATGCATGGCATCGACATCGGCGGTGGAATGGACCGCCACGGTCGGAATGCCCATCTCGCGGGCCGCACGCACCACGCGCAGCGCGATCTCGCCGCGGTTGGCGATCAGGATCTTCTGGAACATCGCGCCGCGCCTCCGGCCGTCACTCGAGGATCACGAGCGGGGCGCCGTATTCCACGGGAGCGCCGTCTTCCACGAGAATGCGGCGGATCGTGCCGGCCCGCGGCGCGGGGATGTGGTTCATCGTTTTCATCGCCTCGACGATCAGCAGCGTATCGCCCTCCGCCACCGTCTTGCCCACTTCGGCGAAGGGAGGCGCGCCGGGTTCGGCCTGAAGGTAGACCGTGCCCACCATGGGCGACGTGACCGCGCCGGGGTGCTGCGCGGGATCCTCGCTCGGCGCTGCGGCGGCGCGCGACGGGGCCGCGGGCGCGGCCGCGGGTGCCGCGGGCTGTGCTGCAAGGACAGGCGGCGGCGGCGGTGGGGCCGCCCGGCTGACGCGAACCGTCAGGCTGTCGTCGTCGCCATACTCGCGCTTGACCTCCAGCTCCGTCAGATCCTGAGCGCGCAGGAGCTTGGCCAGGGCCTCGATGAAGGCCACGTCTTCGTCGTGAGAAGGTTTGCTCATCTGCGCTCCTGCCTCTGGGTGCCTCGCCGTGTGCCCGGCCTTGTCCGCCCCGACGCGCGGAGCGGCCCGAGGGCTCGGGGCACGCAAGGCGCCCCGCCCGTTGTTTGCCGAGGGTATATGGCACGTCGGGCGGCGTGAAAAGGCCGTGCGAAAGGAACCGTAAACGCCCGAATGCAAGGATCGCTCCGATTCGGGCAGATCGGCGGGCGGAGCGATGGCAGATCGGCGGGGTGCGGCCCTTCTCATCGGGCAGGGGGCACGGTCGACGGCCCGGGAGGGTCGTCACGGGCCCGTGCCCTCCCGGTCGCTGGGGCTTGCCGCATCCCTGGCGGCCGATGCCGTGACAGGGCTCGCGGCGATGCCCGTGGAGGTGCGCGAGTCGCGGGTGACCCTGGCAGAGCTGAAAGCGCATCTCGGCGCGGGCGACGGGCAGCTTCTGCTCTGCCTTCGGGGCCGGGGCACCACGGGCCTCGCGCGCCTCGATGCCCAGCTTCTCGCCGCGCTGATCGAGGTGCAGACGACCGGTCGCGTCCTGGCGGACCCGGCCGATCCCCGCCCCGCCACCGGGGTGGATGCGGCGATGGCCGTGCCGGTGGTCAACGATACGGTGGCCCGGCTCGTGGCGACGCTCGCCGAGGGCCCGGCCCGGAGCTGGGCGCTGTCCATGGCCTGCGCCGAACGCGTCGATGGGCCGGACGCCGTGGGGCTCGTGCTGGAGGATGTGCCCTACAGGTTTCTCGGGGTGGACCTTGACCTCGGCGCCGGAGCCAAGACGGGCCAGCTGGAGCTGGCGTTCCCGGAGACGCGGCGCCGGATTCCGCCGGGCGAACGAAGGGCGGTCTGGCAATCGGCCTTCGGGAAAAGCCTCAAGGAGGCCAGGGTGAGCCTGCGCGCGGTTCTCTGCCGGCAGCGGATCTCGCTTTCGGCCCTTGCGGCCATGGCTCCCGGTGAGACGCTGGGCCTGCCGCGGAGCGTTCTGGCCAGCGTCGCCCTCGAGACGATCGAGGGGCGGCGCGTGGCCGAGGCCCGGCTGGGGCGGTCGGACGGGTTTCGCGCGATACGGCTGAACGCCGCGGCAAGCGTGCCGCCCGGGGTCGCGCCGGCAGGCAAGGATCATGCGGCGCACGATCCACTCCCGCCTGAGGGCCCCGGAAACCAGGGCGCCCGCGGCGCTCCGGGAAGCGGTGGGCCCCCGCCTGCCGGGGCGGGCGCCTAGCCGCGCCGCCCCGGCTGCCGATCAGGGTTTGGAGGCTGCCACGGCCTCGAGCTGCGGCGCCAGGTGACCGACGGGATAGCCGGCGGCCGTGGCGGCCGAGATCATCTCATCCACAGGCAGGCGCCCCGCGTTGGCGAACATCCAGCAGACCGTCGACCGGTTGCCGCTGGCGCAATATGCCAGCACCGGCGCCTCGGCGGCATCGAGCAGCTCGCGCTGGCGCTCCACATGCTCGAGCGTCATGGCGGGGCTCGCAAACGGGTTGCTCACGAAGGCGAGCCCGGCCGCCTCGGCCGCCTGCGCGATTCTCGCGAGGTGCAGTTCGGGCGGGTTTTCCGCGTCGGGCCGGTTGGCGAGAATGGTGCGAAAGCCCGCCGCGGCGATCGCGCCCATGTCTTCGGGCGCGATCTGCGGTGTGACGGCGTAGTCGGGGGTGAGGGGTCGAATATCCATCTTTCCGACCTATCCGGCCGTGCGCACGGCGTCGAGCCCCGCGCTGCCTTCCACGAAGGGCCGCAGCCGCGGCGCGACGAGCATGCCCGCGGCCATCGCCGCCACGAAGACCCACACGCCGGTGCCGCCAAAGCCGAGCGCGGCGATCGACGGCCCCGGGCAGAGCCCGGCGAGACCCCACCCGGCCCCGAAGAGCACCGAGCCCACCACGAGCGGGCGGCCCACCTCGGTGCGTGACGGCGCGGGGAAGCTGCCGCCAAGTGCGGGCGCACGGCCGCGGGCATAGGCCCAGGCCGCGGCCATGGGCAGGATTGCGCCGCCCATGACGAAGGCGAGCGTGGGGTCCCAGGCTCCGAACACGTCGAGCCAGCCCTGAACCTTGGCGGTATCGACCATGCCCGAGATCAGCAGTCCGAGGCCGAACAGGCCGCCGGCGGCGAAGGAAACGAGAGATCGCATCAGATCACTCCCAGCAGATGGCGGAAAAACAGCACAGAAAGGCCGCCCGCGAGGATGTAGAAGACGGTGGCGACCATGCCGCGCATGCTCAGGCGGGAAATCCCGCACACGCCGTGCCCGGAGGTGCAGCCGTTGGCGATGCGCGTGCCGATGCCCACGAGGAGGCCGGCAGCCACGAGCACTGCGATGTTCGATGTCACGTTGGTTTCGACGGGGCCGGTCATCCACACGGCTACGGCCGGCACCGCGAAGAGGCCCGCGATGAAGGGCAGGCGGTCGCGCCAGGCGCTCCAGCCCGAGCCGTCCACCATGCCGCCGATGATCCCGCTGGCGCCCATGATGCGCCCGTTCACCAGGAGGTAGAGTGCGCCGGCGGTGCCGATGATCAGCCCGCCGATCGCCCCCATGATCCAGTCCATTTCCATTTCGCGCGATTCCTTCGCTTTCGTGTCAGAGCTTGTTGACCGGCACCTTCAGGAACACCGATCCGTCGTTTTCCGGGGCCGGGAACTGCCCGGCGCGCATGTTCACCTGAAGCGACGGGATGATGAGCTTTGGCATGTCGAGTTGCGCATCGCGCTCGGTGCGGCGCTTCACGAACTCTTCCCGGGCGGCGCCGCCACCCACGTGAACGTTGGCCGCCTTCTGCTCGCCCACCGTCGTTTCCCAGGCGTAATGATCGCGGCCGGGGGCCTTGTAGTCGTGGCCGACGAAGATCCGGGTCTCGTCGGGCAGCGCCAGGATCTTCTGCACGCTTTCCCACATGGTTTCCGCCGATCCGCCGGGGAAATCGCACCGCGCGGTTCCGAAATCCGGCATGAAGAGCGTGTCGCCCACGAAGGCCGCGTCGCCGATCACGTAGGTCAGGCAGGCCGGGGTATGGCCAGGGGTGTGCAGGACATCGACGCGCATCTGGCCGATGTGGATGCTGTCGCCCTCCTCGAAGAGCTTGTCGAACTGCGAGCCGTCGCGCTCGAACTCCGTGCCCTCGTTGAACACCTTTCCGAAGGTGTCCTGCACCACGGTGATCTTCCGGCCGATGCCGATCTTCCCGCCGATCCGTTCCTGGATGTAGGGCGCGGCCGAGAGGTGGTCCGCGTGGACGTGGGTCTCGAGGATCCACTGCAGGTCGAGGCCCCGCTCGCGGATCGCGGCGATCACCGCGTCGGCGGAGCGCGTGTCGGTCCGGCCGGAGGCGTAGTCGAAGTCGAGTACGCTGTCGATCACGGCGCAGGCGCGGCCCTCGGGCTCCTGCACGAGATAGGTGATGGTGTTGGTGGCTTCGTCGAAGAAGGCTGTAACATTGGGGTGCATGACGGTCTCCCTTGCGCTGCGCCCATCATATGCAGCTTTCTATATGTGTTTCAAGGGGGCAGTTCGCGTGAAATTCGCGCGGCTGCCGCACCCCACCGGCGGTTGACTTGCATCAATGCGCCACCTGCCCCCGTTGCGCCACCATTCCGCGCAGCGACCGGAGGAGAAAGACATGGACCGCAACGACGAGCTGCGCCGCGCGATGCTGGAACGACTCGCGGAACTCGACGACCGTCTCCACGACATCGAGGAAGAGCTGGACAGCCACCAGTCGCGCGACTGGTCGGAACTGGCCACCGAGCGGGAAGCCGACGAGGTGCTCGAGCGGCTGGGCACGTCGGGCCAGCAGGAAATCGCCCGAATCAAGGCGGCGCTCGCGCGGATGGACGAGGGAACCTATGGCATCTGCGTCAGGTGCGAGGAACCGATCCCCCAGGAGCGCCTGCGGCTGTTGCCCTTCACGCCGCTCTGCGCCAGCTGCGCGGCCGGCGAGGCATGATCGACGCACCGGAGGTCAGGGCCGAAGCGGCCTGTCGGCTCATCGAGCGAGCGCTCGACCCGCTCGCCGCCGACCCCAACCGTCAGACGGCCTTGCGCCGGCGGATCGCGGCGCTGATCGCCGATCCGGCGGTGGCGGCAGCCGTGCGCGAGGGGCTGCACCAGGGCTTTGCCGAACGTGCGCATGCCCGCGCCGGCCCGTTCGGCGAGCATGCCAGCGCCTCTGCCTGGCTTAGGGAGTTCGGAACAAGTACCGATGGGGCGCTGCCGTTGCGTCGCGCAGGCTGGCCGAAACCGGGGCTGCCGGGGCTGCTGGCCGGGCTCCCGTCCTGGCGGCACGCCGGCTCCCGCGCACACGGGGCCTGACCGCCGGAGTACCAGGTGCGCCGCGTGCCTCGGTACAACCAGGCCGAGGTCGCCGCGCGAGAAAGCGAACGACGCGAGGAATGGGAACGACACATGACCATGCATGACCGTCTGAACGCCGTGGTCGCCCGCATCGAGGCGGATCCCGAGGGTGGGTGGCAGCACGAGGAGGAGCTGCACGCGGCATTGGAAGAGTTGCGCCGCGCGGGCGGCGAGGTGCCCGCGCGCCTGCGTGACCTGGACGACCGCCTGATCGAAGCCGCGATCGAGGCCCGGTTCGACAACCTTCCGATCTGAACGAGGATCGGCAACGTCAGCGCTTCGTCCCGGCCTGTCGCCGGGGCGCAAAGAGCTTGAGCGCGCGCCACGAACGATGCGTGCCGGGCGCAGGGCCTTGTCGGGCCCGGCGGGTGTTTTTCTTGCGCGAAGCGCCGGGCTGCGCCCTAATCGCACCATGGACGAGGCAGAGGAAACCCCCGGCGGGCCGCCAGAGTCGGCGTCGGGCCCCGCGGCGGGCGGGGACAGGGAACCACGCGAGCCGGCACGTGCTTCGGTCACCGTGACGCGCGATGGCGAGATCGCGCTCCTGCAGATGGATGCGCCCCCGCTCAACGCCCTGGGGCAAGACCTGTGCGATGGCCTTGTCACCGCGCTCGACGACGCGGCTGGCGACCCGGGCGTGCGGGCCGTCCTTCTGCGCGGTGCGCCAACGGTTTTCGCGACGGGTCCCGAGAGTGCCGCCGTCGGCGGGCGCGGTTTGGCCGCCGAGAGCGACGCTGCCATTCTCGCCGCGGCCGACACGGTCGCGCGGGCCTGCCGCGCGCTCGAAGCCAGCCCGAAGCCGGTGGTCGCGCTCCTGCAGGGGCTGGCAGCCGGTGCGGGCTTCGAACTGGCCCTTGCCGCGCATTGGCGGATCGCGGCGCGGGATGCCCGAGCCGCGCTGCCCGACCTGCGCATCGGGCTGCCGCCCGGTGCGGGCGCAACCCAGCGGTTGCCTCGGCTGGCCGGTGCGGCCGCCGCGCTCGATCTCGTTCTGGCTGGGCATGCCCGCGCGGCGTCCGAGCTTGCCGCCGCCGGGATCGTGGATGACGTTCTCGACGCGGTTCCCGAAGGCATGGCGGCCGCCGCCGCGGCCTGGGTGCGCCAGCGCCTTGCCGAGGACCCTGTGCCGCGCCCGACCGCGGGCCGCCGTCACCATGGGCTTTTCGATGCCCCGGCGATCGCTGCGGCGCGCACGCGGGAGACACAGCACCCCGAGGCGGCGCGGCTCCGTGCGGTGGAATGCATCGAGGCGGCCGGGCTTCTGCCTTTCGAGGCGGGGCTGGCCTTCGAGCGCGACGCTTTCGAGGCGTGCTGCACCTCCGGGCAGGGGCGTGCCCTGCGCACGCTGGCAGCCGCCGAGCGCGCCGCCGCCCACCCCGCGGCACTCCGCGGTGTCGCGCCCCGAGCGATTTCGGACTGCGCCGTCTACGGCGCCGATGAGCGCGGCACGGGGATCGCCGTGGCCTTGCTCAACGCCGGTTTGCGCGTGCACCTTGCCGCGCCCGACATCGATGCGCTCGAGGCCGGTGTCGCCCGGGTCACGGGGCTGTTCGACCGCGCGGTATCCCGCGGGAAGCTGGCCACCGAGATCCGCGCGGCGCGTCTCGCGCTGCTCGATCCCGTGGCCGGCCCGGAAGATTTCGGATCGGCCGGGCTGATCGTTGTTTCAGCCGATGCGGGAGACATCGCCGGGCAGGAAGCGCTCTTCGCGAAGCTCGGGGAAATCACCCGGCCCGGCACCGTTCTTGCAACTGCGAGCCCGCTGCCGGTGGTGGACAGGCTTGCCCGTGCCGCTGGGCGCCCGGCCGATGTGCTGGGCCTGAATTTCCTCGCTCCCGCTCCCGTCCACCGGCTCGTCGAGGTGGTGGCGGGCGCCGGAACCGGGCGCGTGGCGCTGGCTTCGGCCCTGGCGCTGGCCCGGCGCATGGGCAAGCAGCCGGTTCTTGCCGGGCCCGGCGCCGGCGCGGGGTGCCTGGCCGGTGCTGTCTTCGCCGCCTGCCTGCGGGAGGCCGACGCCCTCGTGTCCGCGGGCGCCTCGCCTTACGCGGTGGACTTGGCGCTTCGCGACTACGGCTTCGCACGCGGCCCGTTCCAGGAACTCGACCTTGCCGAGCCCGACGGTGCGCTTGCGGTCTGTCTCTTCGGTGGAGCGGGCGGAGCGGTTGCCGCGACGGTGGCGCCGGAAGGGTTTCTTGCCCGGCTCAGGGCGGCGGGTCGCGAGGGACACCGGGGCGGGGCCGGCGTCTATGCCTACGACGCCGCGGCCGGCGGCAGGGGGCGGGAAGACCCGGAGGTGCTGGCCCTCGCCGCGAAGGTGTGTGCCGGGGTCGGCGCCGCGCGGCGACCGCCGGGGGCGGCCGAGATCCAGCGCAGCTGCCTGCTGGCCATGGCCAATGCGGGTGCCTGGCTCGTGGCGCGCGGAGGTGCCGCGACGGCTGGCTGCGTCGATGTGGCCGCGGTTCACGGGCACGGTTTTCCCCGCTGGCGCGGAGGCCCGATGCAGGCGGCGGAAGCCGCCGGCCTGCTCGGCATCCTGCGCGACCTGCGCGCCCGGGCTGGGGCGGACGGCGCCCCGCGGGCGAAGGGCCTCGATCAGGACCGGGAGCCCGCTCCGGGCTGGGCGGAACTCGTCCGCGAGGGCAGGGGCGTTGCCGCGCTGCGTCCGGCCGCGCCGCCGCCGCGCGAGGCGGGCGCGCCGGATGAAGGAACGGTCTCCTGACGCGAGACCGGGGTCTCATCGCGTGCGTGACCGGGCGCCGCTGCTCTTCGCTTTTCCGCGCCGCGCCTTTCGAGGCTCGGGCTTTCAGGCCGGACCGGTCGGGCGCGCACGGGCCTGCGCGGTTCGGGGCCGTTGTCGACCGGTGGCCGGCCGCGCTGGGGGCGCTGCCCCCGTCTCCGCAGGCGGAGACTCCCCCGGAGTATTTCGGCCAAGATGAACGGGCACCGCAGCGGCTGGGCGTCAGGGCCGCGGGGCCGCGCACAGCGCTCCGGGACGGCGGACGCCGAACGCGGCAGGCGGCTTCATCCTGCGTCTGGCCGGTGCGGGTCGCGCTGGCAGCCTGCTGCGGCGCTCGAACGGCGCGACGGGCGTCAGCCCATCAATGCGCCCACGAGGATCATCCCGAGCCCGGTGAAGGAGAGCAACAGGGCGCCGAGGTTGAGCGGGACCAGCCGGGCGAGGCGGCTTCGAAGCGCGTCGTCGGACAGGCCCGCGCGGCGCGCCCGGAAGATCGCCACGATGCAGTAGACGAGGCCGCCGAGGCCGATGACGGACACGACCGTTCCGAGCGTGACGAGGATCTGCATGGGCGCGCTCCGGAGGTTTCGATCTCTTGCCCGAGATGTCTCGCGAACGGCGTCGGCATGCAAGGGGGCGGCCGGCCCTTGCCCGGTGGTCCGGCTCCGGCTACCAGTCGCGCTCGCCCCGAGGGCGGGCGCCGCTGCGCCCCGGCACGGGGCAGGCCGCAACAGAGCGAGGG
>CAYXOX010000077.1:9482-13414 GCA_964466745.1 uncultured Rhodobacterales bacterium
CGAACCGAGAGCCAGCGGGTGACGGCGGCGGAGCTGCGCCAGTTCATCGAACGATTCGAGCGGCTCGAGGCCGAGAAGAAGGATATCGCCGATCAGCAGAAGGAGGTCATGGCGGAGGCCAAGGGGCGTGGCTACGACACGAAGGTGATGCGGCGGCTTATCGCGCTGAGAAAGCGCGACAAGGAGGATCTGGCCGAAGAAGAGGCGGTGCTCGAGCTCTACAAGGAAGCGCTGGGCATGTGATGTGACCCTGCGCGCGCTGGAAGGCTCGTGGTAAGTTCCGGGCATTGCATCGTTTTTCCCCCTGGCGGATGGAGGCGGCTCGGCCCGGCCGGCCCGGCGCCGGGAGGCCGGCATACCGTTGCACACGCCTAACTGCCCGCGCGTCAACGGTTTTTTGCGTTCCGTTCCGCCGCGTATAGGCGTATGGGACGGGCGAGCGAGGAGCTTGACCGACCCATGAGCCCGATCGAAGACCACCCCCTGCGCTACCAGCTGGCCAACGAGCTGCATGCGCGCCCCTTCCCGGCGATCGAGGCGCCCTGCACCGCTGCGTACCTCGCCGTCAAGCAGCCGAGCGACGCCGCCGGGCGTGACCGCGCCGCGGACCGGGCCCATCTCGTGAAGCTCCTCGACCGGCACGGGGCCGATCACCCCTCGCCGGGAGCTACCCATTACTTCGGTCGGATCGGCCGATTCCTGCTCAAGTGGGAGCAGCACACCGAGTTCGTGACCTACACCGCCTTCGCGCCGGGCCATTCCGACCGGCCCTTCGATGCCTCCGGTTTCGACGTCTTCCCGGAGGAGTGGCTCGCCGAGGCGCCCGGCGCCCGGATGACCTCGGCGCTGATCCGGGTCGAGGCGCGCCCTTCCGAAGCCGAGATCGTGCGCCGTATCGACGAGTGGTTCGTGCCCGAGAGCCTGGCGGCCTCCACGGTGCTGGACGACACCGCGACGATCGCCGGCGATTTCCGCATCGATCCGGCGGGGCACCTGCGTTTCGCGATCTTCGTGGACCCGGGCATGGGCCCGCGGCGAATCGGCCGTGTTGTGCAGCGCGTCTGCGAGATCGAGACATACAAGAGCATGTCGATGCTGGGGCTCGCGCGGGCGCGGGCCATGTCGGGGCGCATGGGCGAGATCGATGCCGAGCTTTCCGATCTCGTTGGCGCCATGACGGGCGAGGTGGCCAAGCCCGAGGAAACGCTGGCGCGGCTGCTGTCGATCTCGGCCGAGCTCGAGAACCTCGTCGCCAAGAGCGCCTTCCGGTTCGGTGCGACGGGCGCCTACGAGGCGCTGGTGCTCCAGCGCATCGAGGTGCTGCGGGAGGAGCGGTTCGGCGGGCGTCAGACCTTCAAGGAATTCATGACCCGGCGGTTCGACCCCGCGATGCGCACGGTTAAATCCACCGAGCGCCGCCTCGCCGCCTCGGCGGATCGCGCCACGCGGGCGGGCGAGCTGCTGCGCACGAGGGTGGACGTGGAGCGCTCTGCGCAGAACCAGCAGCTTCTCGAGAGCATGGACAGGCGCGCCGATCTGCAGCTCCGGCTCCAGCGCACCGTCGAGGGGCTTTCGGTGGTGGCGATCAGCTACTACGCGGTCAACCTCATGGTCTACGTTCTCGGCCCGGTGGGAGATACGGCCGGCCTTTCGCGACTCGTGCTGACGGCGACGGTCACGCCGCTGGTGGTGATCGCCGTCTGGTGGGTGATCCGGCGCATCCGCCGGTCGGTGGAGTAGGCTCGGGCCGCATTGCGCAGGCAATGCGCGGCAAGGTGGGAGAGCGTGCGCGGGCATACGCCCGGCGCCACGCGCCCTGTGGACCTTCGCGGCATGCCCGCGCTACCCTCTTGCCCGGCGGGCCCCGCCCCGCGCTTCCCCAGAGGACAGCCGATGCCCATCAAGAACCGCCTCGCCGAGTTGCAGCCCGTCGTCGCCGGCTGGCGCCAGGCCCTGCATCGCCGCCCGGAGCTGATGTTCGACACCCACGAGACGGCGGCCTTCGTGGCCGATCGCCTGCGCGAGATGGGCTGCGACGAGGTGGTGACCGGCGTCGGCCGCACCGGGGTCGTCGCCGTGCTGCGGGGCCGGAGCACCGGCTCGGGCCGCGTCGTGGGCCTGCGCGCCGGCCCGTGCTTCGCGCTCCGCGCCGACATGGACGCGCTGCCCATCGAGGAGACCACGGGGCTCGCCTACGCCTCTGAAATCCCCGGGCGCATGCATGCCTGCGGGCATGACGGGCACACCGCCATGTTGCTTGGAGCGGTGGCCTACCTCGCCGAGACGCGGGCCTTCGACGGCACGGTCGTCGCCATCTTCCAGCCGGCGGAGGAAGGGGGCGGCGGCGCGAAGGTGATGATGGACGACGGATTGCTCGACCGCTTCGGCGTGCAGGAGGTGTATGCCATGCACAACGCGCCGGGCCTCGATGCCGGCAGTTTCGCCATAAGGCCGGGCGCGTTCTATGCCTGCACCGACCAGTTCGATATCCGCATCCTCGGGCGTGCCGGCCACGCCGCCCAGCCCCACCAGGCGATCGATGCGGCCGTGGTCGCCTCCCACGTCGTGCTCGCGCTGCAGACCATCCGCTCGCGGCTGACCGACCCGGTGGAGCCGCTCGTGGTTTCGGTCACGTCCCTGCGCACCGACAGCACGGCCCACAACGTGATCGCGGCCGAAGCGCTGCTGAAAGGTACCGTGCGGTGCTTCGACAGGGGCATCCGGGCACAGGTCGCGGAGTTGCTGCCCAGGATCGCGGAGGGCACGGCGGTTGCGCTGGGTGCCTCCGCCGAGGTGGCCTACGAGCTCGGCTACCCGATCATGGTGAACCCCGAGCGGGAAACGTCCTTCGCGGCCGAGGTGGCGCGCAGCGTTGGCGGCGGGTGCGACGATGCTCCGCAGATCATGTGGGGAGAGGATTTCGCCTACCTGCTGGAAGAGCGTCCGGGCGCCTACATCTGGCTCGGCAACGGCGACAGCGCCGGGCTGCACAACGCGGCCTACGATTTCAACGACGAGATCATACCCTTCGGGGCGAGCTGGTTCGCCGAGATCGCGGAACGGCGCATGCCGCTCTGAGCGCGCTTGCGCACTTGCCGAACGCCGGGTAACCGGCCCGGATGGAACGCGCGCGTATCGCTTGCATCAAGTGGGGGACGGCCTTCGGGCCGGACTACGTCAATCGCCTTTACTCGGGCGTGCGGCGTAACCTCGACCGCCCGATCCGCTTCTTCTGCATGACCGAGGACGCCCGCGGGCTGCACCCCGACGTGGAGGTGCTGCCGCTTCCCGACGAGCCTTTCCGCGCCGAGATGGACGCGGCGCTGGCCGTCGCCGACAGGCAGGGCGCGATGCGCAAGATCAGCCTCTTTCGCGAGGGCGTGATCCCGGGGGGCGCGGGGCCGGTGCTGGGCTTCGACCTCGACGTCGTGATCACCGGCGATCTCGCGCCCATTCTCGAACACGCGCCGGGCAAGCTGGCGATGCGGGCCGACTGGGTGGAGGCCCGCCGAGGGCACCCCACCGGGCATGGCTCGGTGTTTCGCTTCGACCCGTCGCGGCACGGGTATCTCTACGACGAGATCGCCGCCGCCCCCACCGCCGCGGTGGAATGGGCGCGCGGCTCCGAGCAGCGCTTCACCTCCCACAGGACGCAGGAGCGCGGCGATTTCGCGTATCTGCCCCCGGCGATGGTGGTGAGCTTCAAGCACGGCTGCCTCGGGCTGCCCCCGGTCAACTGGCTGCGCAGCCCGCGTCTCCCCGCGGACGCGCGGGTGGTGTGCTTCCACGGCCGGCCCAAGATGCACGAGGCCGTCGGCGGGTATCGCGGCTCCCTCCTGCGCTACTCGCGCCCGTGCGGCTGGCTCGCGGACCACTGGATCGCCCGCGCGCGGGCCGACCTGGGGCCCGAATGGGCCTGAGGCAGGCCCCTC
>CAYXOX010000078.1:0-13360 GCA_964466745.1 uncultured Rhodobacterales bacterium
GCCGCCATGGCGCCGGCGGCGGCGGCCATGTTGGTGTTGGCGAAGATGCGGCTGATGTCGGCGACGTCGCCGGCCGAACCCATGGCGAGCTGCGAGCCGCCGTTGAAGCCGAACCAGCCGAGCCAAAGGATGAACGTGCCGAGCGTGGCGAGTGCAAGGTTGGAGCCCGGCATCGGGTTCACCACTCCGCCTTCCTTGGAGTACTTGCCGATCCGCGGGCCGAGAACGATCGCGCCGGCCAGGGCCGCCGCGGCGCCGCAGGCATGCACGACGGTCGAACCGGCAAAGTCGGAGAAGCCCATGTTCTCGGACAGCCAGCCGCCGCCCCACTGCCAGGAGGCGGTGAGCGGGTAGATGAAGCCTGTGAGCACGGCCACGAAGATCAGGAACGGCCAGAGCTTGATCCGCTCGGCCAGCGCGCCCGAGACGATCGAGGCGGTGGCGGCGCAGAACATCAGCTGGAAGATGAAGTCCGAGCCCGTGGAGGCGTAGGACGGATCATCGGCGTCGGCGAGCGCAACGCCCACCGGCTCCAGCACGCCCCAGGTCGGGAAGAGGCCGGAGAAGTAGCCCTCGATGGCCCAGTCACCGAGCGGATACATCAGGTTGTAGCCGATCAGCCAGTACATGATCGCCGCGAGCGAGAACAGCGAGATGTTCTTGGTCATCTGCATGGTGACGTTCTTGGAGCGCACCAGCCCGCCTTCCAGCATGGCGAAGCCGGCGGCCATGAAGAACACCAGGAAGCCGCCGATCAGAAACAGCAGCGAGTTGAATATCCAGACCACTTCTTCGGTGACCGCAGGCGCCGCCTCGACGGCTTCGGCGGCCTCCTGCGCGAGGCCGAGGCTCGGCAGCGCAATTGCAGCGGCTGCGAGCGGAAGGGTTTTCATGAGTTTCATGTCTATCGCGTCCTTCATGAAAGGTTGCGCGCTCACAGCGCTTCGTCGTTCATCTCGCCGGTGCGCACGCGCATCGCGCTTTGCAGGTCGAGTACGAAAATCTTGCCGTCACCGATCTTGTCGGTTTTCGCGGTCTTCGCGATGGTCTCGACCACCTGGTCGGCCATGGAAGCGGCCACGGCGATTTCTAGCTTCACCTTCGGCACGAAGTTCACGGCGTATTCGGCGCCGCGGTAGATCTCGGTGTGGCCTGATTGCGAGCCGAACCCCTTGATCTCCGTGACCATCATGCCGCGTACGCCGATGGAGGTGAGCGCTTCGCGCACCTCCTCGAGCTTGAACGGCTTGATTGCTGCAATGATCAGTTTCACCTTGTTCCCCTTCCATCTGGATGGCAGCGGCACGGAGTCCCCCCGCACCTCATGAGGGCCACGAGAGAACCAGGCGGCGCGCCGACACAAGAAATCCCGAGTGCCTGGCCCTGCGCTGCGAAAGAGTTTTTGCACAATCTTTGCACAATATCGGCGTGATGATTAATTTTTGTGCGGCCATGTGACGCCGCGTTGCGGCACGCAGCGCTCAACAATCCTTCCGGGAGCGGTTACTGTCCGCCCAGGGAATCCGGCACGAACCGGGCATCGCGCACGCGGAGAGCGAGCAGGGCATGGGCAGCAAGAAGTCTGGGCGACCGTCGCTGGTGGCCGAACGGCGGTATCCGGGGTCATCCGGCAGGGCTGGGTCCGGCGGTGCCAAGCCCCGCGCGCCGCGCGGCGGTGGCGGCAGCGTGGGAGGCGGCGGCGGGCGCAAGCGTGCGCGCCGTGCGAGAACGCGGGCACCCGCGCCGCGCCGGGGCATGGCACGCGTGGTGGCACTCCTGCTGGCGCCGTTCCGCTGGCTGCTGCGGCTGGGTTTCGCCTTTGCCTGGCGGGTGTCCGTCGTGCTCGCGTTGTTCATCGGCGGGTCGGTGGCCTATTTCGCAGCGCAGCTGCCGCCCGCCGAAACCCTTACCGACGGCCGCGCGCGGGGGTCGGTGACCTTGCTCGATCGCAACGGGCAGGTGTTTGCGTGGCGGGGAGATCAGTTCGGGGGCATTGTGACCGCGGCAACCGTTTCGCCACATCTGCGCAACGCCATCATCGCCACCGAGGACCGCCGCTTCTACAGCCACTTCGGCCTGAGCCCTCGGGGCATCGCCGGGGCGGTGCGCATCAATCTCAGCGAGGGGCGCGGGCCGCTGGACGGGCACGGCGGCTCCACGATCACGCAGCAGACGGCGAAACTCCTCTGCCTGGGAACGCCCTACGATCCCGCGGCCTGGGAAAGCGAGGCGGCCTACGAAGCCGATTGCCGCCGCACCACGCTCTGGCGAAAGGTCCGCGAGGCCGTCTACGCCCTCGCGATGGAGGTGCGTTACACCAAGGACGAGATCCTCACGATCTATCTCAACCGCGCCTTTCTCGGGGCGGGTGCACGCGGGTTCGAGGCGGCGGCCCAGCGGTACTTCGGAAAATCCGCTGCAGAGGTGACGCCGGCCGAGGCGGCGATGCTGGCGGGCCTGCTCATCGCGCCGTCGCGCTTTGCGCCGACCAACGATCTCGCCCGCGCCCAGGGGCGCGCCGGCGTCATTGTCGGGCTCATGGAGGCGCAAGGCTATCTCTCGGCATCGGCCGCGCGCAACGCCCGCGAGAACCCGGCCCGGCTTTCGGCCGCGGCGGAGGCGCGCGCGGGCGGATACTTCGCCGACTGGGTGATGTCGTCGGGGCCGGAATTCTTCACCCGCAAGACCACCGAAGACGTCATCATACGCACGACGCTCGACCAGCAGTTGCAGAAGGCCGCCGAGGAGGCGCTTGCCACGGTGTTCGCCGAGCAGGTGCGGGAAGGCTCCGAAGCGCAGGCTGCCATCGTGGTGATGTCGGCGGACGGCGCCGTGCGCGCGATGGTCGGCGGGCGCGCCACCCGCGTGGCCGGCGCCTTCAACCGCTCGACCCAGGCGCTGCGCCAGACGGGCTCGGCCTTCAAGCCCTTCGTTTACGCCGCCGCGCTGGAACTCGGCTATGGCCCCGACGACCTCGTCGAGGACGCGCCGCTGACGATCGACGTGCCCGGCTCCGGCCCGTGGAGCCCGCGCAACTACTCCGAGACCTTCGCCGGCCCTGTCACGCTCACCACGGCGCTCGCGCAATCGCTGAACACCCCTGCCGTGCGCGTCTCCGAAGCCGTCGGGCGCGACAACGTGCGACGGATCGCTTCCGATTTCGGGATCGAGAGCGATCTCGACGCCGGCCCTGCACTTGCACTCGGCACATCGGAAAGCACGCTTCTCGAAATGACGGGCGCCTATGCGGGTATTCTCAACGGGGGCTCCGCTGTCACGCCCTACGGGCTCGTGGAACTGCGGCTGATGGGCGATGATGAGCCGCTGATGGGCGCGGGAGGCGGTATCGAGGAGCGGGTGATCTCGCCCGACGCCGCGCGGCAGCTCGTCTGGATGATGCACGAGGCGGTGGAAAGCGGCACGGGGCGCCGGGCACGCCTGCCAGGGCGCGAAGCCGCCGGAAAGACGGGAACGACCCAGGCCGCGCGCGATGCCTGGTTCATCGGCTTCACCGCCGACTACGTCGCCGGGGTCTGGATGGGCTACGACGACAACACGCCGCTCACGGGCGTCACGGGCTCGGGCCTGCCGGCCGAGATCTGGCGCGAGACCATGGTGCTGGTCCACGAGGGGGTGCCGCCCCGGCCGCTGCCCATGCAGGGGCCGCCGCCGCGCCCGGAGCCGGCCGCTCCGCCCGGCGGGCCGTCGCGGGACGGCGACACCCTCGCGGAGCGGGTGCTGATCGAGGTGCTGGAGGGGCTGCTGGGCGGGTCGCGCTAGGCCAGCGCGCGCCGGAGTTTTTTGCCAAGTTGAAGCGGCCGGGCAGGCGCGGAAGATGCTCCGGGGCCACCGGGGCCGCAGTCCGGACGCGCTCAGCCGGCGGTGGCGAGCGCCCGTGCGAGGGCCGATACATCGCCGCCCGCGCGGTCGAGCATGGCGCCGATTTCCACCCGTTCCGCCGAAAGCATGTTCACGCCCTCGATGACCATGTTGAAGAAGGCGTCGCGACCCGAACGGTCGGAGACGAGAAAGTCGACCCTGAAGGGGTTTTCCCCGCGCAGGTATGCGGTGGTGCGCACCTCGACATACCAGTTCACCGGGGCGGCCTCGTTCACCTCGATGCGCCCGCCGATGAACTCGCGGAAACGCTTGCCGTACTTGCGGGCGATGTAGCCGCGGAAGGCATCGGTGAACGCGGCCAGCTCGCCGGCGGAGGCGCTTCGTGCATCCGGGCCCAGCGCGCTGCGCGCGATGGTGGGCACGTCGGCGTAGCGGTCGAAGATGCGCTCGAAATCGCCGATCATCGCGGCTTCCGACTTGCCCGAGGCGATCACGCCGTTGATGTCTGCGACTAGGGCATCCACCATGGAGCGCGCGCGATCGGGCGTCACCGCCGCGGCGGACCGGGGGGCCAGCCCCGCTGCAGCCGCTGTCAGCCACAGGGCGGCCCCGGTCACGACGGTGCGGCGGGTCGGGTTACTGGGCATAGAGATCCTCGTAGGGGTCAAGACCTGTATCAGGTCCACCATCTGGGCCTGTTCCGCCGAGTTCAAAGCGGCGGTTCTGCAGGTAAAGCAAACGTGATTGCGCGTAGCTGTCGGCGCTGTCGTAGAGCACGCCGTCGATGGAGGTGCCGAAGCGGTACCGCAGATCCACGATTTCGGCCGCGCGAGCGCCGCGCACCGTTCGCATCTGCCCGGCATCGAGTGCGGCTCCCAGCGGGTCCAGCGCGAAATCCACCGCCCGCCCGGCGGCTGCGCGGCTCGTCGCCGGGCCGAAGAGCGGCAATTCGAGATAGGGGCCTTCGCCCACGCCCCACACCGCCAGTGTCTGCCCGAAATCGGTTTCGACCGCGGGCAGGCCCAGTCCGCCGGCCACGTCCACGAGGCCGAAAACCCCGACCGTCGTGTTGAGCGCGAAGCGGAAGGTGTTGGTGGCGGCACCGGCCACGTCGCCCTGCAGGATGTTGTTGATCACGTCGCCGGGCGCCGCGGCATTTCGCGCCACGTTGTTCACCCCCGCCCGCATCGCCTCGGGAACGGCCGTGCCGTAGGCGCGCGACGCGGGGCGCAGCACGGCGGTGTCGAGCCCCTTGTTGAAGGCGTGAACCTTGCGGTTGGCCGTCTCGAACGGATCGCCGGGATCGCCGCCCGGCGGGGCGCCAGCGCAGCCCGCGAGGAGGATGCCGGCCAGGACGAACGAAGCGAGAGAGCGCAAGGCTGAACGTTTCAAGGCGGGCACCGAATTGACAAGGAACACGACTTCTGGGGGCGAAAGCCGTCGCAATATTGCCTTTTGGCTACGCGGTGCGCCTGAATTTCGCAAGTCCAAAGCCGCGCTGCGGCATCCGTCCGCCATCCCCGGCCCATCCCGCGGCGCCGGGCCAAGGAGAGGCCGCACCCGCGCCGCGACTGCCGGCTGCCTGTTCTGCGCCGTTCCCCCCTGCGGGTCCAGGGCGGGCTCCTTCGCCGCCGGCCGCTCTGCCCGAAAGGCGCGGTGCGGCCACCCGCTGCCGCGGCGTCGGCCCTTGCGGTACCCGCGCTTTGCGGGAAACATCCGCGCGGCGGCGGGCGCGATGCCCGGCACGCCTCGAAAGCCCTCAAGGAGCCCACAGATGACAGCAACCGTCGAAGCCCGCCTCGAGGCCCTCGGCCTGACCCTGCCTTCCGCGCCCGCGCCCGCTGCCAACTATGTGCCGTTCACGCGCTCGGGCTCCACGCTCTACGTTTCCGGCCAGATCTCGGTGGATGCCTCGGGCCCGGTCACAGGCAAGCTCGGCGAGGCGCTCTCGGTGGAGGAGGGGGCGGCGGCGGCGCGCCTCTGCGCGCTCGCGCTGCTTGCCCAGGTTCGCGCTGCCTGCGACGGCGATCTCGAGCGCCTCGTGCGCGTGCTCAAGCTCACCGGTTTCGTGAACTCCGCGCCCGGTTTCACCGATCAGCCGAAGGTGGTGAACGGCGCCTCGGATCTTCTCGTGGAGCTTCTCGGCGAGCGCGGACGCCACGCGCGATCTGCGGTTTCCGCGGCTTCGCTGCCCATGGGCGTTGCCGTGGAGATCGAGGGGATCTTCGAGATCGGATGACGCCGCTGCCGCCAGGCTTTCTCGGCCGCCCCTTCGCCCATCGCGGCCTGCACGACCCGCGTGCCGGCCGGCCGGAGAATTCGCTCGCCGCCGCCGCGGCGGCCATCGGTGCCGGCTACGGCATCGAGTGCGATCTTCAGCTGAGCCGCGATGGCGTGCCGGTCGTGTTCCACGACGCCGAGCTCGACCGGCTCACCGCCAGCCCCGGTGCAACGGCCGCGCGCACCACCGCCGAGCTGGAGCGGCTCACGTTGCTCGGCACCTGCGAGACCATCCCGACGCTGGATGCGCTGCTCGCGCTGCTGGGCGGGCAGGTGCCGCTTCTCGTGGAGCTCAAGGACCAGACCGGGGTGCTTGGCCCGGGCGACGGACGGCTCGAGGCGGCTACGGCGCAGGCGCTCGCGAGCTACGCGGGCCCGGTGGCAGCGATGTCGTTCAACCCTTCGATGGTGGCGCGCATGCGCGCGCTCGCGCCTTCGCTTCCCGCGGGGCTGGTGACCTGCGCCTTCACGGCGGAGGACTGGCCGGCGGTGCCCGCGCAGAGAAGGGAAGCGCTGGCGCGCATCGCCGCTTTCGGAGAGGTCGGCGCGAGCTTCATCAGCCATGACCGCCGCGATCTTGCCGCACCGGCCGTCGCCCGGCTGAAGGCGGCCGGGGTGCCGGTGTGCTGCTGGACGGTGCGCTCGCCCGGCGAGGAGCGCGAGGCACGCGCCGTCGCCGACCAGATCACCTTCGAGGGCTATCTGCCGGATAAGGGCGCCGATGCCGCCGTTGCGCGTTGCCGCGGCGGGGCAAGCCCTGCACCGGATGCGCCGGGCGGCGGTTGACGCGCCGCGCCCTTGGTCCAAGTTGCGCGCTGGCGCTCGGCGCCGTTTCCTGTCACCCCCGCGAGCAAGAATGCACCAACCTGTCGAGATCACCGTCGAGACGAGCCTCGCGGCCATCGCGCCAGAGGACTGGGACGCCTGTGCCTGCCCGGAGGCCGCCGACGGCGGCCGCCCGGCCGATCCGTTCACAACGCACAGGTTCCTCAAGGCGCTCGAAGACAGCCGGTCGGTCGGGGTTGGCACGGGCTGGAGCCCCCGCCACCTGGTGGCGCGGGCGGGCGGCGAGACTGTGGCCGTGGCGCCGCTCTATGCAAAGTCCCACAGCCAGGGCGAGTACATCTTCGATCACAACTGGGCCCATGCCTACGAGCGTGCGGGCGGCCGATACTACCCCAAGCTTCAGATCGCGGTGCCCTTCACCCCGGCGACGGGCCGCCGCTTCCTCGTGCGGCCGGGATACGAGGAACTGGGCATGGCCGCGCTCGTTCAGGGCGCGGTGCAGCTGACCGACGAGAACGGGCTGTCCTCGCTCCACGTCACCTTCTGCACGGGCGAGGAGGCGGAGGCCGGTGCCGCCCTCGGGCTGATGCGGCGCGCCTCGCAACAGTTCCACTGGCGCAACGCCGGTTACCGGGATTTCGAGGCGTTCCTCGCCGAGCTTTCCTCGCGCAAGCGCAAGACGGTACGGAAGGAGCGCGAGCGCGCCGCCGCCTTCGGGGGGCAGATCCGGGCGCTGACCGGCCCGGCGATCGAACACCGCCACTGGGACGCGTTCTGGACGTTCTACCAAGATACCGGCGCCCGCAAATGGGGCACGCCCTACCTCACACGCGCGTTCTTCGAGCATGCGCACGAGACGCTGCGCGACGACATGCTGCTGGTGCTCGCTGAACGCGAGGGGCGCCCCGTTGCCGGTGCCCTGAACTTCATCGGGCGCGATGCGCTCTACGGCCGCTATTGGGGCTGCACCGAGCACCATCCCTGCCTGCATTTCGAGCTTTGCTACTACCGCGCGATCGATTTCGCCATCGAGCGCGGGCTGGCGACGGTTGAAGCCGGAGCGCAGGGCGAGCACAAGCTTGCCCGCGGATACATGCCGGTGACGACACACTCGCTGCATTGGATACGCGACCCCGGCTTTTCGGATGCCGTCGCGCGTTACCTCGAGGCAGAGCGCGCCGCGGTAGACGAGGAAATCGAAGTGCTCACGGCTTACGGACCATTCCGCAAGGCCAACGTGGAGGAACACCAATGACCGACAAACTTGAAGGCGCGGCACGGGCCGAGGCGCTCGAAGCTCTCGCCGCCGCCGGCTGGACGCACGACGCCGAACGGGACGCCATCTCCAAGACGTTCCGTTTCGCCGATTTTGCCGCCGCGTTCGGCTGGATGGCGCGCATGGCGCTGGTGGCCGAGAAGCGCAACCACCATCCCGAGTGGTTCAACGTCTACAGCCGCGTGGAGGTGACGCTGACCACCCATGACGCCGGCGGGCTGTCGGCGCTCGACGTCGCCCTCGCGCAGGCGATGGACGCGGCGTAGCTCCCGCGCCTCGCCCGCTGGCAGCGTCCTGCGGGGTGCGGCCCGGTGCTGCGCCCGGAACGCGGGCCGCGGCCCGCCGCTCCGGCCCACGTCTTCGTGACCTCGAGGCGCTGGACAAGCCCCGCGGCAGAGGCTCCCTTCCCGCCATGTTCCTGCGCCGCCGCCAGTTGCTGCTTTCCGGGTGCGCAGCGTTCCTTGCGCCCGCCATTGTCCGCGCGCGCACCGACGAGATCGCCGCCGCGATAAGCGAGTTGCCCCAGCTGCACTCGCTCCAGATCCTGCGCGGCGAGAATCTCGTATTTGCCGCCGCACCGCGCGGCCCGGGGCTCGACCGGCCGGCGAACATCAAGTCCGTCTCCAAGAGTCTCGTGGCCCTGCTGCTCGGGGCCGCGCTGGACCGTGGCGAGATCCCCTCGGTGACGGCAACCATCGGCGAGATCGCGCCGCGCATCCTGCCGGGCACCGCAACGCCGGGCGCGGCGGAGCTGACGATGGAGGATCTCGTGACCCTTCGGGCGGGGCTGGAACGCACGTCCGGCGCGAATTACGGCAGCTGGGTGAGCTCTCGCAACTGGCTCGCGGACGCGCTGAGCCGTCCGATGGTGGCAGAGCCCGGAGAGCGCATGCTCTACTCCACCGGCACCACGCATATCCTCGGCGCCGCGCTGGCGGAGGCGACCGGGCTTTCGCTGCTGCGCCAGGCCCGCGAGCGCCTCGGCGCGCCGCTCGGCATCGAGATCCCCGGGTGGACGCGCGACCCGCAGGGCTATTTCCTCGGCGGCAACGAGATGGCGCTCAGCCCCGCCGCCATGCTGAAGCTCGCGACCCTTCTCCGGGATGGCGGGCGCTTCGAGGGCGAGCAGGTCATCTCGCGGAGCTGGATGGCTGGCTCGACCGTCGCCCGGACGCGCTCGCCGTGGTCGGGACTCTCCTACGGCTATGGCTGGTTCATCTCGCCCTCCGGCTACGTTCTGGGGCGGGGCTACGGCGGACAGGTGATCGCCGCGCACTCCGGCCGGAACCTCGCCGTCGCCATCACCTCCGATCCGACGCGACCGGCCCGGTCCGGCGGCTATTTCGGCGATCTTATGCGCCTGCTCGACGGGCCGGTGCTGGCCAGCGCCTGAGAGCGAGCCGGGATGGGCGCCGCCCGCGGTTTTCGCCAAGGCGCGTTTCGCGGCAGCTGGCCGGCGGCGCCGCTCGAGGGGAGGAGCCGCGTTCCGCGCGCAGGCCGGCAGCTTGCCCGACGAAAGCGTCAGGCTGGCGTCAGGCTCCCGCTGCATCGGTACGGGGCCGCGGGCGTGAGCGGCGCGACCGATGCTGGTTCTTGGGCATTCTGGGCCCAGGCCGCATGGTGAGATCCTACGGCGGCCGACGCCGCCATCGACGAAGGCGAACGGAATGCGGATTCTCCTCGTGGAAGACCACCCCGAACTGGCCGGGGCCATCCGCGATGCGTTGCGTCGCGCCGGTTTCAGTGTCGATCACGCGCCCACGGCGGAGGATGCGCTTGCGAGCGCGCGGGTTGCGGACCATGCGCTCGTCATCCTCGATCTCGGTCTGCCCGACGGGGATGGTCTGACCCTGCTGCCGCAGCTGCGTGCCGGCGGGCAGGTGCCGGTGATCGTGCTGACCGCGCGCGACCAGCTGGCCGACCGGCTGAAAGGGCTCGACGGCGGCGCGGACGACTACATCGTCAAGCCCGTGGAGATGCCCGAGCTGATCGCGCGGTGCCGCGCCGTGCTGCGCCGGCCCGGCGAGCGATCGGACAGGGTGCTTCGCGTGGGGGCGCTGAGGCTCGACACGGTTGCGCGCAGCGCCAGCATCGACGGCCGCCCCATCGCGCTGGGGCGCCGGGAACTCGGCGTGCTGGAACAGCTGATGCGAAGCGCTGGGCGCGTCGCCGCGCGTGCGCCGCTTGAAGAGGCGATCTACACGCTGGACGACGAGGTGACGCCCAACGCGCTCGATGCCGCCGTTTCGCGATTGCGCCGGGCACTGGAGGCGGCGGGCAGCCCCGTGCCGATCGTCACCGTACGCGGCATCGGATGGATGCTTCCGCGCGGAGACGACGCGTGAAAGCGCGCCCGCTCGCCGAGGTTCTCACCCGCCGTTTGGCGCTGTTGGCGGGCGTCGTCGTCTTGCTGAACGTGGTCGCCGTCGGCCTTTACTACGGGACGGACCGGCGGGAACTGGAGGCCGAGGCGATCGCCCAGATGGCCGAACGCATCGGCGCGGCGCTCGAGGGCACTGCGCTCCCGCCGGACTCCCCTGCGCGTGCGGTGTTCCTCCAGCATCCCGAAGCCTATGCCCTTGCGCTGGTGGGCCGGGACGGCGACCTTCTCGAGGCCCTGAACCCGGAACTGATACCGCCGGCCGCTCCGGCCATCTTCGCCGACGACTGGGTGACGCGTCTCGAGCGCCACGGCGCGCCGTTGATCGTCGCCGGGCACGAGTTCGCCGGACGCGGCGACGGCATGCGCATGGTTTTCGTGATGTCGGGCGATCCCGCGGGGCTGGTGAGGCGGGCCTTCGTGGCGGAGTTCTACCGCCATGTCGGTTTGCCGATGCTGCCGGTCGTGGTGCTGCTCATCGGGGTCAATGCCCTGCTGATCCGTCGCGGCCTCGGGCCGCTCGCGGCCGCCGCCGCCTGGGCGAGGGATTTGGCTCCAGGCAGACCGGCGCCGCCTCCGCCGGCGGCGCTTCTCCCTGCAGAGGTGGCCGATCTCGTCGATGCCACCCGGCGTGCCCTCGATCGCCTCTCCGCGGCCTACGAGGCCGAGACGCGCCATGCCGCGGAGGCCGCCCATGCCCTGCGTACGCCGGTCGCGGTGCTCATGGCGCGGCTGGATGCGCTGCCCCCTGGCGAAACGACCGATCGCCTGCGCGAGGACGTGGCGGCCCTTTCGCGGACCGTGGGGCAGGTGCTTGCGGCGTCCCGCGCCGAAAGGCTGGACGTGGATAGCGAGGCGGCGGTGGACCTGTGCTCGGCCGCCAAGGCGGTCGTCGCTAGGCTGGTGCCGTTCGCCTACGGCCGCGGCGCGGAGCTTGCGCTCGATGCGCCCAAAGGCCCGGTGATGGCGCTGGCCGACGCCGGGGGTGTGGAGGTGGCGCTGTCGAATCTCGTGGAGAATGCGGTGCTGCATGGCGGGGCCGGGCCGGTGCAGATCGCCGTTGGCCCGGGGCCTTCCATTCGCGTGCGCGATCACGGACCCGGGCTGCCTCAGGGGGCAGGCGACGCGGTGTTCACCCCGTTCTGGCGGGGGAAAGAGGCGCCCTCTGGCGGTGCGGGGCTCGGGCTCTCCATCGTGGAGCGTGTTCAGCGTAGCGCGGGCGGTGGGATCGACGTGCAGGCACCCGGGGATGGTGGGGCGTGCTTCGTGTTGACCTATCGACCCGCGAAAACCGGACCCGGGGTCAGACTGCCGTCAGACTCCCCGTGCACATCCGGGTGAGACGGATCGATTTTCGATTCGCGAAAAAATGGGAGACCCAGATGGGCGACGTGCAGAAATTCAATTTCAAGCAGGCCGGAAGCTGGCTGCAGGGCGAGGTCGAGATCCGGATCCAGAAGAAATGGCTGGCGATCGGTGCCGTGGTGATGCTGGTACTCGTCGTCATCGCCCTCGATTGATCCACCGACGACACATGGGAGCGAACCGATGAAACTGCTTGCCACCGCCGCTCTTCTGGCAGGACTCCTCGGCGGTGCCGCCGCGGCCAACACCATCAGCCCCATCGCCGACGCGCAGCGCGGGAGCGTGGTGACCGTGCAGGGCACCGTCGAGCGCATCACCGACGAAGATGAATTCCGCCTCGCCGATGCCACCGGCCAGATCCGTGTCTATGTCGGGCCGAACTGGGTGCCCGCCGAGGTGGGAGAAACCGTGATCGTCCACGGTTTCGTCGATGACGATCTCGGCCCGCGGGAGATCTACGCCCGCAGCCTGACGCGGGCGGACGGCACCGTGATCGCCTTCGATCATCGTTACGACTGAGAACGGCGCCGACGGTTGAGAATGGCACGGACGGTGGCCCGGCGCTGCCCGCCAGGACCGTCCCGCGGCTGCGGGAACGCGGATCTGACCGGTGGCGGCGCTGACGCATTGTGCCGCCCGAATGACATCTTCGAGCGATGGCGAAAGCCGGGTGATCCGCCAAAGAACGACGCCGATGCTCCGTTTCGTCGGTATCCCCCGAACTACGATGGCCCGCTCCTCGTTCTCATCCAAACCGCCGCATGAAGCCGAACAGTTGGCGCAATCGGCCGCGGACATGCTCGTTTTGGAGAGGCCCCCAGTTTCCACGCGAATATTGGTGCCCGGGGGCGGCATAACCTGTTGTTTTTATTGCAACAAGTTACGAGGTGGTGGGACTTTTTCTTTCACCATGTTTATTGGATTTTTTCGGATAAGTGTCCCACTTTTCCGAGTGCTGACAGGGTTCTAAATGCGGTTATCGCTGCAATTCACAGATTGTCAGGAGAATTCTAGCCTGCAATGCGTTGGATGCTTGCCATCAGGTTTGTTTCGCTCTGACGAGCTCCACAAAGCCCGCGACATCCATTAGCCAATCCTGCTGCGCCGGAAGGTAGGAGTTGAAAATCGGCCGCGGCACGACAAGCTGGAGGCGTTCCGCCTTCATTTCGGCTGTCTGGGTTTCGGAAATTCCTGGCTGGAGAGTCAGAAGGTGCTTGTCCTCAATCCTGTGTGCTTCAGCCAGAACCTGTCGCCACCGATCTTTGCAGCTCGTCTTCGCACCCAGCATTGTTAGAAGCGCAGAGTCGAACGCTGCATCGTGATACTCCGCCTCTCCCGGAAAGAGGAAGTCCGGGCCATTGCGCTTTTCCGTAGTCGCCCTGCTCTGACCCCCGACAACTCCTCCATCTGATACTAGAGTCCTTCCCAAGAAG
>CAYXOX010000079.1:0-13038 GCA_964466745.1 uncultured Rhodobacterales bacterium
TGGCGGAGGCGCTCGGGCGCCCGATGAACGCGGTGCGGGTCGAGGTGCGGCGGATGGGGGGCGGTTTCGGCGGCAAGGAGAGCCAGGGCAACGCGCTGGCCGTGGCCTGTGCCGTGGTCGCCGACCGGACCGGCCGGCCCGCGCGGATGCGCTACGACCGTGACGACGATTTCGTCATCACCGGTAAGCGCCACGACTTTCGCATCGCCTATCGCGCCGGGGCCGACGGCGCCGGCAAGCTCGTGGGCGTGGATTTCACCCACTGGGTGCGCTGTGGCTGGAGCCTCGATCTCAGCCTGCCCGTGGCCGACCGCGCGATGCTTCACGCCGACAATGCCTACCACCTTCCGGCCGCGCGCATCACCTCGCACCGGCTGCGGACAAACACGCAGTCGGCCACCGCCTTCCGCGGGTTCGGCGGACCCCAGGGCATGGTCGGGATCGAGCGGGTCATGGATCATCTCGCCCACGCGCTCGGCGAGGATCCCGCGGCCCTGCGGGCGCGGAACTACTACCGCGCCGCGCCGCGCGGCGACGCGGCGGGCAGCGCCGGCGGAGCGGACGGCGTGGGGGCGCCAGCCCCCCACGAGCCTGCGGCGCGCCCCCCCGGGAGTATTTCCGCCAAGATGAAGGAGGACGAGCGGGAGGGGCCTTCGGGGGGGAACGCCGCGCGTGCCGGCACCGGTACGCGTTACGGCGGCGTGCACTCGCCCGCCGGACCGGAGGCGGCGCAGTCGACGCCCTACCACATGCCGGTGGAGGATTTCGCGCTTCACGAGATGACGGAACGGCTCCTGGCCAGCTCCGCCTACGCCGAGCGGCGGGCGGCGGCGGCGGCGTTCAACGCCGCCAACCCGGTGCTCAAGCGCGGCATCGGCTTTTGCCCCGTGAAGTTCGGGATCTCCTTCACGCTGACGCATCTGAACCAGGCGGGTGCGTTGGTGCATGTCTACCAGGACGGCTCGATCCACATGAACCACGGCGGCACCGAGATGGGTCAGGGGCTGTTCCAGAAGGTCGCCCAGGTAGCGGCAAGCCGGTTCGGAGTGGACCTCGACCGCGTGAAGATCACCGCGACCGATACCGCCAAGGTGCCCAACACCTCGGCGACGGCGGCCTCCTCGGGATCGGATCTCAACGGCATGGCGGTGAAGGCGGCCTGCGACGAGATCCGGGGGCGGATCGCCGCCGTCGTCGCGCCGGAACTGCAGGCCGAGCCGGGCGAGGTGGTGTTCGAAGGCGGCCTGGTGCGCGCCGGTGGAGCCAGCATGGCCTTCGAGGAGGCGGTGGCGCGGACCTACATGGCACGGGTCAGCCTTTCGGCCGAGGGCTTCTACCGCACGCCCAAGATCGTCTGGGACCGCATCCGCGGCGAGGGGCGCCCCTTCTACTACTTCGCCTACGGGTGCGCGGTGACGGAGGTGGTGATCGACACGCTGACCGGTGAGAACAGGATCCTGCGGGCCGACATCCTGCACGATGCGGGCGCCTCGCTCAATCCCGCGCTCGACATCGGGCAGGTGGAGGGCGGCTATGTCCAGGGGGCGGGCTGGCTGACCATGGAGGAGCTGGTCTGGGACGGGGCGGGGCGGCTGAGGACCCACGCGCCCTCGACCTACAAGATCCCGGCGTTTTCCGACCGGCCCCGCATCTTCAACGTGGCGCTCTACCCGAACCCCAACCGCGAGGACACGATCTACCGGTCCAAGGCGGTGGGCGAGCCGCCCCTGATGCTCGGCATTTCGGCGTTCCTCGCGCTCTCGGACGCGGTGGCCGCCTGCGGGCCGGGATATCCCGCGCTCGACGCCCCGGCGACGCCGGAGCGGGTTCTCGACGCGGTCAACCGGGTGCGGGCATGAGTTTCGACGCCGAGCGCCTGGCGGCGGCTGTCCGCCGGCACGGCCGGGTTGCCCGCGTGGTGGTGGCCGGAACGCGCGGTTCGGTGCCGCGGGAGGCGGGTACGGCGATGCTCGTCTGGGCGGAAGGCCAGGAGGGCACCATCGGCGGCGGGGCCCTCGAGTGGGAGGCGGTGAGCCGTGCCCGGCGGCGGCTGGCATCGGAGGGGGCGGCACCTGTCGCGGACAAGATGCCGCTCGGCCCCGGCCTGGGCCAGTGCTGCGGCGGCCACGTGACCCTCGTGACCGAGGTTTTCGGCGCGTCCGAGCTCGACGCGGCGCCTGGCGCGGAGCCGCTGCGGGTGATCCGCGTGGAGGGCGCTGCCGAGATGCCCCTGGCGGTGCGGCGGTTGCTTGCGGCGGCCCGGCGCGAGGGCGTGCTGCCGCCGCCCGGCCTCGTGGACGGCTGGCTCGTGGAACCGGTGGCCGTCCCCTCGCGCGCGCTCTGGATCTGGGGGGCAGGGCATGTCGGCCGCGCGCTGGCGGCCATCCTCGCCCCCTTGCCCTCTTTCGCGGTGACCTGGGTCGACACCGGGCCGGAGCGTTTCCCCACCCCGCTGCCCGAGGGCGTGACGGCGGTGCCGGCGGCCGATCCCGTGGCGCTGGCGGGACATGCTCCGCAAGAGGCCGGGCACCTCGTGCTCACCTATTCCCACGCGCTCGACCTCGCGCTCTGCGATGCGTTGCTGCGCCGGGGCTTCGCCTCCTGCGGGTTGATCGGATCGGCCACGAAATGGGCCCGGTTCCGCGCGCGCCTCGCCGCCATGGGGCATGCAGCGGGCGCGATCGACCGTATCGACTGCCCGATCGGCGATCCCGCGCTGGGCAAGCACCCCCATGCCATCGCTGTCGGGGTTGCAGCCGACTTGCTCGGCCGCGCCGCGCGCGCCGGGGCCGGATCGGGGTGCGCCGCCGCGCCTCTCAGCGGACCCCGCGAAGAACCCGCGAGCGGCACAGGCGAGCCGGCCTCCGCACCGGCAGGACCGGGCGCACGTGGCGGGCAGGGTCGCCCCCCGTGGCAAACCGGGTAGACGAGAGGCCTACCTCGTGGTGCCTTTCACGCGGCACGCGGCACGCGGCACGCGGCACGCGGCACGCGGCACGCGGCACGCGCGCCTTGCCGGCGCACGGGCCCTTCGCGAAGCTACCAGTGCGGCGGGCGTTCATCCCCGACCACCACCGCCCCCGGCGCCTCGGCGGCACGCTCGGCCTCGCGGCGCATCAGCAGATCGAGCTGGGCGCGCATGCGGGCAAGCTCGCGATCCTGCCGGGCGACCATGTCGGAGAGGTCGTCCACCGTGCGGATCAGGTGCGCGACGGATTCCTCTATCGTTGCGGCATCGCTCATGTCCGGTCTCCCACTCCTGGCTCCGGCGGGTGCCTTGCCCCGCCGCCATGCCCGAGATAAACGCAGCCGCGACCGTCGCCAAGGAGCCCGCCCCCCATGGCCAAGCCCAAGAAGCCCCCGCGCCCCCGGGCCGCGACGCCGCGGGGCTTTCGCGATTACTTCGGCGCCGAGGTCACCGAGCGGGCCGAGATGCTCGAGGCGATCGCCCGGGTGTATCGCGCCTACGGTTTCGACGCGCTGGAATCCTCGGCGGTGGAAACCGTGGAGGCGCTGGGCAAGTTCCTGCCCGACGTGGACCGGCCCAACGAGGGCGTCTTCGCCTGGGAGGACGAGCACGAGGGCTGGCTGGCGCTTCGGTATGATCTGACGGCACCGCTGGCCCGCGTCTACGCCCAGCACCGCAACGATCTGCCGACGCCCTACCGGCGCTACGCCATGGGCCCCGTCTGGCGCAACGAGAAGCCGGGGCCGGGCCGGTTCCGCCAGTTCTACCAGTGCGACGCCGACACCGTGGGCGCCCCCAGCGTGGCCGCCGACGCCGAGATCTGCGCGATGCTGGCCGAGGCGCTGGAGGCGGTGGGCATCCCCCGCGGCGACTACGTGATCCGGGTGAACAACCGCAAGGTGCTGAACGGGGTGCTGGAGGTGGCCGGCCTCCTGGACCCTGCCGACCCCGAGAAGCACGCGGAGAAGCGCGGCATCGTGCTGCGCGCGATCGACAAGCTCGACCGGCTCGGCATCGAGGGGGTGCGTGCGCTGCTCGGCGAGGGGCGCAAGGACGAGAGCGGGGATTTCACTGAGGGCGCAGGGCTTAGCGGCCGGCAAATATCGCGCTTCATGGATTTTCTTGATGCCAACACACAGATTTCGGCAACCCGTGATTTGGAACTCCAAGCTTTGGATGGGCGCGACGACATCAATCCGAACATGACGGTCATCGCATACCTTGATGATGTTGTGGCGGACTCCTCCGTTGGCAAAGCGGGAATCGCCGAGCTCCGCGAGATCGCCAGCCTTCTCTCCGCCCAGGGCTTCGGCCCCGACCGCATCGTCATCGACCCCTCGGTGGTCCGCGGCCTCGGCTACTACACCGGCCCCGTGTTCGAGGCGGAGCTGACCTTCGAGATCGAGGACGAGAAGGGCCGGCCGCGGCAATTCGGGTCCGTCGCCGGGGGCGGGCGCTACGACGATCTCGTCAAGCGCTTCACCGGCCAGGCGGTGCCCGCGACCGGCATCTCCATCGGGGTGGACAGGCTTCTGGCCGCCCTGCGCGCGAAGGGCCGCATCGGGGAGGGCACCGCCCGGGGCCCCGTCGTCGTGACCGTGATGGATCGCGAGCGCATGGCCGAGTACCAGGCAATGGCGGCCGAGCTCAGGGCCGCGGGTATCCGGGCCGAGGTCTACCTCGGAAACCCGAAGAACTTCGGCAACCAGCTCAAGTACGCCGACCGCCGCGCATCGCCCGTGGCCGTGATCCAGGGCACGCAGGAACAGGCCCGCGGCGTGGTGCAGGTCAAGGATCTGATCCGCGGCGCCGAGATCGCCGAAACCGCGACCGTCGAGGAGTGGAAGGCCCGGCCGACCCAGGTGGAGGTGCCGCGAGAGGGTCTCGTTGCGGCCGTGCGCGAGATGCTGGCGCCATGAGCGTGACGGCCGCGGCGCGCGCCGAAGCCGCCCGGCTGATCGCGCATTTCGAAGCCGCCGGCGCCGAGCGGGTGGAGACAGACATCCTGCAGCCTGCGGAGACCCTGCTCGATCTCTACGGGGAGGATATCCGGGCGCGCGCCTACGTCACCTCCGATCCGCTCCGGGGCGAGCAGATGCTGCGGCCCGATTTCACCGTGCCGCTGGTGCTCATGCACGTCGCGCGCGGGGGCGGCAGCGCGCGCTACACCTATGCCGGCGAGGTCTTCCGCCGGCAGGAGGTCGAGCGCGACCGCCCGTCCGAATACCTGCAGGTGGGTTACGAGAGCTTCGCGGGGGAAACCCCCGAGGCCGAGGATGCCGAGGTTTTCGCGCGGATCGCGGAGCCGCTCGCGCCTCTCGGGCTGCGCGCGGCCACGGGCGATATCGGTGTGCTCCGCTCGGCGGTGGAGGGCCTGGCCACGACACCGGCCCGCAAGGCGGCGCTTCTGCGCCACCTGTGGCGGCCGCGCCGGTTCCGCGCGCTGGTGGACAGGTTCGCCCGCCCGCCGGTGCCATCGGCCCAGCGGGCGCGCGTTCTCGACGCCCACGATCCGCTGGACGGCACCCCGCCCTGGATCGGCGTGCGCGGGCCGGCGGAGGTGCGCGAGCGGGTGGCCGCGCTGCGCGACGATGCCGCCGCGCCCCCGCTTGCAGCCTCGGAGGTCGCGCTTATGGATGCCCTGCTCGGGGTGCGGGAGACGGCACCCAACGCGCTGGCCGCCCTGCGCGACATCGCGGTGGACCTGCGCGCCCTCACCCCGGCGCTCGATCGGCTGGAGCGGCGGCTCGAGGCGCTGGGCGCCCGCGGCTTCGACCCCGAGACGCTCGATTTCGAGGCCAGCTACGGGCGCACCGCGCTGGAGTACTACGACGGGTTCGTCTTCGGGTTGCACGCGCCCACCCGCCCCGACCTGCCCCCGGTGGCGGCAGGGGGGCGCTATGACGCGCTGACCCGCGTGCTCGGGCGCGGGCGCGCCCTGCCGGCCGTGGGCGGCGCGATCCGCCCGGAGGTGGCGCTTGTTCTGGGGGGCGGGCGATGACGCTCAAGCTCGGCCTGCCGTCCAAGGGGCGGCTCATGGAGAAGACCTTCGAGTGGTTCGCTGCCCGCGGTGTCCGTTTCCGCCGGACCGGCTCGGACCGCGAATACGCCGCCGAGGCCGAGGGGCTGCCCGGCCTCGAGCCCGTGCTGCTTTCCGCCGGGGAGATCCCGGCGGAGCTCGCGGCCGGGCGCATCCATCTCGGGGTGACCGGCACCGATCTCGTGCGGGAACGCATCGCCGGCTGGCCCGATCGCGTGCAGGAGCTTGCCGGTCTTGGCTTCGGCGGCGCCGACCTCGTGATCGCGGTGCCGGCCTTCTGGGTGGATGTGGAGACGCTCCACGATCTCGACGCGGTGGCCGCGGATTTCCGCCGGCGGCACGGGTATCGGCTGCGTATCGCCACCAAGTATCACCGGCTCGTGCGCGAGTTCCTGCGCGAGAACGGCGTCGCCGATTACCAGCTCGTCGACAGCCAGGGGGCGACCGAGGGCACCGTCAAGAACGAGACGGCCGAGGCCGTGGCCGACATCACCTCCACCGGCGAGACGCTGCGGGCGAACCACCTGCGCATCCTGCGCGACGGCCTGATCCACCGCAGCCAGGCGACGCTGCTGCGCGCGGTCCGCGCCGAGTGGGGCGAGGCCGAGCGCGCCGAGATGCGGGCGATGTCCCGCCGGCTCGGGCTGACCTGAGCGGCCCTCAGAAGACGAGTGCTACGAGGCTCCAGATCGCCATGAAGATCACGATGAGCGAGCCGATGCTGTAGAAGGTGGCGCGCATCTCGTGGCTCCGCGCCGTGGCATAGGCCCAGCCGTGCAGCGCGCGGGCCAGCACGAAGCCGGCGAAACAGGCGACGGCGAGCGCATAGGGCGGCGCGACCGCAACGAAGACGAAACCCGCGAAGACGAAGCCGGGAATGTTCTCGAGATCGTTCCGGTGCATCCGGCGGGAGCGTTCCACGTCGGGATCGGGGGCGAGCTGATCCGGCGAGGGGTTGGCGTTGAGGGGGCCGGCGCGCAGATCCTCCGGGCTGGCGAGGCCGCGCCGCTTGCGCATCATCACCATGACCGTGACCCAGCCCTGCGCCATCAGCTTCAGCGCGCAGAGTGCCACGGCGATGGCGTAGGCGACGAAGACCGGGTTGTCGGGCGAGAACGCCATCACGCTCGGGGGATCACAGCACGCCGATATCGGCCAGCGCCGCGCTCAGCTTGGGCGGCAAGGCCTCCTCGCCCGCCGCCGCCATGCGCAGGTCCGCCGGCGCGTCCTCCGTCGCGAGGTAGCGCCAGCCCTGGAACGGGCGGCGCGGCGCGGGCGTCGTGCGCACCACCTCCGGATCGAGCACGAGGCCGCAGCGCAGGACGCCGTCGCTGCCCGTGACCTCGTCCAGACGCAGGATCCGCTGGCGGCAGAGCACGAGCCCCTTGAACACCCAGTAGATCGAGCCGCCGTCCAGCAGCTCCGCGGAGCGCTTGGGCCACATGCGCGTGACGTGCCGGGGCAGGCCATCGGGGCCCTTGGCCCGGGCGCTCGCCTGCCATGCGGTCAGGTCTTCCAGCCGCTCGGCTCCCACGCAGATCTTCACCAGATGTATGCGGCCTGCCATGACACCCCCACCAGCTGTCGTGTCAGATCTAGCACGGTGAAGCCGGGGCGCAAGCCGCTGCCCCGGGGCCCGGCGCAAGTCGGCGGGTGCCACCAGCGTTGACCCGACCGGCCGGGCAGACTACGTCTGGAAGCCTTCCAGCCCTTCGGAACACGCGCCCCATGACACGCTTTTCCGCCCCGATCGCCGAGCAGATCTGGGACATGAAGTACCGCCTGAAAGAGGCGGACGGCACGCCCGTGGACCGTTCGGTGGAAGACACCTGGCGCCGCATCGCGCGCGCGCTGGCGGCGGTCGAGGCCGATCCGGAGAAATGGGAAAAGCGCTTCTACGCCGCGCTGGAGGATTTCCGCTACCTGCCCGCGGGGCGGATCACGGCCGGCGCCGGCACCGACCGTTCGGTCACGCTCTTCAACTGCTTCGTGATGGGCACGATCCCCGACTCCATGGGCGGCATCTTCGATCACCTGCGCGAGGCGGCGCTGACGATGCAGCAGGGCGGCGGGATCGGCTACGATTTCTCCACCATCCGGCCACGGGGCGCGGACGTGAAAGGCGTGGCGGCCGATGCGTCCGGCCCGCTCAGCTTCATGGATGTATGGGATGCCATGTGCCGCACCATCATGTCCGCCGGCTCGCGTCGCGGGGCGATGATGGCCACCATGCGCTGCGATCATCCCGACATCGAGGAGTTCATCGCCGCGAAGTCCGATCCGGCGCGGCTGCGGATGTTCAACGTCAGCGTGCTGGTCACCGACGCGTTCATGGCGGCGGTGAAGGCCGGCGGCTCCTGGGAGCTGGCGTTCGACGGCAAGGTCTACCACACCGTCGAGGCGCGCGACCTCTGGAACCGGATCATGCGCGCCACCTACGACTATGCCGAACCCGGGGTGATCTTCATCGATCGCATCAACGAGATGAACAATCTCGCCTATGCCGAGACGATCGCGGCCACCAACCCCTGCGGCGAGCAGCCGCTCCCGCCCTATGGCGCGTGCCTTCTCGGATCGGTGAACCTCGCACGCCTCGTGCGTGACCCCTTCGAGCCGGGGGCCGCTCTCGACGAGGCGGAACTCGCCGAGATCACGGGGACGGCGGTGCGGATGATGGACAACGTGGTGGACGCCTCGCGCTTTCCGCTCCCCGAGCAGGCCGCCGAGGCGCGCGCCAAGCGCCGCATCGGCCTCGGCGTCACCGGGCTCGCCGACGCGCTGATGATGGTGGGCCTGCGCTATGGCTCGCAGGAGGCCGCAGCGCAAACCGGGGCCTGGATGCGGCTCGTGGCCCGCGCGGCGTATCTCGCCTCGGTGGACCTCGCCCGCGAGAAGGGGCCGTTCCCGCTGTTCGAGGCCGCGCCCTTCCTCGCCTCCGGCACCATGCGCGCGATGGACGAGGACGTGCGCGCGGCGGTGGCCGAGCACGGCATCCGCAACGCGCTCCTCACCTCCATCGCGCCCACCGGGACGATCAGCCTCTACGCCGGCAACGTGTCCTCCGGGATCGAGCCGGTCTTCGCCCATGCCTACACCCGCAAGGTGCTCCAGAAGGACGGCAGCCGGACGGAAGAGGAGGTGGTGGACTACGCCGTGCAGCTCTGGCGCGACCGGCACGGCGACGCGCCGCTGCCGGGGCACTTCGTGACGGCGCAGGAACTCCCGCCCGAAGACCATGTGAGGATGCAGGCGGCGGCGCAGCGCTGGGTGGATTCGAGCATCTCCAAGACGATCAACGTGCCGGCGGGCATCGGCTTCGAGGCGTTCAAGGACGTCTACATGCAGGCCTGGGATACCGGCTGCAAGGGCTGCACGACGTACCGGCCGAACGAGGTGACGGGGAGCGTGCTGAGTGTGGGGGCGGAACCTGAGCCTACGGCGGAAACGCTGCCGACCCTCTCGACACTTGGCGCGAGGATCGATTGGGCAATGGCTACAGCCGGGATCGCGACGCAAGTTCAACTCGCTGAGAAAAGCGGCGTCGCTAGAACTACGATTAGTATGGCTCAATCCGGCAAACGAGACTTGGGGCGTGACGCTGCACGGGCCCTGGCATCAGCTCTGGGGGTCGATCCCGGCTGGCTACTCTTTGGTGAAACACCTGGAGAAGATGAAGCGCCCGCCTCCCCGCTCTCACCCGCCCCCTCTCATCTTGGCGAAAACACTCCGGGGGAATCGCCGCAGGCGATGGGGGCAGCGCCCCCCCGCGGGCCGGCGTCGCCCGCCGCGCAGTCGGGCACGGATGCCGAGGTCGTCTACCTGTCCGAACCGCTCGACCGGCCGCAGGCGCTGGAGGGGCAGACCTACAAGCTCAACTGGCCCGACAGCGAGCACGCGCTCTACATCACCCTCAACGATATCATCGTCGCCGGCCACCGGCGGCCCTTCGAGATCTTCATCAACTCCAAGAACATGGAGCACTACGCCTGGACGGTGGCGCTCACGCGGATGATCTCGGCGGTGTTCCGGCGCGGCGGCGACGTCTCCTTCGTGGTCGAGGAACTGAAGGCCGTCTTCGACCCGCGCGGCGGGGCCTGGATGAACGGGAAGTACGTTCCCTCGATACTCGCGGCCATCGGCGGCGTGATCGAGCGGCACCTCGTGGCCATCGGCTTCATCGAGGCCGAGGGGCTGGGGCTGAAATCCGATCCCCGCGCCGAGCTCGGGGGCGGGGGGGCTCCCGGGGCGCGGCGCGGCCCGTCCTGCAGCGCCTGCGGCTCGCGCGACATGCGCATGATCGAAGGCTGCATGACCTGCGCGAGCTGCGGCTTCTCCAAGTGCAGCTAGACCGTCGGTGCCGCCGAAGGTCGTGCACCGCAGGAGGCTGACCCGCCCCGGGCTCGACCCGGGGCCTCGCCGGGAACGGCGCGGCCGACTGTCGTGCATCGCCGTGGGCGGGAGGCTTCCCGCGCGATCCCGCCTGCGCGGCACGCGCTGCGGCGCGGGTTCGTGGCCTCGCGGCGCACCTGTTGCCCCCCTGCACTAGTCTGCCGACGCCGCTCGTGGCAGGTCAGGGGGGCCTCCCGGGGGGGAGATCGGGGATACCCATGCGGAACGCCGCGTTTGCAGCGCTGAGCTGCATTCTCCTTTTTCCTCCTGCGGCGCTTGCCGAGGGCCGGGAGCTGCTGGGCTACGGCAGGCTCTTCTCGAACGATTTCTTCGGCGACGGGCACGACAGGTGGCGCTCCGGCGGCTACGCCATAAGCCGCGTGCAGGGCTTCGGCTGGGATGGCGAGCGCCCTGCGGAGATGGGCGAGCTTCTCGAGTTCCGGCTGCGCGCCGAGATCCTCTCCCCCGCCGATATCGCCTCGCCCGAGCCGGGAGACAGGCGCTATGCCGGCGCGGTTTCGCTCGGGCTTCACAGCCACTACCTGATGGACCGGACCGAGGTGAGCCTCGGCGGGGAACTCACCTTCACGGGTCCGCAGACAGGGGTGGGCCGGTTTCAGCGCACGGCCCACGAACTGCTGGGCATGCCCGATCCCGAGGCGCTCGACGACCAGATCGAGAACGGCGTGCATCCCACGGTCCTTCTCGAAATGGGCCGCCCGCTGCGCTTCTCGCCCACGCTCACCGTGCGGCCCTTCCTGGAGGGGCAGGCGGGCGCGGAAACCTTCGTGCGCATCGGGGGCGACATGATCCTGGGGTCGGTCGCTCAGACCGATCTGCTGATCCGCGACGTGCCGACCGGGCATCTCTACCGCGGAACCCAGGCCTGGGACGAGGGCTTCTCCTTCGTGCTCGGCGGCGATCTCGCGCAGGTGGCGCGCTCCGTCTACCTGCCGTCCGACGAGGGCTACGAGCTGACAGGCAGCCGGCAGCGGGTCCGCGCCGGGTTGCACTGGCAGGGCGTCGGCGGAGGCTCGGTGTTCTACGGGCTCACCTGGCTCTCGGAGGAATTCGAGGCGCAGCCCGAAGGCCAGACCGTGGGGTCGCTCCGGCTCGACTTCGAGTTCTGAAAGCGGGCGAATCGGTGCGTGCAAGCGATTCGGAAACCTGCTAGGTTGCGAGGCACAAAAGAAAAAACGATCGAGAAGTTCGAGCAGTTGCAGGGTTTGGGCACGGGCCTTCACGGCACCTTCGTGGTGCCGTGGGCGGAGACGGAGATCGACGGCGAGCGCGATCCGCCGCGCGATGCGCTGGCGGCCGGGGTGAGCTGGCGCTGGTTCGGCTCGGCGTGGCAGCTCGACGCGGCGCCGGGAATGCTGGTTCTGCGCGATCCGATCGGCGAAGGAGATCTGCGCCTTCGCGCCCGGCGCAAGGCGCTGAGGCTGGCCGGGCTGCGCGCCGCCTCCGAGGCGGTGCCGCCGCCGCAATCGGCGCTTGGCGCCTCGGTGGGCGCCGAAGTGGCAGCGGGTCCGGGCCTGACGCTGACCGACGGCCGCCGGAGTTTCGCGGCAACGCTGGTGGAGCCGCCCGGGCGCCCCGCGCTGCTCGCCTTCGAGGACACGCTGCCACCGCGCGAGACGGAGCTCTGGGTGGTGGGCGGCCACGCGGGCGCCTGCGCCCGGGTCCCCGCGGCGCGCGCCGCTCACGCCTCGGTGGCGGGCTTCGCCGCTGGCTCCATGATCCGCACGCCACAAGGCCATGTTCCCGTCGAGGCGCTGGCCGAAGGCTCCCTGCTGGCGCTGCATCCACACGGCGAGGCGCGGCTGGAATGGGTGGGCCGGCAGCGGCTTTCGGGCGCGCGGCTCTTCGCTCATCCCGAGCTTCGGCCGGTGCGCGTCGCCCCGGGCGCGCTGGGCCTCGGCTGGCCGGAGGGCGAGCTTTGCGTCGGCCCGGCGCAGCGGCTCCTGCTCATGGGGCCGCCGGCGGAGCGGCTCTTCGGCTCCGGCGAGGTTCTCGTTCGCGCGGAAGACCTCGTCGGCGTTGCAGGCATCACGCGGGATTCGCGCAGCCGGGAGGTGGACTATTTCGTGCTGCTGGCCGCCGCGCATGTTCTTCTCCTGGCCAACGGCCTGCCCTGCGGCAGCTACCGGGCCGCCGACGCGGGCATCGCGATGTGCACCGAGGAGGACCGTGCCCGCCTCTCCGCGGCGGCACCTTCGGCATTGAGCGAAATGCAGCAGGAAGCTCCGCCGGCGCGGCGATGTCTTGCCCGCTCGGAAGCGGCGATCCTGCTCTCGGCGGCCTGAACCTGCCCCGCCACGGCTTGACTCGGCGCCCACCACCTGTAGAAGCCGCGTGTCCGGTCGCCCCGCGCGCCCGGCCGAAGGTGGAGGACGCCGGCGCGCCCGCCGATCCCTTCCTCGGCGACTGGCAGGGCCGGTTCACGAAGGACGGCAACCGCCGGCCGCAGCCGCTCGTGGCCCAGGTCATTCCCCGCGGCGGGGGGCGGTACGCCCTGGTGTTCCGCGAGGTCTTCGACCACCGGTGCCCCGTCTACGGACGGGCCGAGGGACGCGTCGACGGCGGCCGCCTCGTCTTCCAGGGCGACGGATTCACCGGCGAGGCCACCGGCGACCGCATG
>CAYXOX010000080.1:0-13033 GCA_964466745.1 uncultured Rhodobacterales bacterium
TCTGGTACCAACCGAGCGAGCCGTCCTCGCGCTGCGGCCGGGCCCATTGCACGTCTGCCGCCGGGATGAAGTGCCCGTCGGCATCCTCGGGCACGTCCTCGATGCCGATGCGCGCGGCACTGTCGCCCACCGAAAGCACCACCGCCGGGTACCAGCCGTCGATGTCGCGCGCCACCTCGGCCTCGCGCAGCGCGCTGCGCCAGGCCTCCTCGCTCGCGAGCGTCTCGGCCGGAAGGCTCAGGCCAGTGCCCCGCCACACGCCCTGGGCGCGGTCGAAATCCTCGAGCGCGGCCTGCAGGCTCCGCGCTGCCACCGTCTGCATCTCGGGATCGACGGTTGCCCGCACCGAGTAGCCGCCCGAGAAGAATTCCTCCTCCCCGAAATCCTCGCTCAGCTGCCGGCGGATCTCGTCGGTGAAGTAGTCGCGCGGCGGCAGCTGCAGGCGGAAGGGCTCGATATGGCCGCCCTGCACCGTCAGAAGCGGCGCGCTGCGCGCGTCTTCCATCTCGGCGCGGGTCAGGTAGCCGTTCTCGTACATCTCGCGCAGCACGAAGTTGCGCCGCGCAACCGCGCGCTCGGTGTTGCGCACCGGGTGCAGGAACGAGGGCGCCTGCGGCAGCGCCGCGAGATAGGCGGCCTCCTGGGGGCTGAGATCCGCGAGCGGCTTGTTGAAGTAGGTCTGCGCGGCGGCGGCGACACCGTAGGAGTTCTGCCCGAGGAAGATCTCGTTGAGGTAGAGCTCGAGAATATCCTCCTTCTCCAGCGTCTCCTCGATGCGGGTTGCGAGGATGATCTCCTTGATCTTGCGCTCCACCGAGCGCGACCCGTCGAGCAGGAAGTTCTTCATGACCTGCTGGGTGATCGTCGAGGCGCCGCGCACCGTCTCGCCGCGGGTGCGGACGGCTTCCACCACTGCCGCGGCGATCCCGCGGCTGTCGTAGCCTGCATGGGTGTAGAAGTTCTTGTCCTCCGCCGAGATGAAGGCGTGCTTGACCAGATCGGGGATCTCCTCTGCCGGTGCGAAGAGCCGCCGCTCGATGGCGAACTCGTCGATGATCCGGCCCTCGGAGGAGTAGATCCGGCTGATCGTCTTGGGCGTGTACTGGGCCAGCACCTCGTGGCTCGGCAGATCGCGGCCGTACATGTAGAAGATGGCCCCCACGGTCAGGCCCGCCATCATGAGCCCCATGGTGACGACCGTGAAGATCGCCCCCAGGAAGGATAAGATGAACCTCAGCACGCGAAGAGCCTCCTGACTGCTGAGCCCGATATAGCCGTCCCGGCGCCTGGCAGGAAGCGCTCCGCGACCATACGCGCGGTCATTTGCGCAGGAGCGCGGCGCGCGCGGCGTCGTCGGCGCTCCAGGCGATCAGCGCGGCGGCGATGCCGGCGGCGATGCGGGCCCGCTCGTCGGGGTCGCGCAGGCGCGCCCGGTCCCGCGCGCTCGACAGGAAGCCGACTTCCACCAGCACCGAGGGGATATCGGCCGAGCGCAGCACGGCGAAATCGGCGTGCCGGAGCGGGCGGGAGTTGAGCGCGGCGCCGGCGCGGCCGATGCCCGCCGCCAGTGCCTCGGCGAGGCGCTCGGCGCGGGGCGCGGTTTCGTGGCGCGCGAGATCCATGAGCACGGAGGCGATCGCATCTTCGGTGGCGCTCAGATCGAGCCCGGCAATGAGATCGGCCCGGTTGTGGCTCTGGGCCAGCCGGGCCGAGGCCTCGTCGGAGGCCTCCTCCGACAGCGTGTAGACGGTGGCGCCATGGGCGCCGCCGCCGGGCAGCGCATCCGCGTGCAGCGACAGGAAGACATCGGCACCCGCCTCGTGCGCCAGCCGCACCCGCGCCTCCAGCGGCACGAAGACATCGGCCTGCCGGGTCATGTGCACCTCGAAGCCGCCCACCCGCAGCAGCGCCTCGCGCAGTTCGCGCGCGAAGGTCAGCATCAGCGCGCTCTCGCGCAGCCCGTCCCGCTCCGCGCCCGGATCGATGCCGCCGTGGCCCGGGTCCAGCACCACCACCAGCGGGCCGTCGCCGCGCGGCGCGGGCGGGGGCAGCACGGGCCCGCGGCCCCAGAGCGGATCGCCCGGCGGCGCGCCCGAGGCCGCGGCAAAGCGCGCGGCATCCACCGGCACGAGGCGCACCTCGAGCCGGCCGGCGCCCGTTACCGGATCGGCGGCGAGCCCGGCCGTCTCGATGGCCATGGGCGCGGCGAGGAAAGCCACCATCCGCGACCAGCCGGGCCGGAAGGGGCCATAGCGCAGCTCGGTCGCCCCATCGGCGTTGAGCAGCGCCTCCGGGCGCGTGCCGCCGAAATCGAGTTCGCGGAAGTCGAGCACGAGGCGCGGCGGCCCGTCGAGGGTGAAGGCCCGGTAGGGCACCGGCTGGCTCATCGCGAGGCGCAGCTCGACGCCCCCGCCCCTGCGGTCCTCGACGGCGCTGCCCGCCGGATCGAGCCGCGCCAGCGCCCCGAACTCCTGCGCCGCCACCCCGGTCGGCAGCGCGCAGGCCAGCAGGAGCGCGAAAAGCGCAGCGAATGCCGCCTTTGCCATGGAGTGCCTCGATCCTGCCCGCGTTTGTCTTTTGCGCGAGTATAGCCCGCACGGTGCGCGCGGCCAACGCCCAAGGCGCGTGCCGCCGGGGGCCTTCGGGCCCGCCTTGCCGGGCGGCGCGCCCCTCAGCGCCGGCGGGCCGCCATGAAGGCTTCCAGCCGCGCGAGCCCTTCGCGCACCGCATCGGGCCCGGCGGCGTAGGAAAAGCGCAGGAACCGCCCGCCCCGCGCGGCGTCGAAATCGAGCCCCGGGGTCACCGCCACGCCCGCCGCCTCAAGGATCTCGGCGGCAAGCGCCCGGCTGTCGTCCGTCAGCGCCGAGACATCGGCATAGACGTAGAAGGCGCCGTCGGGCGGCGCGATGCGCGTGAAACCGGCGCGCGGGAGCCCCTCGAGCATGAGCCGCCGGGCCTGCGCGTATCCGGCGAGGTTGGCCTGCAGCTCCTCGCCCGCGTCGAGCGCGGCGAGCGCGGCCACCTGGCTCGCATGGGGAGGGCAGATGAAGAGGTTCTGGGCCAGCCGCTCGATCCGCCGGACCTCGGCCGCCGGCACCACCATCCAGCCAACGCGCCAGCCCGTCATCGAGAAATACTTTGAAAACGAGTTGATCACGCAGACCTCGTCGGAAAGCTCCAGCGCGCTCACCGCCTTCGCCTCGTACTCGATCCCATGGTAGATCTCGTCGGAGATGAACACCGCGCCGGTCTCCCCGGCCCAGCCCATGAGGGCGCCGAGCGCCTCCCGGCCCAGCATCGTGCCCGAGGGGTTGCCAGGCGAGGCCACCAGCAGCCCGTCGAGCGCGCGGCCCTCGATCTCCTCCCGCACCGGCTGGTAGCGGTTGGCGGCGGCGGTCTCGATCACCACCGGCTCCAGCGAGAGCGCCCGCAGGATCTGCCGGTAGGAGGGATAGCCGGGCGCGCCGATTCCCACGCGCTGGCCGGCATCGAAGAAGGCGGTGAACGCCAGCAGGAAGCCCGCCGAGGAGCCCGCCGTCACCACGACCCGGCCCGGATCGAGATCCAGCCCGTACCATTCGCCGTAGAGCCGGGCGATGCGCGCGCGCAGCTCGGGCAGGCCGAGGGCCACGGTGTAGCCCAGCGGGCCCGCCTCCATCGCCCGCGCCAGCGCAGCGCGCGCGGCGGCGGGCGCCGGGGTGCCGGGCTGGCCGATTTCCATGTGCACGATGTCGCGCCCCCGGGCCTCGGCGGCCCGTGCCGCCTCCACCACGTCCATCACGATGAAGGGATCGACATCGCCGCGGCTTGAGTTCTTCATTCCCCGGCTCCTATCCTCGCGGCATCTGTCAACCAGCCGCTGCGCGCGCCGTCAATGGAGCCCCGATGAAACGCCTTGCCGCGCTTCTCGCCCTCGCGGCGCTGCTCGCCTTTTCGGCAGCGCAGCCGGCCCGCGCCCTCACGCTCATCCGCGACGCGGAGATCGAGCACGCGCTCGGGGAGCTGGCCCGCCCCCTGCTCGTGGCGGCGGGCCTCAACCCGCGCGAGGTGCGGGTGCTGCTGATCGAGGACAGCCGGCCCAATGCCTTCGTGATGGATGGCGCGCACATCTTCATCCACACCGGGCTGATGCTGCGCACCGAGCGCGCCGCGCAGCTTCAGGCAGTGATCGCCCACGAGGCCGCCCATATCGCCAACGGCCACATCGCGCGCCGTGCCGCCAACCTGCGCAGCGCGCGCACCGCCGCCGCCTTCGGCATGCTGCTGGCCACGGCGGCCGCCGCCGCCGGCAACGCGGAAGCGGCGGGCGGCATCGCCATGGGCAGCGCGGGCAGCGCCTTTCGCGGCTTTCTCGCCCACACGCGGGTAGAGGAAGCCGCCGCCGATCAATCGGGCTTCCGCTACATGCTGCGCGCCGGGGTGGACCCGCGCGGCGCGGTGGAAGTGCTGGAGTTCTTCCGCGGCCAGGAGGCGCTCTCCGCCGAGCGGCAGGACCCTTACGCCCGCTCGCACCCGCTCTCGCGCGACCGGCTGCGCGCCCTCGAGGGGCTGATCGCGGCGAACCCGGTGACCCTGGCCGATCCGCAGGCGGCGGATTACTGGTTCGCCCGCGCCCATGGCAAGCTCTCGGCCTTCACCCGCGCGCCCGCCTGGACCCTGCGGCGCGCCTCCGGAGACGGGAGCACCATCGGCCTCATGCGGCAGGCCGTCGCCTACCACCGCCAGCCCGATACCGCCCGCGCCCGGGCGGCGATGGAGCGGCTGCTCGCGGCGCGGCCGAACGATCCCTTCGTGCACGAGCTGAACGGCCAGATCCTGCTCGAGAGCCGGGACGTGGCCGGCGCCGTGCGCGCCTACGGCCGCGCGGCGGAACTCGCGCCGGGAGAGCCGCTGATCCTCGCCGGGCTCGGGCGCGCGCTGGTGGCGCTCGACACGCCCGAGGCGACGCGGCGCGCCGTGGATGTTCTCGAACGCGCCCGGGCCCGCGACGCCCGCGAACCCGGCGTGCTGCGTACCCTTGCCGTGGCCTACGCACGCCAGGGCCAGCCCGGCCTCGCCTCGCTCGCCACCGCCGAACGCTATGCGCTTTCGGGCCGGCTCGGCGATGCGCGGGTCCACGCCGAGCGCGCATCGGGGCTGCTGCCGGAAGGCTCCGCCCCTTGGCAGCGGGCCCGCGATGTGGTGAGAGCCCATGACCTCTTGGAAAGGAGTGCCCGCCGATGACCCCCACGCACCGCCCTGCCCGCCGCGGAGCCCGCGCGTCCGTCCTGGCCGCGGCCCTCTCCGCAGGCGCGTCGATGGCCGCCCCTGCCGCGGCGCTCGATCTTTCCGACATGACCGCCGCCGAAAGCGCCGCCTTCGGCGCCGCCGTGCGCAGCTACCTCCTGGAGAACCCCGAAGTGCTGGTGGAGGTCATCGGCGTGCTCGAACAGCGCGAGGCCGAGGCCCGGGTGGCGGCCGATGCGGCGATGCTCGCCGACAACGCCGAGGCGCTCTTCGAGAACCCGACGGCATGGGTCGGCGGCAACCCCGAGGGCGACGTCACCATCGTGGAGTTCGTCGATTACCGCTGCAGCTTCTGCCGCCGGGCGCACCCCGAGGTGGAAGAACTGATCGCGAGCGACGGCGACATCCGCTTCATCGTCAAGGAATTCCCGATCCTGGGGGAGCAGTCGGTGCTGGCCTCGCGCTTCGCGCTGGCCGCCCGCGCCGTGGAGGGAGACGACGCCTACAAGGCCGCCCACGACGCGCTCATCACCTACCGGGGCGACATCACGCCCGAGGCACTCGGAAGGCTGGCCGATGCGCTGGCCTTCGATGCCGAGGCGGTGCTGGCCGAGATGGAGAGCCCCGAGATCACCGATATCATCGATGCCAACCGGGCGCTGGCGCAGCGCCTCGCGATCACCGGCACTCCGACCTTCGTGATGGGCGAGGAGATGGTGCGCGGATACCTGCCGCTGGCCGAGATGCAGGCCGTGGTGGCCGAACAGCGCGCGGAATGAACCGGGCGCCCGGGCGGGGCGGAGGCGGGCCACGCCCCCCTCGCCGCCACCGGCCGGCACGGCAAGGCGCGCCGGCGGGCGCCACGGCGCACCCCGCGGCGCACCGGCAGGCCGCTTTACACCGCCGCGCGACTGGGGATAGGCTCCGCCCAGCCACCAAGAGGAGAGGCCCGGTGACCCTGAGCCGCCCCCACCGCCCCCGACCGGAGCGCCTGACGGCCCGGACGCCGTGCGCCGGGCGATGGCGCCGCCCCGCGCGCTGAAGCCCCTCCCGCACCGGCCCGCGCGGGCCGCCCTCCTCCTCTTCGAGTGAACCTTCCATGACCGACCATCGTTTCGTCACCTCAGGCGGCGTCGCCATCACGCGCCGCGAAACGCCCGCTCCCTACGACAGCGTGCTCGACACGCTGATCGACCGGCTCGATACCGCGCGGGGCGCGCTCTTCTCCTCCAACTACGAGTACCCGGGGCGCTACACCCGCTGGGATTTCGGCTTCGCCGACCCGCCGCTGATGATCGAGGCACGCGGGCGCGAGATGCGCTTCACGGCGCTCAACGGCCGGGGCACGGCGCTGATCGGGATGATCCGCCCCGTGGTGGCCACCCTGCCGGTGCTCGCCGCGCTCGAGGACGGCGCCGACGGCTTCACCTGCACCGTGCGCCCGCCCGAGCGCATCTACGACGAGGACGAACGCTCAAAGGCGCCCTCGGTGTTCTCCGTCCTGCGCGCGGTGACGGATCTCTTCCGCAGCGAGGAGGACGGGCAGCTCGGCCTCTACGGCGCCTTCGGCTACGATCTCGTCTTCCAGTTCGAGCCGATCGAGCTGCACCTCGAGCGCCCGGACGACCAGCGCGACCTCGTGCTGTTCCTGGCCGACGAGATCACCGTGGTCGATCATTACGCCGTGGCGGCAACGACGATCCGCTACGAGTTCGCCCTCGGGGATGCGACGACCGAGGGCCTGGACCGGGGCACGCCCCCGGCCCCCTTCACGCCCGGCCGGCGGGATCTGCCCCGCGGCGATCACGTGCCGGGCGAATACGCGGCGCTGGTGCGCAAGGCGAAGGAGAGTTTCCTGCGGGGCGATCTCTTCGAGGTGGTGCCCGGCCAGGTGTTCTACGAGCCCTGCGAGGACACGCCCTCGGCCATCTTCCGCCGCCTGCGCCGGATCAACCCCGCGCCCTTCGGGTTCCTGATGAACCTCGGCGCGGCGGAATACCTCGTGGGCGCGAGCCCCGAGATGTTCGTGCGCGTCACCGGGCGCCGGGTCGAGACCTGCCCGATCTCGGGAACCATAAGGCGCGGGGCCGACGCCATCGAGGACAGCCAGCAGATCCTGAAGCTGCTGCAGTCGCGCAAGGACGAATCCGAGCTGACCATGTGCTCGGACGTGGATCGCAACGACAAGAGCCGCGTGTGCGAGCCGGGATCGGTGCGCGTGATCGGCCGGCGGCAGATCGAGATGTACTCGCGCCTCATCCACACGGTGGACCATATCGAGGGCCGGCTGCGCGACGGGATGGATGCCTTCGACGCCTTCCTCTCCCACGCCTGGGCGGTGACGGTCACCGGCGCGCCGAAGCTCTGGGCCATGCGCTTCATCGAGGCCCACGAGAAGAGCACCCGCATGTGGTACGGCGGCGCGGTGGGCGCGGTGGGCTTCAACGGCGACATGAACACCGGGCTCACGCTGCGCACCATCCGCATCAAGAACGGGGTCGCCGAGGTGCGCGCGGGGGCAACGCTGCTCTACGACAGCGACCCCGCGGAGGAAGAGGCCGAAACCGAGCTCAAGGCCTCGGCCATGCGGGCGGCGATCCGCGGCGGCGCCGCGCTGCGGACGGGCGACGGCGACGGCCCGCGCCCCCGCTGCGCCGAGGGCCGCAAGGTGCTGCTGGTGGATCACGAGGACAGCTTCGTGCACACGCTGGCGAACTATCTGCGCCAGACCGGCGCCGAGGTGAAGACGGTGCGCAGCCCGGTGCCGGCCGAGGCGTTCGAGAGCTTCGCGCCTGATCTCGTGATGCTCTCGCCCGGCCCCGGCCGCCCCGCGGATTTCGATTGCGAGGCCACCATCGCCGCGGCCCTTTCGCGCGGCGCCGCGCTCTTCGGGGTGTGCCTCGGCCTGCAGGCCATCGCCGAGCATTTCGGCGGCACGCTGGACCAGCTCGGCGAGCCCGTGCACGGCAAGCCCTCGCGGATCCGGGTGACGGAGCCGGGAAGCGTGTTCGAGGGGCTTCCCGAGCGGATCACCGTGGGCCGGTACCATTCGCTCCACGCCCGCCCCGAGAGCCTGCCCCCGGCGCTGCGGGTGACCGCAACGAGCGAGGACGGCGTGGTGATGGGCCTCGAGCACGGCGAGCTGCCGGTGGCGGCGGTGCAGTTCCACCCCGAGAGCATCATGTCGCTCGGCCAGGACGCGGGGCAGCGGATGATCGAGAACGTGCTAACGCGGCTGCTCGCACGCCGCGGCGCGCGCAGCCCCGCCGCCTGAGCCCCGGGAGGGGCCGGGCATGCCGGTGCACCGCCGGTGCGGGCGGCCGGCGGTGTGCCGTCGAGGATTTTCGCCAAGATGAAGAGGGCGCGCACGGGCCTTCCGCCGGGGCGCGTCACCCGGCCGGGCGCAGCGGATGGGAGCGCGCCGCAAGGGCGGCGCGCGACGGGGAGCTAGCCGTAGAGCCCGGCGCTGCGAGCCCGCAGGCGGACCAGCGCGAGCACCGCGTCCACCGTGGGCGTGGGGGTATCGGTGATCCGGCCCAGCTCGGCCACCGAGCCGACGAGCGCGTCGATCTCCATCGGCCGGCCGGCCTCGAGATCCTGCAGCATGGAGGTGCGATGGGCCCCCACCGCCGCGCCGCCGTCGATCCTGCGGTCCACGTCGATGGGAAACTTCACGCCCAGTTTCTCGGCCACCTGTTGCGCCTCGATCATCATGGCGCGGGCCACGGCACGGGTGCCCGGGTCGGTGCAGAGCACGTCGAGCGTGGCATGGGTGAGCGCCGAGATCGGGTTGAACGAGAGGTTGCCCCAGAGCTTGACCCAGATCTCGTCGCGCAGGCGGGGGCGCACCGGCGCTTTCAGACCCGCCGCCGAGAGCGCGGCGGAGAGCGCCGTCGCCCGCTCGGATTTCGAACCGTCGGGCTCGCCGAGGGAAAAGCGGTTGCCCTCGATGTGGCGCACCGTCCCGGGCTCGGAGACCTCGGCGGCCGGATAGACGACGCAGCCGAGCACCCGGTCGGGGCCGAAGCCCTCCCACTGCACGCCGCCGGGATCGACGCTTTCGAGCCGCGTGCCCTCGAGCGGGCCCCCGAGCTTGTGGAAATACCACCACGGCACGCCGTTCACGCCGCTGACGATGGTGGTTCGCGGCCCGATGAGCGGCTGCATCCGGCCCACCACCGCCGGGACGGAATGCGCCTTGAGCGTGACGATGACGTAGTCCTGCGGGCCGAGCTCGGCCGGATCCTCCGCCGCCCTCACCGGCACGGTGACGGGCGCCGCCCCCTCCTCGATCAGGGTCAGCCCCCGCGCCTGCATCGCCGCCAGATGGGGGCCGCGGGCGACGAGGCTCACCTCCGCCCCGGCCTGGGCGAGCTTGGCGCCCATGTAGCCGCCGATCGCCCCGGCCCCGAACACGCAGATCTTCATGCCGCCGTTCTCTCCTCGTTTCTCCCCCGACGCGGCGCTCAGGCGCCCTGCGCGAGCCCCAGCTTCTCGGCCAGCCCGATGCGCTGCAGCTTGCCGGTGGCGCCCTTCGGGATCTCGTCCAGGATCACCACCTTGCGCGGCACCTTGAACTCGGCGAGCCGCGCGCGGGCGAACTCCCGGATGCCCCGCTCGTCGGCCTCCGCGCCCTCGCGCAGCACCACCGCGGCGGCCACCTCCTCGCCCAGCTTCGGATGCGGGAGCGCGAAGGTCACGCATTGCGCCACGGCCGGATGGTCCATCAGGATGCCGTCCACCTCCAGCGGGCTGACCTTCTCGCCGCCGCGGTTGATGATCTCCTTGAGCCGGCCGGTGAGCTGCAGGTAGCCCTCCGCGTCGAAGCCGCCCTGGTCTCCGGTGCGGAACCAGCGGTGCCCGTCCGCCTCGAAGAAACTCTTAGCGTTGGCCTCCGGATTGCCCTCGTAGCCCGGCGTGACGTTGGGCCCCGAGATCACCACCTCGCCGATCCCCTCCACGAGCCGGTCTTCCGCCTCGTGGGCGATTCGCACCAGCGGGCCGGCCTCCACCCCCACCGAGCCGGGCTTCTGGGCCCGCGGCGGCAGCGGGTTGGAGGCCATCTGGTGGGCCGCTTCCGTCATGCCGTAGCCCTCGATCACGGGGGCGCCGAAGGTTTCGGCAAGCGCCGTCATCACCTGCGCGGGCAGCGACGCCGAGGAGGAGCGCAGGAAGCGCAGCGGGACCGCGGCGATCGTCTCGGCGTTGCGGGGCGCGCGGGCGAGGATCCCCTGGTGCATCGTCGGCACCGCTGTATACCAAGTGGGCTGCGCCTCGCGCATCCAGGCGAAGAACCTCAGCGCGTCGAAGCCCGGCGCGCACCAGATCGAGCCGCCCGCGGCGAGCGAGGCCGAGACAGCCGCCACCAGCCCGTGGATGTGGAACAGCGGCATCACGTTGAGGCAGCGATCCCGGGAAGAAAGCTCGAGCGATTCCCGTATGTTCAGAGCCGAAGCTGCCACGTTCGACTGCAGCAGCGGCACGATCTTCGGGCGCGAGGTCGTGCCGGAGGTGTGCAGGATCAGCGCCACGTCGCCGGCATCCGGGGCGGCGGTGTCCGCCCGCCCGGCGTTTTCCGCCGGTGCATCTTCCGCAAGCTCGAACCGCCCTGCCGGCGCGCCCTCGGGCACCGAAAGGCGCAGCACGGCAAGGCCGAAGCGGCGCGCGGCGGCGAGCGCCGGGCCGTCGTAGCCCGCCTCGACGATCAGCGCGCGGGCCTTCAGGTCTTCCAGGTAGAAGGCGAATTCCTCCTCCCTGTACGCAGGGTTGAGGGGCGCGGTTACAGCGGTTTGCGCCACCGTCACGAAGGCGGCGGCCATCTCCGGCCCGTTGGGGAGCACGATGGCCACCCTGTCGCCCCGGCCGATTCCCGCGGCGTGGAGCCAGCCGCGCACATCGCCCGCGAGGGCGCGAAGGCCGGCGTAGTCGAGCCAGCCCCGATCCGGGGCGCCGAGCGCCGGCGCATCGCCGGCCTGCGCCTCGATAAGCTCTGAAATCGTGCTCGCCATGCCGCCTCCCGATCGTCTCGCCTGCATCGTGCCGGCGCGGTGTATACCATCGCGAACTCCGGGTCCACGGCCGGCGGATGCACGGTCGCGCTTGAGCTTGGGTGCCATGGCCGGGATAACGGGCGCGACACGCTGGCCCGGAGGTTCCATGACCGCTTCGACCGCTTCGCATTCCGGCGCCCCCGATCCCCGGGGCCTGCGCCTTCCCGCCCCCTCGGGGCGCCCGCTGCGCATCGCCTGCGTCGGGGAATGCATGATCGAGCTGTCCGATCTCGCCGCCGCCGACGGCCGGGTTCGGATGGGCTTCGCCGGCGACACCTACAACACCTGCGTCTACCTCGCGCGCCTGATGGGCGCGGGCACCGGCGCGGCGGAGATCTCCTACGTCACGGCGCTGGGCGACGACGGGCTTTCCGAGCGGATGATCGGCGCCATGCAGGCCGAAGGTATCTCCACCGCCCATGTCGCGCGCCTGCCGGGGCGACTTCCGGGCCTCTACGCCATCGAGCTGGAGGACGGCGGCGAAAGGCGGTTCCGCTACTGGCGCGCCCAGTCCGCCGCGCGCGACATGTTCGGCCCCGGGGGCCTCTCCACCGAGTCGCTCGGGGATTTCGACGTGATCTACCTTTCGGGCATCACCCTTGCGATCCTGCCCGAGCCGGCGCGCGAAGCCCTTGCCGAGGCCTGCGCCGCCGCGCGCCGCCGCGGCGCGCTCACCGTGTTCGACAGCAACTACCGGCCCGCGCTCTGGCCCGGTGCCGATGCCGCCCGCGCCGCGTTCGAGCGGGCCTGGCGCGCCACCGCGCTCGGCCTGCCCTCGCGGGACGACGAGGCCGCGCTCTATCCCGGCGAGACGCCCGAGGATCTCTTCACGCGGCTGGCTGCAGCCGGCGTGGCCGAGGTGGCGTTGAAGGACGGCCCCGACGGCCCGAAGCTGCACGCGGGAGGAGAAACGGTGGATCTGCCGCCGATGGCCCCCGCCGAGCACGTGGCCGACACCACCGCCGCGGGGGACAGTTTCAATGCCGCCTACCTCGCCGCGCGCCTCACCGGGGCCTCGCCCGCCGAGGCGGCCGCCGCCGGGCACCGGCTGGCTCGCCACGTGGTGGGCCATCACGGCGCCATCGTGGCGCTTCCCGAGATGCCCTGAAGGCAGGCGGCGCCCCGGCCTCAGCCGGCACCCGGCCCCTCGGCGCCCTCGCGCGCCTGTTTCCGGCGGCCCACCACCTTCTCGGCGAGATCCCGGGCAATGGCGAAGGCGCCACGGATCTTGTCGGCCTCCTTCGCCCAGTCGCGGCGCACCACGATCTTGTTGTCCTTGACCTTCGCGAGCCCCCGCTGCGCCTGGATGAACTCCACAAGCCCCTCCGGCGAGGCGAACTTGTCGTTGTGGAACTGGATCGTCGCGCCCTTCGGGCCGGCGTCGAGCTTGGCGATGCCCGCGCGCTTGCACATCGCCTTGATCCGCACCACGAGCAGCAGCGTGTTGACCTCCCTCGGCAGCGGGCCGAAACGGTCGATCAGCTCGGCCGCGAAGCCCTCCAGCTCCACCTTCGTGGTCAGCGAGGAGAGGCGGCGGTAGAGGCCGAGGCGCACGTCGAGATCGGGCACGTAGTCCTCCGGGATGAGCACCGGAACGCCGAGGTTGATGGTGGGCGCCCACTGGCCGTCGTCGTCGGTCAGCCCCTCCATCTCGCCGGAGCGGATCCTGGCGATCGCCTCCTCCAGCATGGACTGGTAAAGCTCGTAGCCCACGTCGCGCATCTGGCCCGACTGCTCCTCGCCGAGCAGGTTGCCCG
>CAYXOX010000081.1:0-6008 GCA_964466745.1 uncultured Rhodobacterales bacterium
AGGGCTGACGCATCTCGCGAGGCCCGCGCCCCGCTCGAACACCACAAAAAAAGCGCCGGTCGCGTCACGCGCGCCGGCGCTTTTTCGTGGGGGTCGCCGGCGGCGCCGGGCAAGCGCGCCGGGGCCCGCGCCTCAGGCCCGAACCGTGACCTCGCGGTAGAGGTGCCAGCTCGCATGGCCGAGCACGGGCAGCACCAGGAAAAGGCCCAGGAAGGCCGGCACGAGGGCCAGGAAGGTAAGCCCGGCGATGAGCACCGCCCAGGCCAGCATCGGCCCCGGGTTGGCGGTGACGAGCCCGAAGCTCGTGATCATCGCGGTGACAAAATCCACCTCCCGGTCGAGCAGCAGCGGCAGCGAGATCACCGTGATGGCATAGAGCACGAAGGCCAGCACGGCGCCGACTACGGTACCGAAAGCCAGCATCGCAAGGCCGTTCGGAGTCAGGTAGATCTCGAACGATGTGGACACGTTCGTCATCACCGAAAGGCCCATGAACAGCGCGAAGATCATGTGGGCGAGGAAGAACCAGAAGAGAAACAGGATGATGACGATGGCCGAGATCATCGGCAGCTGGCGCGTGCGCTGCCGGGCCACCACGCCCAGCACGGGGCCCCACGGCAGGGGCGCTCCGGCCTCGAGCCGGCGGCTGACCTCGTAGAGCCCCACCGCGGCGAAAGGGCCGACGAGGGGAAAGCCGATGGCCGCGAACACCAGCCAATAGCTCTGCCCGGTCACTTCGGTGATCCACCAAAGGGCGAGGCCCCCGGCGACATAGACCGCCGCGAAGAACACTCCGAAGAGGGGGGCACGCGTGAAGTCGCGCCAACCGGCGGCCAGAGCACGGCGGAGCATGGCCCGGGTGACCGGCTTCAGTTCCGGCACACCAAGCGGCGGATCGGCCTCGCCGGAAAGCGTCTCTTGGCTCACGAGTCGCACCTCCCCGGTTCAGGATAGCGCCAGCGACTGCCGCTCGCCAAGTGCCGCTGCGCGCGTTCGGGGTGTTGCAGCACGCACTGACCGGTTTGCCCGGCCAGAGCAACCGGCCGGCCCTTCACGCCGTCCCGGGCAACCGGGCCGCGGGCGTCACGGCGCCGGGTTGCGCGATTTCAGCGTCCAGCCGGAGTCTTCTTCGCTCCAGTAGGCGGCGGGTATCCCGGCTCCGGTCAGGCTGCGCCACTGGCCGCGGGCCGTTTGAAGCGCATCGCCATCGTGCCCGTCGAATAGCACGCACACCCGCGCGAACCCTCGGGCCTCCTCGACCCCGATCTCCGCGCCGTCCACCGTCATCAGGCATTGCGCCCCGTTTGGCACTTCGGGAAAGGTGGTCAGCAGGATCGGCTGATCCGCATCGAACCCCGTTCCGGCGAGGCCATGGGGCAGGAACCCCTCCTCCGGCCCCAGCCAGAGGCGCTCGTCGAGCCATGCCATGCGCGCCGGGTCGATGCCGCGCACCGCCACGCGCCAGCCCGCCGCGCGGGCCTTGGCCAGCAGCACGGGCAGCGTGGCCTCCAGCGGGGCGCGCGTCAGGTGGTAGAAGTAGACCTCGCCCACCGCACCCCTCGCCTCAGCCCTCGTAGCGGTCGGCGATCAGGCGATTGAGCGCGCGCACGCCCCACCCCGTCGCGCCCTTCGGGGCGAAATCGGTATCGGCCTTGGTGGCGGCCACACCGGCGATATCGAGATGGACCCAGGGCACGCCGTCCTTCACGAAACGCTGCAGGAACTGCGCGGCGGTGATCGAGCCGGCGAAACGGCCGCCGACGTTCTTCATGTCGGCGATGTTCGATTCGAGCAGCTTGTCGTAGGCCGGGCCGAGGGGCATCCGCCACGCGCCTTCCTCCTCGGCCTCGGCGGCGGCGAGGAATGCCCCGGCAAGCGCGTCGTCGTTGGAGAAGAGCCCGGCCCGCTCGTTGCCAAGCGCCACGAGGATGGCGCCGGTGAGCGTGGCCAGGTCGACCATGCCCGTGGGCTTGAAGCGCTCCTGCGCATACCACATCACGTCGGCCAGAACGAGCCGGCCCTCGGCATCGGTGTTGATCACTTCGACGGTGTCGCCCTTCATGGATTTCACGACGTCGCCGGGGCGCTGGGCGTTGCCCGACGGCATGTTTTCCACCAGCCCCACGAGACCGACGACATTCGCCCGGGCCTTGCGCAGCGCAAGCGTGCGCATCACGCCGGCCACCACGCCGGCACCGCCCATGTCCATGGTCATGTCTTCCATGCCGCCGGCCGGCTTGATGGAGATGCCGCCGGTATCGAAGACGACGCCCTTGCCCACCAGCGCGAAGGGCGCGCTGTCGTCGCCGGCGCCGCGCCACTGCATCACCACGACCTTGGAGGGGCTCTCCGAGCCCTGCCCGACGGCAAGAAGGGTGCGCATGCCAAGCTCGCGGAGCTCGGGCTCTTCGAGGATCTCGACATCGAGCCCGAGTTCCTGCATCGCGGCGAGGCGGGCGGCAAAATCATCCGTCGTCAGAACGTTGGCCGGCTCGTTCACGAGGTCGCGGGTAAAGAACACGCCCTCGGCGATCGCCGCGTGCGCGCCGGCCTCGGCGGCGACGGCATCGGGCTTGGCGACCATCATCGTCACGCCGCCGGGCGCGCCGGCCGCATCCGCCTTGGCTGCATCATCGCCGGAAGGCTTCGACTTGTACTCGGTGAACTCGTAGGCCCGCAGCGCGAGGCCCAGCGCCAAGGCGGCCGGCGACTTGAGGCTCGCCGCGAGCACCAGCAGCGGCGCCTTGCCCTTCGCGCGCGCCAGCGCAGCGCCCGCCCGGCGCGCCTGTGCCTCGGGTGCGCGCCGCGCCAGTTTCATGACCACGATCGCCTCGGCGGCAAGGCCCACGGGCCAGGCAAGGCTGCGGCATTCGCCGGCCTTCAAGCGGCCGAATTCGGCGCTCTCGACGAAGCGCGCAAGCGCGCCCTTGCAGAGCCGGTTCACCCGGCGCCCCGCCGGATCGAGCTTGCCATCCTCCTCGGCGAAAACGACGACGCGCCCCTCGTGGGCCGCGATCGCATCGAGATCGACAGCGTCGAAACGGATGGGCAGGGGCATGGTCATCGGCATCCTCCGGGTTGCTTCGGCACGGCATAGCGCGCCGGCGGATCGAAGGCCAGAATGGAGTTTTCCACAGGCGCACAAGGCTGTAGTCTTCGCGCAGGCACCGCCTGCCGACCGCCAACGGAGAGCATCCCCTGACCCGTTTCGACCGATATCTGCTGTCGCAGCTCATGGTCCTGTTCGGGTTCTTCTCGCTCGTGCTGGTGCTGGTCTACTGGGTGAACCGGGCGGTGATCCTGTTCGACGAGCTGATCTCCGACGGCCAGTCTGCGGCGGTCTTCCTCGAATTCACCGTCCTGAGCCTGCCCAACGTGATCCGCCTCGCCCTGCCGCTGGCGGCATTCGCGGCGGCCGTCTACGTCACCAACCGGCTGAGCCGGGAAAGCGAACTCACGGTCGCACAGGCCACCGGGCTGAGCCCGATGCGGCTGGCGCGGCCCGTGGCGCTCTTCGGGCTCATCGTCGCGCTCATCGTTTCGGCCATCGTGCATCTGCTGCTGCCGGCCAGCGTCACGGCGCAGAAGGAAAGCGAAGCCGAGATCGCGCAGAACATCAGCGCGCGACTGCTGACAGAGGGCACATTCCTGCACCCGGCCGACGGCATCACCTTCTACATCCGGGACATCAGCCCGGAAGGGGAGTTGCGCGACATCTTCCTCTCGGACCGGCGCGACCCCGAGAACCCGGTGACCTATACGGCAGCACGCGCCTATCTCGTGCGCGCGCCCGAGGGGCCGAGGCTGGTGATGCTGCAGGGGAGCGCACAGGCGCTGGAGCTGCCCGCGAACCGGCTTTTCCTGACGAGCTTCGCCGACTTTACCTACGATATCGGGGCACTCATCGAGCCGCCCGACCGCGGCCGGCTTAGCGTGCGCGAGCTGGGCACGTGGGACGCAATCTTTCCCGATGCGCAGGTGCTGGAGGATACCCAGGCGAGCCTGGGGCGCATCCTGCAGGAGGGACACGGGCGCTTCTCCCAGGCGCTCCTGTGTGTCGTCGCCGCACTGCTCGGCTTCGCCCCGCTCCTCGCGGGCGGCTTCAGCCGCTTCGGCGCCGGGCGGCAGATCGTGCTCGCGGTGTTCCTGCTGATCCCGGTGAAATTCGTCGAGAGCGCGGCGATCGACGTGGTGCGGCGGGAGCCGGAGGCATGGCCGCTCATCTACCTGCCGGTCGTCGCCGGCCTCGCGATGGCCTGGGCGCTGCTCTGGTTTTCCGGCCGCCGCAGGCTGCGCAGCGGCGCGCGGAGCGTTCCGGCATGACCCTGCACGTTTACTTCGCGCGGCGATTCCTCGCCAGCTTCGCCTATGTGTTCGCCGCCTTCTTCGGGATCTTCTTCTTTCTCGACCTCGTGGAGCAGGTGCGCCGGTTCGACACGAACACCGTCAGCCTCGCGCAGATGGTGCGGCTTTCGCTGCTGAACACCCCGCAGGGGCTCTATACCATTCTTCCGCTCCTCGTGGTCTTCGCCACGATCGCTCTCTTCCTGTCGCTGTCTCGGTCTTCGGAGCTGGTGATCACCCGTTCCGTGGGGCGCTCGGGCCTGCGTTCGCTGGTCGCCCCCTCGCTGGTGGCGCTCGCCCTCGGCGCGGTGGCGATCGCCGCCTTCAACCCCATCGTGGCCGCGACATCCAAGGAATACGAACGCACCGTGACGGCCTACAGGGCCGGCGTGGCCTCGGTGCTTTCCATCTCCGAGGAGGGGCTCTGGCTGCGCCAGGGCGGCAGCGAGGGCCAGACCGTCATCCGCGCGAGCCGGGCAAACCTCGACGGAACGGAGCTGTTCGGGGTGAGCTTCATCGCCTTCGGGCCGGACGGCGCGCCGCTACGGCGGATCGAGGCCGAGAGCGCCCGCCTCACCTCCGACGGCTGGCAGCTGCAAGCCGCCAAGAGCTGGCCTGTCGATCCCGGCGTGAACGCCGAGGCGCTGGCGGTGTCCACGCCGCGGATGACCGTCCCGTCCGATCTCACCGTCGAGCAGATCCTAGACAGTTTCGGAACGCCCGCCTCCATCCCCATCTGGGAGCTGCCCGCCTTCATCGACCGCCTGGAAGCCGCCGGTTTCTCGGCGTTGCGCCACCAGATGTGGCTGAGCATGGAGCTTGCGCTGCCCGTCTATCTCGTGGCCATGGTCCTGCTCGGCGCGGGCTTCACCATGCGCCACGCCCGCGTCTCGAACACCGGGGTCATGGTGCTTTCGGCGGTGCTTCTTGGCTTCGGCCTCTTTTTCCTGCGCAACTTCGCACAGATCCTCGGCGAGAGCGGGCAGGTGCCCGTCCTGCTCGCGGCATGGGCCCCGCCGCTGGCGGCGGCCGGGCTCGCGTTGGGGCTGCTGCTGCACATGGAGGACGGGTGATGGCCCCGGCCGTGCGCCGGTTCGGCCATGCCGCGCGCAAGCAGGCGGCGGCGGCCGTGGCGGCGCTTCTGCTGGCCTTCGCGGCCGCTGCCCCGGGCAAGGCCCAGGAGGCCGAGGGCCCCGCCTCGCTGGTCGCAGACCGGATCTTCGCCGAAGGCGACCGGCTGGTCGCCGAGGGCGCGGTCGAGGTGCTGCACGGCACCTCGAGGCTTTCCGCTGCGCGCGTGACCTACGACCGCGCCGCCGACCGACTGACCATCGAGGGGCCGATCCGGCTGACCACCGGCCCCGAGAGCATACTGCTTGCGGACGCGGCAGTGCTCGATCCGGAGCTCGAACGCGGCATCATGCTGGGCGCCCGGCTGGTGCTCGACCGGCAACTGCAACTCGCCGCGAACGAGATACAGGTCGCCGGGGACGTGACCGGGCTCACCAAGGTCGCCGCGACCTCGTGCACCGTGTGCGGAACCGAGGCACCCATCTGGCAGATAAGGGCGCGCCGGGTGGTGCACGACGCGGCCGAGCGCCAGCTCTATTTCGAAGGCGCCGAACTGCGGCTGCGAGAACGACAGCAGCATGCCCGCGTCGTCG
>CAYXOX010000081.1:6018-13015 GCA_964466745.1 uncultured Rhodobacterales bacterium
CGGCTCTTCGATTTCCCGGTCTTTTACCTGCCGCGGCTGCGCCTGCCCGATCCGACCCTCGAACGCGCCACCGGCTTTCTCATTCCCGAACTGCGCACGACCTCCCAGCTCGGAACCGGGCTGAAATGGCCCTATTTCGTGCGGCTGGGCGAGCATGCCGACCTCACGCTCACCCCCTATCTCTCGCCCGAGACGCGCACGCTGGAGCTTCGCTACCGCCAGGCCTTCCGGAACGGCACCGTCGAGGCAAACGCCGCGGTGACCCGCGACGACATCCTGCCCGACAGGATGCGCGCCTATTTCTTCGGCGAAGGGGCCTTCGTGCTGCCGCGGGGGTACCGTCTTGCCTTCGATGTCGAGGCCGTGGAGGACGACAGCTACCTGCTGGACTACGGCTATTCCGGGAAGGACAGGCTGGACAGCGCGCTGACCCTCGCCCGCACCGGGCGCGACCGCAACATGTCCGCCAGCCTCGTCGGTTTCCAGACGCTTCGCGAGGACGAGGACGATGCCCTCATTCCCACCATCGTCGCAGACTACCGGCTCGATCGGCGGCTCTTTCCGGCGGCTATCGGCGGGGAGCTTCTGCTGAGCGCGGCGGCCCACGGCCACTACCGCTACTCGGGCGAGGCCGCGGGCGGCGCGGGGCGCGACATGGCCCGCGCGTCTGCGCGGGCCGAGTGGCGGCGGGACTGGATCGTTGGCCCGGGCCTTGTCGCCGAGGCGGTGGCGGCCCTGCACGCGGATGCCTGGTCGATCTCGCAGGACGACACCCAGCCGGCCTCCGAAGCCCTGCTGGCGCCCTACGCGGCCGCGTCCCTGGCCTGGCCGCTGCTGGGCACAGGCCGCGACGGCGCAAGCCACGTGATCGAGCCCCGGGTGCAACTGCTCGTCACGCCCGAAAGCTCCACCGGCGTTCCAAACGAGGACAGCACGCAGGTGGAATTCGACGAGGGCAACCTCTTCGCTCTCTCGCGCTACCCGGGAGCAGATCTCGCCGAGCGCGGCGCGCGCGCCGACATCGGGCTCACATGGACGCGCATCGGGCTTCAAGGGCTCGACACCAGCTTGACCTTCGGCCGCGTGTTCCGCCCGGACACGCCGAACCCCTTCACGGCGACCAGCGGTCTTGCCGGCATGACATCGGACTGGCTGGTGGCCGGGCAGATCACCACCCCCGAAGGGCTGCACCTTACGGCGCGCGGCCTCTTCGATGCGGGCCTCGACTTCTCGAAGGCCGAGGCCCGGGCGGACTGGCAGTTCGGCCGCCTCGGCACGCGCGGCACCTATACCTGGCTCGTCGCCGACGAAGAGGAGGACAGGGAAACCTCGGCGAGCGAACTCGCGCTCGGCCTCGACTACCGAATTGCCGACTTCTGGACCACCGGCCTCGACTGGCGCTATGACTTCGTGACGGAGGAGGCGGCGGAGGCGCGGCTCGGGGTGGGCTACCGGAACGAGTGCATCGCGGTGCGCTTTTCGGTGTCGCGCCGCTTCACCTCCTCGGCTACGGTTGACCCGTCCACGGATTTCGGGCTCACCGTGAGCCTGCTCGGCTTCGGTGCCGAAGTGGACGGGCGGCCGATCGGCCGCCGATGCGATGGAGATACCGGATGACGCGGCCCAGCGCCCTCGCCCCCCGTTTCGCGGCCCAGGCCGCCGCCCGCGCCTTCGCGTTCGCGGCCTTGCTCGTGCTAGGCCTCTGCCTCGCGCCCGGGGCCATCGCGCAGGGCGCCTTCTCGCCCGCGATCACCGTGAACGACCGCGCCATCACCGGCTACGAGTTGACCCAGCGCGAACGCCTGCTGCGCGCGCTCGGCACGCCCGGCGATCTCGCAGCGCTGGCCCGCGAGCAGCTCATCGACGACCGGCTTCGCCAGGAAGCCGTCGAGCGCGCCGGCCTGACCCCGGGCCCCGAGGCGGTGGCCGACGGGATAACGGAGTTCGCGGGCCGGGCGGACCTGACGGCAGAGGCCTTCCTTGCGCGCCTCGCGCAGGCGGGCGTTGCGCGCGAGACCATGGAAGACTTCGTGCGCGCCGGTCTTGGCTGGCGCGAGCTGGTGCGCACCCGCTTCGGCCCGCGCAGCCAGATCACCGAGGGCGAGCTGGACCGCGCGCTTTCGGCCACGGCGGGCACCGGCTCGCTCCGCGTGCTGCTTTCGGAACTCATCCTGCCCGCGCCGCCCCAGCTTCTCGCGCAGGCGCGCGCCGATGCCGAGCGGGTGAGCCAGCTCACCTCCTTCGCCCCCTTCGAGGCCGAGGCCCGCGCCCTTTCGGCGGCCCCCTCCCGCGAGAGCGGCGGCCGGATCGACTGGCTGCCGCTCAACCGCCTGCCCCCCGCGATCGGGCAGGTGCTGCTTTCGCTCGCGCCCGGCGAGGTCACCCCGCCCATCGAGCTCGACGGAGCGATCGCACTGTTCCAGCTGCGCGCCGTGGAGGAAACGCAGGCCGCCGAGCCCGAGGTCGCGGCGGTGGAATACGCCGTCTTCTCCCTGCCCGACGACACCGACGGGCGCGCCGAGGCCGCGCGGCTGGCCGGGCGGCTCGACACCTGCGACGATCTTTACGGCGCGGCGCGCGGGTTGCCCGAAGACCGGTTGATCCGGCAGGTCCTGCCGCCCGCCGAGGTGCCGGCCGACATCGCGGTCGAGCTCGCACGCCTCGATGCGGGCGAGACCTCGCTCAACCTGACGCGGGACGGCGCGCGCCTGCTCGTGATGCTCTGCGGCCGCACGACGGCGCTGAACGAGGGCGCCGACCGCGAGGAACTGCGCCTGCGGCTGCGCAACGAGCGGCTCTCGTCGCTGGCCGACAGCTATCTTGCGGAACTGCGCGCCGGCGCGGTGATCGTGGAGGACTGACGGGGGCATGACCGCACCGCTTGCGCTCACCTGCGGTGAGCCTGCCGGGATCGGCCCCGAGATCTCGGCGGGCGCCCGGGCGGCGCTGGGCGCGGGCCCCGCCTTCTTCTGGATCGGGGACCCAAGGCACCTTCCGCCCGGCACGCCATGGCGCGAAATCGCCAGTCCGGCCGATGCCGCCGGTGGCGGCCCCGAGTTGCCGGTGCTGGTGCACCCTTTTCCCGCCGAGGCGACGCCCGGCCGGCTCGACGGGCGCAACGCCGCACAGGTCGTGGACGTGATCGCCCGCGCGGTGGGGCTCGTGCGCGCCGGCGCCGCGGGCGGCCTCGTGACCTGCCCGATCCACAAGGCTGCACTGATGGAGGGGGCAGGCTTCGCCTTTCCGGGGCATACCGAGTATCTCGCCGCGCTGGCCGGGGGCGCCGAGGTCGCCATGATGCTCGCCTCGCCGCTGCTGCGGGTGGTGCCGGCGACCATCCACATCCCCCTTGCCGAGGTTCCCGCCGCGCTGACGGCCGAACGGCTCGAAAGCGTGCTGCGCATCACGGAGGCCGCGCTCCGGCGCGATTTCGGGCTGGCGGCGCCGCGCATCGCGGTGAGCGGGCTCAACCCCCATGCCGGGGAGGACGGCAGGATCGGCCGGGAGGAAATCGAGGTGATCGGCCCTGTCGTGGCGAAGCTCAAGGCCGAGGGGCTGCGCGTTTCCGGGCCCCATGCCGCCGACACGCTTTTTCACCCCGCGGCGCGGGCGCGCTACGACGCGGCGGTGGCGATGTACCACGACCAGGCGCTGATCCCGATCAAGACGCTGGACTTCGACGGCGGCGTGAACGTCACCCTGGGGCTTCCCTTCGTGCGCACCTCGCCCGATCACGGCACCGCCCTCGACATCGCCGGCAGCGGCCGCGCCAACCCCGCGAGCCTCGTTGCCGCGCTGAGGCTGGCCGCGGAGATGGCTGCGCGGCGGGCGCCATGAGTATTTTCGCCAAGACGAGGAATGCAGGCAGCGCGGGGCGGGCCCATGGGCACGATTGACGATCTGCCCCCCCTGCGTTCGGTGATCGCCCGGCACGGGCTGAGCGCGCGCAAATCCATGGGGCAGAACTTCCTGCTCGACCTCAACCTGACCGCGCGGATCGCGCGGGCCGCCGGCGATCTTTCCGGCTGCGACGTGCTGGAGGTGGGCCCCGGACCGGGCGGGCTGACCCGCGGCCTGCTGGCCGAGGGGGCGCGCCGCGTGGTGGCGGTGGAGAAGGATACCCGTTGCCTGCCCGCCCTCGCCGAGATCGCGGCGGCATATCCCGGCCGGCTGGAGGTGGTGCCGGCAGACGCGCTGGAGTTCGATCCCGCCGCCCATCTCGTGCCGCCGGTGCGGGTGGTGGCCAACCTGCCCTACAACGTGGGCACCGAGCTCCTCGTCCGCTGGCTGACGCCGGCAAGCTGGCCGCCGTTCTGGCAGAGCCTGACGCTTATGTTCCAGGAAGAAGTGGCGCAGCGGATCGTCGCGCAGCCCGGCAGCAAGGCCTACGGGCGCCTTGCAATCCTCGCGCAATGGCGGAGCCGGCCGCGCATCGTGCTGCATCTTCCGCCCGAGGCCTTCACCCCGGCGCCAAAGGTGCGCTCCGCGGTGGTGCATTTCGAGCGGCGGCCCGAGCCGCTTGCACCGGCGGATGCGGCCGTTCTTTCCCGCATCGTCGCGATGGCCTTCAACCAGCGCCGCAAGATGCTGCGCGCCGCCTTGCGGGCCCTCGGCCCCGAAAGCGCCGCGGCGCTCGAGGACGCGGGCATTCCCCCCACGGCCCGGGCCGAGGAGATCCCGGTGGAAGGGTTCTGCGCGCTGGCGAGGGCAGTGCAGGCACGCGGCCTCTAGCGGCGCGGCGGAAGCTGCTGCGCCCCGGCTGGCTGCCGCCCGGACAGACGGAGGGGGCCTGCACCGCGCCGCGATCCTCCACCGCGCGCCCCACCTTCGCTGCGGAAAGGGGCAACCGGGAGCACGCGAGGCGCGGGGACCGGGACATGGGCGGCATCGCCGCCAGACCGGACACGGAATGGACAGGCCGCGTGCCGCCGCGCCGAGCGCCGCGGTCCGCCGCTCGGCAGAAGGGCGTGGCTACTCGACCTTCTCGGCGGCCTCGCCATCGGCGGCCGGCGGCTCGGATCCCTCGGCGGACTTCGGCTTGCGGGTGCGGCGCGGCTTGGGCGCGGGTTTTTCTCCGCTCCCTTCCGGCGTCTCCACGAGCCCGCCGCCCTCTTCTCCGGCGCCGCCGTCGAGGACGGGGGCCGGCTCGCTGCCCTGATCGGACTGGGGCGCGCGCGGGCCGCGGGCCCGGCGCTCGGACTGGTCGGAGCGCTCCCTCTCCGGGCGGTCCTTCTCGGAGTAGTCCCGATCGGACCGGTCGCGCTCGGCGCGGTCATCGCCGCCCGAGCCGCCGCCCTGCTCGCCCTCGCGCGACGGGCGCCCGTCGTCGCGATCGCGCTGGCGCTCGCGGTTCTGCGCTTCCTGCTGCTCGCGGCGGGCGTCCTGCTCGCGCTGGGCCTCGCTGAGCATGCGCGTGTAGTGCTCGGCGTGCTGCTGGAAATTCTCCGCGGCCACCCTGTCGTTGCCGAGCGCGGCGTCGCGGGCAAGCTGGCTGTACTTGTCGATGATCTGTTGCGGCGTTCCGCGCACCTTGCCCTCCGGGCCGGAACTGTCGAACACGCGGTTGACGATATTGCCGACCGAGCGGTTGCGGTTCGACTTCGACCGCGAGCGTGACTTCGATGATCTCATGTTTTCTTGTCGAGCCTTGCGTTGGCTTTCGCCCCGGGCCTTGCCGAAAGCGCGGCGGCACATCGATGGGCGATTTCTTGGCTTACCCGGACGGGCGGCAAAGCGTGCCTGGCGCGTCCTTGAACCGGAGAAAGCATGTCCGGGCGCGTGTCGCAAGCGAAAACGTCCGGTTTTGCGCACATCTGCGTCAACCCGCGGTGCCGCGCTCACGGGGCGCGGCGGCCGATCACCACGCGCGGGCGGCCGTCGAGATCGCGAATCGTGCGGATCTCCTCCAGCCCGGCAGCCGCGAGGAGCGCGCCGACCTGCGGCCCCTGGCCGGGCCCGATCTCGAGAAGGCACCGCGCCCCCGGCGCAAGGTGGCCCGGCAGGCCCCGCACGATCTCCCGGTAGGCGCCGAGGCCGTCGCCGCCGGGGGTGAGCGCATGGCGCGGGTCGTGGTCGCGCACCTCCGGCGCGAGCCCGGCAAGCTCGGCCTCGGCGATGTAGGGCGGGTTGGAGACGACGAGGTCGAAGCTCCCCTGGAGCCCATCGAGCCAGTCGGCCCGAACGAAGGTCGCGCGCCCCGACACCCCGTGGCGCTCGGCATTGGCCGCCGCGGTGAGCAGCGCGGCCTCGGAGATGTCGGTGCCCAGCCCCGTTGCGGCAGGGCGCTCGGCAAGGCAGCTCACGAGGATGCAGCCCGAGCCCGTGCCGAGATCGAGCATGCGCGAGAACGGCTCGCTCAGCGCGGCCTCCACGAGCGTTTCGGTCTCCGGCCGCGGGTCGAGCACCTCCGGTTCGGTGAGAAAGCTCCGGCCGTAGAAGGCGCGGCTGCCGACGATCCGGCTCACCGGCATGCGGCGCGCACGCAACGCGACATATCTCTCGAACTGCGCCGCCGCATCCGGGGCGAGCGGCTCGGGGATCATCAGGGTGAGCCGGCCGGGCTCCACCCCGGCGGCCTGCGCCAGCAGACGCCGGGCGTCGCCGGCCGGCTCGGGCACACCGGCTGCACGCAGGCGGGCCACGGCGGCGGCCAGCGCCTCCTGCCCGGTGGCCGGCGGCGACGGCGACGGGGCGCCTGCCGTCATGGCGCGGCGTCCAGCGCGGCGAGGCGCGCTGCCTGGTCGGCCGCGGTGAGCGCGTCGATGATCTCGTCGAGATCGCCGGCCATGACCTGCTCGAGCCGGTAGAGCGTCAGGTTGATCCGGTGATCGGTGATCCGGCCCTGCGGAAAATTGTAGGTGCGGATGCGCTCGGAGCGGTCGCCCGAACCGACCTGCGCCTTGCGGTCGGCCGCGCGGGCGCTGTCGGCGCGCTGGCGCTCGAGATCGTAGAGGCGGCTCTTGAGCACCTGCAGGGCGATCTCGCGGTTGCGGTGCTG
>CAYXOX010000082.1:0-12985 GCA_964466745.1 uncultured Rhodobacterales bacterium
CGTTTTCGTCGTTGATCACCGCAACCCGCGGGCGCACGAGCAGCGGCGCGATTTCATCGCCGGCCCGGGCGATCAGCCCTCTGCCGATGCGGACCTCGTAGGATCGTGCCCCGAGGGACACCTCGACCACGACATCATCCATCGCGCGTTGCCTCCCCGGCATATCCTGCGTCCACCAGCGCCGCGTGCACCGCCGCCGCCATCTGCTCGATCGACCAGTCGGCACGCGCCGCAACCGTGATATGGGCCTCGCCGTAGATCGGCTCGCGCTCCTCCAGAAGCCGCGCGAGCGTGCCGCGGGGATCCTCCGTCTGCAGCAGCGGCCGGGTGGACTTGTGGCGCACCCGCTCCCAGAGCAGATCGAGATCGGCCTTGAGCCACACCGCCACGCCCCGCTCGGAGATCGCCGCCCGGTTCGCTGCGGCCATGTACGCCCCGCCCCCGGTGGAGAGCACGCAGGGTGCCCCGGCCAGCAGGCGGGAGATCACCGCCGCCTCGCGCCCCCGGAAGAAGGCCTCGCCGTCGCGCTCGAAGATCTCGGCGATGGACATCTGCGCCGCGGCCTCGATCTCGGTGTCGCTGTCGATGAAGGGAACGCCGACGCGGGCCGCGAGCGCCCGGCCGACCGCCGTCTTGCCAGCGCCCATCATCCCCACCAAAACCACGGTTCTCGTAAGCCGTTCCACGATCTGACCTTGTTTTTCGGCACCTTGCCGCCAACATCACGAACGGACCGTTGAATGGCGTGAAGTTGCGCGGAACGCCAGCTATAAACTGCGGCAGAGGCAGACGGTTGCCCCTGGCCGCGGCCCGTGCCGGCTGGCAGGGCTGCAGCGGGCACGGGGACGGGAACAGGTTCGGGCGGGAGTGGTTTGGCCCATGTGGAGATTGATCAAGGGCGTGTTCTTCCTGGCGGTGCTCGGCGGGATCGGCATGGTGGGCTTTGCCTATCTCGGCCCGGCGCTGGGGAGCGATTTCTCCGCGCCGCAGACCGAGGTGCGCCAGGCCGTGACGCTGGGCGATGACGCGCGCTGACGCCTTCGCCGCGGCCGTGGCGGCCAGCGTCACGGCTGCCGCTCTTCCCGCTTCCGCGGAGGCGCCCCTCTCCGCCATCGACTGGCTTTCCGAAAGCGTGAACGAGCTCTGGCCGCAGGGCGCGCCCGACCCGCCGATCGTGACGGGGGCGCTGGCGCCGGACGTTTCGGTCGCGCCGCTCGGAACGCCGGATGCGCGCACGCCGGGCCTGCAGCGGGCAACGGACGCCGGGCTGCCGGCAGCGCTCTGGGCCGGCACGAGCGCCGAGGACCTCGCAGCCGCGCTCGGCGCGCTCGGCGTTCCGCGTCTGCCGGCGGCGCAATCTCTTCTTTTCCGCCTGCTCACCGCCGAGGCTGCTGCCCCCCTTGGCACGGCGCGGGCACGCGAGGCGTTCTTCCTCGCCCGGGTGGACAGGCTGCTCGATATCGGTGCCGTCGATGCCGCGCTCGCGCTGCTCGAGGCGGCGGGGCCGGATACGCCCGAACGCCTGCGCCGCTATTTCGACGCCGCGCTGCTCACCGGGTCCGAGGAGGATGCCTGCGCGGCGCTGGCGGCGAACCCGGGGCTTGCGCCGACCTACCCGGCGCGCATCTTCTGCCTCGCCCGCGCCGGAGACTGGCAGGCCGCGGCGCTCGCCCTGCAATCGGGCGCTACGCTCCGGGAAATCGAAGCCGACGAAGCCGAGGTGCTCGCGCGGTTCCTCGATCCCGAACTCTTCGAAGGTGCCGATCCGCTTCCGGTGCCCGAAGTGCTGACGCCACTCGAGTTCCGCCTGCGCGAGGCCGTGGGCGAAGGGTTGCCGACGGCGGGTCTGCCACGCGCCTTCGCGGCGGCAGACCTCCGGCCGATCGTCGGCTGGAAGGCACAGCTGGAAGCTGCCGAACGGCTGGCGCGCTACGGCGCCCTGCCCGCCAACCGGCTGCTGGGCGCGTACACGGAGCGCACGCCCGCCGCGTCGGGCGGGGTCTGGGACCGCGCCGCCGCCGTTTCCCGCCTCGACGCCGCGCTTTCGGAGCGCAACGCCGCCGCGGTGGCCGAAGCGCTCCCGGGCGCCTGGGCGGCGGCACGGGCGGCGCGGGTGGAAGGGCCGTTCGCGGAGCTCTTTGGCGAGCCGCTTCTCGCCCTGGCGCAAGAGGGCGAAGCGCGCACCCTCGCACTGCGCATCGCCCTTCTTTCCCCCGTGCGGGCCGAAGCTGCCCGGATAATCGCCACCGGCGTGCGGCCCGAAGCGGAAGACGCCTTTCTCGCCGCGCTGGCGCTGAGTGCCATTGCGACGGCCGTGCCGCCCGACGCCCGGGCCAGGGCCATTGCGGCGGCTCTTTCCGAAACCCGGGTTGAAGGCGCGGGGGCAGGCCAGGGACGCGCGCTTCTCGCCGCGCTCGAAGACCTGGAACGCGCCATCGACGGCGACGATGCCGCGCTCGCGCGCGGGCTCTCCGCGCTGCTAAGCGCCGGGCTCGGCGCCGATGCAACCCGGCTCGCCATCGAGATGCGCCTGCTGGACCGGCGCGTGTGATGCACCGAACGATCCCGGCCTTCCTCGAGGCGATCTCGGCCGAGAGCGGCGCCAGCGCCAACACGCTCGAGGCCTACGGACGCGACCTTGCCGATTTCGACGGCTGGATCGAGGCGAACGGTGGCGGCATACTCGCCGCCACCCGGGGCGAGGTTGAGGCTTACCTCGCCGCCTGCACCGCGCAGGGCCTCGCTGCCTCGACCCGGGCGCGGCGGCTCTCGGCGATCCGCCAGTATTACCGCTTCGCCCTCGAGGAAGGGCTGCGCGAGGAGAACCCCGCGCTGCGCATCGCGGGGCCCGGCAAACCCGCGCGACTGCCGCGGACGCTCGGCGAGGACGAGGTCGATGCGCTGCTCGACGCCGCCCGGACCGCGCCCCGCAGCGCCCGCGAGCGGCTGCGCGCCGTCTGCCTGCTCGAAGTGCTCTACGCCACCGGCATGCGGGTGAGCGAACTGGTGAGCCTTCCCGCCGCCGCGGCCCGCGGCAACCCCGAAATGCTGCTGGTACGCGGGAAAGGCGGGCGCGAGCGCATGGTTCCGCTGACGCCGCCGGCGCGCGAGGCAGTGGCCACCTGGCTGGACGCGCGCGACAGCCACAAGACCGACGCGGTCTCGCCCTTCCTGTTCCCGTCGCGGTCGGGTGCCGGACACCTGACGCGACATGCCTTCGCGGCCCTGCTCAAGACGCTGGCCGCGGCAGCCGGTCTCGACCCCTCCGAGGTCACGCCCCACGTGATCCGCCATGCCTTCGCCACCCATCTTCTGGCCAACGGCGCCGATCTGCGCAGCATCCAGGAACTGCTCGGCCACGCCGACGTTTCCACCACCGAGATCTATACCCATGTGCTCGACGCGCGCCTCAAGGCCCTTGTCGAGACGCATCACCCGCTCGCCCGGCGCACGCGCGGGCCTTGATATCGCCGGGCCGCGTCACCATAACCGGCAGAACCCTTCCAGCCTGGATGACCGATGGAGACCGCCACAGTCCTCGATGCCGCGTTCTGGATCACCAGTGGCGTCGTCCTCGTTCTGCTGTGCTTCTCGGGCTTCTTTTCAGGCTCTGAGACGGCGCTGACCGCCGCCTCGCGCGGGCGCCTGCGCAACATGGCCGACAACGAGGGCTCCGCCGGAGCCCGCAAGGCGCTCGAGATCACCGAGGACAACGAGCGCCTGATCGGCACCATCCTGCTCGGCAACAACCTCGCCAACATCCTGGCGACCTCGCTGGCCACGGCGATGCTGACGCGGCTTCTGGGCGCCAACGGCGTGGCGGTGGCCTCGCTGGCGATGACAGCGCTGATCCTCGTGTTCGCCGAAGTGCTGCCCAAGACCTATTCCATCAGCAATCCCGAGCGCGCGGCCTCCATCGCCGCGCCGGCGATCGCGGTGGTGATCCGCATTCTCTCGCCGCTCGTCATGGCGGTGCGGTTCCTGGTGCGGGGCACGCTGCGCATCTTCGGGTTGAGAATCGCGCCGGGCGACAACATGCTTTCGGTGCGCGACGAGATCGCCGGAGCGCTCAGGCTTGGGCACTCCGAGGGCATCGTGGAGAAGGAAGACCGCGACCGTATCCTGGGCGCGCTCGACCTTGGCGAACGCACGGTGGAGGAGATCATGCTCCATCGCTCGAAGATCGAGATGCTCGACGCGGACGCCTCGCCAGAGGCGATCCTGAGCCAGGCGCTCGCCTCCCCTCACACGCGGCTGCCCGTGTTCCGCGGCGAGCCGGAGAACATCGTGGGCGTCGTGCATGCCAAGGATCTGCTGCGCGCCATCGACAGGTTGATGCGCGGGCCTGACGCCTCGCCCTCGGCGCTGGATGCCTTCCGGGTGCTCGACGTTGCGATGACGCCCTATTTCGTGCCGGAAACCACCACGCTCGACGACCAGATGCGCGAGTTCCTGCGCCGCCACACGCATTTCGCGCTGGTGGTGGACGAGTACGGGACACTGCAGGGGCTCATCACGCTCGAGGACATCCTCGAGGAGATCGTCGGCGAGATCACCGACGAGTTCGACAGCCCCGAGGCGGCACCCGCGCTCAAGCCCGATGCCGATGGCTCGGTGACCGTGGACGGAACCATGACCATCCGCGATCTCAACCGCGCCGCAGACTGGTCGCTTCCCGACGAGGAGGCGGTGACGGTGGCGGGGCTCGTGATCCACGAGGCCCAGTCAATCCCCGCCGAGGGGCAGGTCTTCTCGTTCCACGGGTTCCGCTTCGAGGTGATCGAGCGCCGCGAGAACCGCATCGCGCGGTTGCGCATCCGCCCGCTCTGAGGATGCGCCGCGTGAGGGCGGGCGCGGGCCGCCTTCAGCCGGGCAGCACCTTGCCGGGGTTCAGGATGCCCGCGGGATCCAGCGCCGCCTTGACGGCGGCCATCGTCCTGAGGGCCACCGGACCCTTCCGGCGGGCCATTGAGCCGAGCTTGGACGTGCCCACGCCGTGCTCGGCCGAGAAGCTGCCACGCATCGAAAGCACCACGTCTTCCACCGCCTCGCGGATGGCCTCCCTCAGCGAGGCGTCGGGCGCCGTGGCCCAGACAACGTAGTGCACGTTGCCGTCGCCGAGATGGGAAACGATGAAGATGCGCGCGCCGGGATCGATCCGGTGCACCTTCGCGTCCGCCGACGCGATGAAACCCGCCACCGCATCGAGCGGCACCGACACGTCGTTCAGCACGATGTTCTCGCAGGCCACGGAGAGTTCGCCCGCCGCCTCGCGGCGCGCCCACATTTCCCGGCGCTGGGCCTCGTTGCGGGCGAGAACGGCGTCGAACACGAGGCCCTCCTCCATCAGCCCGGCCAGTGCTTCCTCGAGGCGGGTGACGAGGGGGATATCGCCGTCGGGCCCCGGAACGCTGTCGCGCGGGGCGGTGGCACCGAGTTCGACCATCAGGTTGGTCTCGTGGGGCGCATCGAAGGGCTCGCGGGCGCCGCCGCCATGGGCGATGTGCTGCTCGATGTAAAAACGCGGCATGTACTCGAAGGCCTCGACCATTCCCCCGGTCGCCTCCTGCAACCGGTTGAGAATGGTCAGCGCCTCGGGCAGGCCGCGCGCGGCGACCATCGCGGTGGCATAGGCTCGCGGCTTGGGCGCGAGTTTCAGCGTCGCCGCGGTGATGATGCCGAGGATCCCCTCGGAGCCGATGAAGAGCTGGCGCAGATCGAGCCCGCTGTTGTCCTTGTGCAGATCGGTCATCAGGTCGAGCACCTCGCCCGAGGCAAGCACCACCTCGAGGCCGAGGCACAGGTTCCGTGCACTGCCGTAGCGCAGCACGTTGGAGCCGCCGGCATTGGTCGCAAGGCAGCCGCCGATCTGCGCCGAGCCGCGCGCGCCGAAGGTGAGCGGGAAGACGAGCCCGTGTTCGTCGGCCGCAGCATGGATATCTGCCAGAACGGCACCGGCCTCGACGCGCATCACCCGCGCCTCGGGGCGCAGTTCGAGGATGCGATTGAGCCGGTCGAGGGCCAGCATGAGCGCGCCTTCGGCGCAGGTGCCCCCCGAAAGCCCGGTATTGCCCGAAACCGGAACAACCGGCACGCCGTGTGCCGCCGCGGCGCGGACCACCGCGGCCACCTCTGCCGTGTTCGCCGGGCGGGCGACAGCGAGCGGTGTCCAATGGTAGCTTCCGGTCCAGTCGGCACCCCAGCGGGCGGTATCGTCGCCGGTCAGAAGGTTCGCCGCGCCAAGAATGCCACGCAGGTCTTCCAGAAAATCCGTGGCGGCGGCCACTTCCATCACATCGTGATCCTTGTCCTGCATCGCGCGGCGCTCCACCGCATCGGGGCCGGCGCCGGGCGTCTCCCGCGGCGGCGCGAAGGGCGCCGAGCACCCATCCTGCCTAATCCATGTGGAAGACGCTGTTCAACGGGATTTGCACCGGCGTCCTGTCGGGGTTGGTGTCCATGATGTCGGCCATGTGCACGAACCACTTCTGCATCAGCGGCTCGTCGAAGAGCCGGTCGAGCCGGTTGGTCGCGGTCTTGCGGTGCACGGCGAAGAGGATGTCCGTCTCGGGATCGTGGAAGATCGAGTAGTCGCGAATCCCGTAGGCTGCGAGAAGTTCCGCCAATTCGGGCCAGATCTCGTCATGGCGCTTCTTGTACTCGGCCTCGCGGCCGGGGTGCAGCTTCATCTTGAAGGCGACTCGGTCCATCGGGGCAATCTCCAACTCCAAGAGGCCGCCACCCGACAAGCACGGCGCAGCGCAAGCGCGAGGCGGCTGAAGGCGCTGCGCGCGCAAGGCCGGCACGCAGCAGGGCGTTGGCGCGGCGGGCGGGGATGCCCCGGCCGCCGCGCCGCGACGATCAGAAGTCGAAATCGTCGATGTTGTCGGGGGTGAAGGTCGTCAACTCGGCCTGCGTGTTGATGACGTTCTTGTCCTCGATGGTGACGGTGCCGAGGTTCGGCACGTCGAAGGTGTTGCCCGGCGCGATCTCGATCTCGCCGTTGCGCACGCCCACGGCGAAATGCGCCGCAAGCCAGCCCTGGTTGTACGGGCTCCAGAGCTGGAACGCCTCCACGGTGCCGTCCTTGATGAAGGGCCGCATCTGGTTGGGCGTGCCGAGGCCGGTGAGCTTGACCTCGTCCGCCTTTCCGGCCGACTGCAGCACCTGCGCTGCGGCGGCAACACCCACCGTGGTGGGCGAGATGATGCCGCGCAGGTTGGGATAGGTCTGCAGCAGCGCCTCGGCCTCGGTGGTGGATTTCTGCGGCTCGTCATCGCCGTAGACGGTGGCCACCAGCTCCATGTTGGCGTATTTCGGATCGTTCTCCAGCACGTCCTCCATCGCGGCGATCCAGGTGTTCTGGTCGGGCGCGTCGGTGGTGGCCGAGAGGATCGCGATTTCGCCCTCGTAGCCGATCATGGAGCCGAGAAGCTCCACCTGGTTGGGCCCCGTCTTGGTGAAGTCCACCGGCAGGATGCCGGCGTCGCGGTGCTCCTCGTTGCCCACGAGATCGCCGTTGACGGCCAGCACCAGGATCCCCCGCGAACGGGCCCGGTCGAGGACCTGGTTGAGCGCGTCGGGCGAGTTCGGCGAGATCGCGATCACGTCCACGCCGCGCTGGATCTGCGCCGTGATGAAGGGGATCTGCGAGGTCGCCTCGGCGGTGGCCGGCGCGGCCTGGGTAAAGGTGCAGCCGAGCTCGGCGCAGGCGTCCTCGAAGCCGCCAACGAGGCTGTCGAAATAGGGGTTCCCGGTGTTCTTCGGGATGTAGACGATATCCACCGTGTCTTGAGCGGCGGCGGCGGTGCCGAGCGCCATGGCGGCGGCGGCGACGCTTGCGAGCAGTGTTCTGCGTTTCATGGTCGGGTGTCCTCCTCTGATATACCCGGTGGTAGGCGCCCGCGCCGGTTATCTCTGTGTGCGGGCGTAGATGAAATTGGTCGCGATGATCGACACGATGAGCAGGAAGCCCATCACGATCAGCTGCGAGGTGATGGCGATGTTGGCCACGTTCATGCCGGTGGCGATGACGATGAGCAGCCAGGCGGCAAGGAAGGTGCCGCCGATGGAGCCGCGGCCCCCGAAGATGTAGGTTCCGCCCAGCATCACCATCAGCACCATCTGCAGCTCGCCGCCCGTGGCCATGTCGTAGCGTACGGAGGCGAGCCGCGAGGCCGTCAGCATGCCGGCGACCGAGCTTGTCATCCCAAGCAGGATGAACAGGCCCATCTTGATGCGGCGCACGCGGATTCCGGCGTGCCTCGCGGCCTCCGGCGAGGTGCCGATCTGGTAGATCTGCCGCCCCGTGACGGTGAGGGCGAGGAACACGCCAAGCACCAGCGCTGCCGCGAAGAAGATGACCACGGGGATCGGCACGCCGAACCAGTATTTCCAGTCGATCCCGATGAACCAGGTGGGAAACCCGCTGATCGAACGGTCGCCGGCGATCACCTGCGCGAGGCCGCGAAAGAGCGTGAGGGTGCCGATCGTCACGATGATCGACGGCAGGCCGAACCAAAGCACCAGCACGCCGTTGAAGGCCCCCATGAGCGCGCCGATCACGAGCGAGGCGGCCATGGCAACGCCGATGGGCAGGCCGGCCTGGAACAGCCAGGCGAACACGCAGGCCGATAGGGCCATCTGCGCGGCCGGGCTGAGATCGATCTCGCCCGAAATGATGATGAGCGTCAGCACCAGCGCGATGAGCGCGTACTCGACGTAGAAGGTGGCGCTTTCGAGAATGAACGTCGTGTCGGCGAAGAAGGGCGAAAGCTGCGTTGCCACGATGAAGGCCAGGATCAGCAGCCCCAGCGTCATCGTCTCGGGGCGGATCAGGATGACCTGCCAGAGCGGGCGCGCCTCGGCCGCCTCGTGCGAGGAGAGCTTGGGCGCCGCGGTATCGGTCGTCTCGCTCATGTACCGCTCCTCGCCTCCGCCATGGCCCGCGCCGTGCGGTCGCGGACCGACTTGTCGATCAGCAGCGCCAGCACGATGACGGCGCCGTTGAACACGTCCTGCCAGAAGGCGGACACCCCGAGTATGGGAAGCGCCACCGAGACCATGCCGAGCAGCAGCACGCCGAGGACGGTGCCCAGCACCGTGCCCACGCCGCCGTTGATGGACACCCCGCCCACCACCACCGCCGCGATCACCACGAACTCGAAGCCCAGGCCTGTGATCCCGGGGTTCACGTAGCCGAAGCGCGAGGCGTAGAGCACCCCGGCCAGCCCGGCGAGCGCCCCCGAGAGCGCGAAGACGAGCAGCGTCACCCGCACCACCTTGATGCCCCTGAGCGGCGCGGCGTCGGGGTTCGAGCCGAGCGCGTAGATCTGCCGGCCGATGCGCGTGTGATCGAGGAAGAGGTAGGTGAGCGCCGCCACGGCGAAGGCGATGATCACGAGCCAGGGAATACCGAAGAGCGGGGAGGTCTGCGACAGCGCGATCAGCGGCCGCGGAATGAACTGCGGATCGACCTGCCGCGCATCGGAGACGAGGAAGGTCAGCCCGCGGTAGAGGCTCAGCGTGCCGAGCGTGACGATGATCGAAGGAAGGCGGAAAAGCACCACGAGCAACCCGTTGAGCAGGCCGAGCCCCGTGCCCACGACGATGGCCGCGATCACCCCCACCATGATCGGAACCTCCGGCAGATCGCGGAAGATCATGCCGGCAACGATCGACGAAAACGCAAGGATCGAGCCGATGGACAGATCCACGTGCCTGGCCACGAGCACCATCATCTGCCCCATGGCCGCGATGAGGATGAGCGGTATGGCCAACGCCACGATCCGCGCTGTCTCCAGCGTGAGGAAACGCGGGGATATCGCCCCCACGACGAGGGCGATGAGCGCAATAAGCAGCAGGATACCCAGTTCGCGGCGCTGCAGAAGTAGGGTCATGCCGCTTGCTCCCCTGCCGCGGCGCGTGGCACGGCGGCGCGCATGACGCTTTCCTGGGTTGCCTCGGCGCGGGGGATCTCGGCCGTCAGCACGCCCTCGGCCATCACGAGGATGCGGTCGCAGAGCGCCAGAAGCTCCGGAAGTTCGGAGGAGATGAGCAGGATCGCCTTACCCTCCTCGGCGAGCGCGCCGATCTCGTCGTAGAACTCGGCTTTCACGCCCACGTCGATGCCGCGGGTGGGCTCGTCGAGGATCAGCACCGAGGGGTCCGTGTGCAGCCAGCGGGCCAGGATCGCCTTCTGCTGGTTGCCGCCTGAGAGCTCCATGATCGGCTGGCGCAAGGTCGCGAGGCGGATCTTCAGCTTTTTCACCGAGGCCTGCGCCAGGGCGCGCACCCGCGACGCGCTGATGAAGCCCCGCGGCGCGATCTGGCCGGGCACGGCGGCGGTGATGTTATGCTCCACCGACATGGTTCCGAAGATGCCGGCAACCGCGCGGTCCTCGGGCACGAAGGCGAGGCCAAGCTCGATGGCCTGCGACGGATCGGCGATCGTGACCTGCTTGCCGGCCACCTGGATCGTTCCGCGCTCGGCCGGCGCGATGCCGAAGATCGCCCGCGCCACATCCGTCCGCCCCGCGCCGACGAGCCCGGCAACGCCCACGATCTCGCCGCGACGCACGGAGAACGATATGTCGCGGAAGGCCCCGGGCTTCGTCAGGCCCGAAACCTCGAGGGCCGGCTCGCCGATGCGGGCACGGTGCTTGTGGATGTAGTCCTTCACCGGGCGGCCGATCATCATGCGGATGATGTCGGCGTCCGCGAGATCGGCCACGTTATCGGTGCCGACGAGGCGACCGTCGCGGAACACGGTCGCACGGTCGCAGAGCGCACGCACCTCCTCGAGCCGGTGCGAGATGAAGACGATCGTGCGCCCCTCGTCGCGAAGACGGCGGGCGATGGTGAAGAGCGTGTCCACCTCCTTGGGGGTGAGCGGCGCGGTCGGCTCGTCCATGATGATGAGCTTCGAATCGCTGTCGAGCGCCCGCGCGATTTCCACCATCTGCTGATCGGCGATGGACAGGCCGCGCATGGGGCGGCTCACGTCGATCCGCACGCCCAGCATGTCCATGAGTTCGCGCCCGCGGGCGGCGATCTCCGCCCAGCGCACCCGGCCGAGCGCGGCCTCCTCGCCGCGCCCCAGAACGAGGTTCTCGGCAACGGAAAGGTCGGGGAACGAAATCGGCTCCTGGTGGATGAGCGTGATCCCGAGCCGCTGCGCGGCGAGCGGCGAGGGAACCTCGATCCGGCGACCCTCCATGCTGAGCGTGCCGCGCGTGGGGCGATGCACACCGGCGAGGATCTTGGCGAAGGTGGATTTTCCCGCGCCGTTCTCACCGAGGAGCGCATGGATCTCGCCCGGGGCGAGATCGAGATCGACGTCGCTGAGCACTTCGACCCCGGCGAACTGCTTGGAGATGCCGCGCGCCGAGACGAGGGCTGCCTGGGAAGCCTCGGCCAAGCTCAGGCTCCGCCCTGGCCCGGAACGGGCGCATCCGGAACGATCAGCCCCTTCTCCTTGAGATCTTTCCAGAAGGCGCCGGGGATCGCCATGTCCAGCAGCTCGGCGTTTTGCGTCACCTCCCCGGGCTTGGCAGCGCCGGGAATGATGGAGGCGACGGCTGGATGGGCCAGAGGGAATTGCAGAGCCGCCGCCGGCAGGGGCACACCATGGGCCTCGGCCACCGACTGCAAGCCGCGCACCTTCTCCTGCACCGCCGGCGGGGCCTTGTCGTAGGCATAGGTCGCGCCGTCACCCGCCCCCGTCACGAGGATGCCGGACGCGTAGGGAGCGCCGACGATCACCGAGATCCCGCGGCGCAGGCAATCGGCCATGCCGCGGTGCAGGCTGTCCTGGTCGGCGAGCGTGTAGGGCATCGCGACCAGGAGGAAATCGAGATCGACCTCGGTGGCCACGTTCTCGAAGGCCTCGTTGGTGTTGATCCCCATTCCGAAGGCCTTGATGTCGCCGGAGGCCTTGAGCTCCTCGAGCGCCTTCACGCCCGTTTCGGCGAGCTCGCGCCGGTGGCGCATGTAAGTTTCGGGCTCGTGGTAGGCGGCATCGAGATCGTGGATCACGAGGGCATCCACCGTGTCGAGCCCCAGGCGCTGCAAGGCCTGCTCGTAGCTGCGCAGGATGCCGTCGCGGCTGTAGTCGAAACGGACCTCGAAGCGCAGGCCGCCCGCCCAGGGCGCACGGTCGAAGCTGGCGGGATCGACTGGCCGGTGAAGCGTGCGGCCGACCTTGGTGGAAATCTGGAAATCGCTGCGCGGCATCGTTCGCAGGAAGCCGCCCACGCGGTGCTCGGAGAGCCCGCGGCCGTACCACGGAGCGGTATCGAAATAGCGCACGCCGGCAGCCCAGGCGGCCTCGAGCGTGGCGCGCGAAGTGGCTTCGTCGACGGGGCCGTAGAGCTCGCCGAGATGGGCCGAACCGAACCCGAAGACGGGCAACTCGAGCTCGGTGCGCCCGATGGCACGCCGCTCCTCCATCCGATGGGCCAAGGTCTTCTCCTCCCGCTTCCAGCGCGGGCCGGCAGCGCGGCCGACCCGTCGTTGGTGAAAACTTGTCAGACAAAAATTAGTTTGACAACTTTTTTTCTGCGGCGAACACTTGGCCGTGAAAAGACGCGGTGAGAGTGGAGGAAACCGCTCCGTCGCGCGCGCCGTTTCCACGGCGCCAGGAGGAGGAGGCCGAGGCGCTCAGATGAAGATCGCGGGAACCTACCCGATGGTCTACGCCTTTTTCGACGGCGCCGGCGCGTTGCGCCGCGACGCCGTGGAGGCGCAGGTTGCCGCCATCGTCGCCTCGGGCGCCGAAGGGGTCGCGGTGCTCGGCCTCGGCTCGGAGGTTTCCAAGCTCGGCCGCGCCGAACGGCGCGCGCTGCTCGGCTGGACGGTTTCCGCGGCGGCCGGACGGCTGCCCGTGGCGGCAACGATCTCGGCCGGCAACCTGTCCGACCTGATCGAGGAGGGGCGCGAGGCGCACGACGCCGGCGCGGCCTGGCTGATCCTGCAGCCCCCCCGC
>CAYXOX010000083.1:0-12898 GCA_964466745.1 uncultured Rhodobacterales bacterium
CGCGGCGGTAGTTCGCCTCGGCCTCCGGCTCGTCGAAGGAGAGGAACATCGCCGCCACGCCCGGGCGCAGCTGCGCCCGGGGCGGATAGCCGTAGCGCAGGCGAGACCTTGCCGCGCCCGGGCGGGCCGGCACCGGCGCGCCCGGGGAAATCGCCGTCACGGGATCACTCACCGGCCGCTTCGTACCACCAGACATCCGGCTGGAAGCCGATCCAGTCCCCGTAGATGGGCAACCTGTCGGCGGGGTAGTGCAGCTCCTTCACATGGGCGATCCGCGCGATCGGCGAATGCGAGAAGGGGATCACGTAGCGCCCGGCGGTGAGCACCCTGTCGAGCGCGCGGCTGGCGGCCAGAAACCCCTCGCGGCTTTCGGCATTGAGCAGCGCGGTCACCATCGCTTCGGCGGCGGGCACGTTCATGCCCATCCAGTTGCGGGTGCCCGGCTCGGTCACGCCCGCCGAGCCCCAGTAGAGCATCTGCTCGTTGCCCGGGCTCAGCGAGAGGCCCACGGTGTAGTAGGCCATGTCGAAATCGTAGACCTGGGTGCGCTCGCGGTACTGGGCGCTGTCGACGACGGTGAGCTGCGGGCGGATGCCGAGGCGCTCCAGCGCGGCGATGTAGATGTCGACCGTCGCGCCGATCTCGGCGCTGCCGGTCCGCAGCAGGATCTCGAAGGCGAAGGGATTGCCCTCGGCGTCCATGAGCGTGCCGTCGCGGACCGTCCAGCCGGCATCGGCCAGAAGCGCCAGCGCGCGCCGCGTGCCGGCCCGGTTCTGCTCGGAGCCGTCGGACACGGGCAGGGTGTATCCCTCGAGCGTGCCCGGCGGCAGGTCGGCGGCGAAGGGCTCCAGCAGCGCGCGCACCGCGCCCTCGGCCGGCCCCGGGCGCATTCCGAGGGGCGAGTTGGAGAAATAGGAGGTGATGCGCTGGTCGCGCCCGGCGTTCACCGTCTCGTTGACGAACTCGAAGTTGTAGGCCTCGATCATCGCCTGGCGCACGCGCCAGTCCGCGAAGATCGGGTTGCGCGTGTTCATCACCAGCCCGCGGATGCCCGACGGGCGCTGGTGCGGGATGACGGACTTGACCACGTCGCCCGAGCGGATCGCCGGGAAATCGTACTGGGTTTCCCAGGCCGCCGCGTTCGTCTCCCGCAGGGTGGTGACCTCGCCGGCCTTGAACGCCTCGAACATCACGCCGGCGTCGCCGTAGAACTCCATGCGGATCTCGTCGATGTTGTTGGTGCCGCGGCGGAACGGCAGATCGTTGCCCCAGTAGTCGGGGTTCCGGGTCAGCACCACGTGGCGGCCGGCCTCGAAATCGCTCACCACGTAGGGGGCCGTGCCGATCGGGACCTCCTCGAGGCCGCTCTCGGCGAAATCCTTGCCCTCCCACTGCGCCTTCTTGAGGATCGGGCGCAGGCCGAGGATGAGCGGCAACTCGCGGTCGACCTCCGAGAACTCGAAGCGCACGGTGCGCGGGCCCACCGCCTCGGCGCTGGCGACCTTGGCCCAGGCGCCGTGGTAGCGCGGGTGCCCCACCGTGCCGAGCGTCTCGTAGGACCACAGGACATCCTCGACCGTCACAGGGGTGCCGTCGGAGAATCGGGCCTCCTCGCGGAGGGTGAATTCCACCCAGGAGCGGTCCGGCGGCGTCTCCACCGATTCGGCCAGCAACCCGTATAGCGTGAAGGGCTCGTCCCAGGATCGCCCCATGAGGCTCTCGTAGGCGAGGAAACGCAGCTGCCAGGGCGGCGAGCCCTTCAGGATGTGCGGATTGAGCGAATCGAAGCTGCCGACCTCGGAGGTGACGATCCGCCCGCCACGCGGCGCATCGGGATTGACATAGGGCAGCGACACAAAATCCGGTGGCAGGGCCGGTTCGCCATACATAGCTATGCCATGCCTGGGTTCGGCCGAGGCGCTGTGCGCAGCGCCGAGTGCGCTTGCGGCGAGGGCGGCGGCGGCAAGCAGCCGCCACGGCCGGAACTGCGATGTCGTTCTCATAGTCGCGACAATCCTTTCTGCCCGTCGGTTTGTTGCATCAGCCTAGGCATCGGCCCGCGCCAATTCAAACTTTTAGCTTGGAGCCGGGCGCCGGATTGCTTATACAGGCGTCACTGCTCGATAGGTTTCTTGCCTGTATGAAACCTGCCTCAATAACTTGACGCCCGCCTCGTGCGGGCGTTTTTTTTTGGGCCGTTCCGGTGGTGCCGGCAAGCGGCGGGGCGCGGCCCGCCACACCATTCGCGCGACGTGAATCGCGCGGGGGCCGCCAGGGGCATACCCCGCGAGGCAAGGCACGATCCGGCCCCCTGTCCTTCCCGCGCGCCGGCTGTATGCTGCGCGCGCAATCGCAGGAAGGGTGCGCCAATGAGCTTGAAGGGAAAGACAGCCGTCATCACCGGGTCCACCTCCGGGATCGGCCTCGGTGTGGCGCGGGAACTGGCGAAAGCGGGCGCCGACGTGGTGCTCAACAGCTTCACCGACCGGCCGGAGGATCACGAACTGGCCGCCGGGATCGCGGCGGAATTCGGCGTGGCGGCCCGCTACGTGAAGGCCGACATGGCACGGGGCGAGGAATGCCGCCGCCTCGTCGCCGAGGCCGGCGCCTGCGACATCCTGGTGAACAATGCCGGCATCCAGCACGTCGCCCCGGTCGAGAAGTTCCCGCCCGAGAAATGGGACGCGATCCTCGCGATCAACCTCTCCTCGGCCTTTCACACCATCGCCGCGGCGCTGCCAATCATGCGCACGGCCGGCTGGGGCCGGGTGGTGAACATCGCTTCGGCCCACGGCCTGCGCGCCTCGCCCTACAAATCGGCCTACGTGGCCGCCAAGCACGGGGTTCTGGGGCTGACGAAGACCATCGCCCTCGAAACCGCCGAGGAGCCGATCACGGTGAACGCCATCTGCCCGGGCTACGTGCTGACGCCCATCATCGAGAGCCAGATCCCCGGCCAGATGGAGACCCACGGGATGGACCGCGAGACCGTCCTGCGCGAGGTGATCCTCGTCAAGCACCCCTCCCATGATTTCGCCACCATCGAGCAGGTGGCGGCGACCGTGATGTTCCTGTGCTCGCCGGCGGCGGACCAGATCCGCGGAACCTCGATCAGCCTCGATGGCGGCTGGACGGCAAGCTGACCCCGCGGGTTCGGAAGGTACCGCCCCTACCGGGGCGGACGCACGCATCCTGCCGTCGCGAACGAGTATTTGAAGCAGGATGATAGCCAGTCTTGTTCATCTTGGCAGAAATACTCCGGGGAGCGCGAGGGGCAGCGCCCCTCGCTTGCGTCAGGACGGCAACCAGCGCCCGGGGCCGGCCCGGTCGCGGTACGGCGTCGTCTGGAACTGGGCCCGATAGCAGCGGGAGAAATGGGACGGGCTGGCGAATCCGCAGGCCAGCGCCACATGGATGACGCTCATGTCGGTCTGCGCGAGGAGGTGCCGCGCCTTCCGCAGCCGCAGCTCCATGTAGTATCGCTTGGGCGAGCGGTTCAGGTGACGGCGGAAAAGCCGCTCGAGCTGCCGTGTCGACAGCCCCACCTCGCGGGCGAGCACGGCGGGCGAGACCGGGTTCTCGAGATGCGTCTCCATGATCTCGATCACCTTCGAAAGGCGGGGATGGCGCACCCCGAGGCGCGCGGGCGCCGTCAGCTCCCGGTCCGTGCCGTCGGCCCTCAGCGGGTCATGGATCAGCTGGTCGGCCACCGCGGCGGCGAGGGCTTCGCCGTGGCGCTCGGCCACGAAGCCCAGCATCAGGTCGAGGGCCGAGCCGCCGCCGGCGGTGGTGAATCGGTCCGCCTCGGCGACGTGGCGCGCGGCGGAAAGCTGCACCTCCGCGAAGGCCTCGCGAAAGCCATCGCGGTTCTCCCAGTGGATCGTGGCGGGCCGGCCATCCAGCAGCCCGGCCTGCGCCAGCGCCCAGGCACCGGTGCACAGCCCGCCCACCGGCGCGCCCATTCTCGCTGCCAGCCGCAGCCATGCCAGCAGGCCGCGGCCCGTCCGGTGCTGGACGTCGGCGCCGCTCACCACCGCCGCGGCCTCGTCTCGCGCGGGCTCGCCGAGCCCGCCGTCGGGCGTGAGCCGCGTGCCGCAGGCGGCGCGCACCGGCGCCCCGGTTTCGGTCACCACGCGCCACGCGTAGGGCGGCGACGCACCCAGCCGGTTGGCGATCCGCAGGGTATCCACCGCCGAGGCGAAGGAGAGCAGCGGAAAGCCCTCCACCAGAACGAAGGCGAAACGCCGGGGCGTTGGTGGATCGGGCAGCGGTGTGGCGGCGGGGTCGCTGCGCGTCTCGGGCGCGTGGCTCGTCATCGGTTGCATGGGGTGAGCCAAGCAGTTTTGCCGCGCACGTTCAAGCGACCCGCTGCCCCGAGAAGCGGCGCGGCGGCGGCTCGCCGCGCAGGCCGGCCTGCGCGGCCCGGGCGGCCACGCCGGCCGCGCCGTCGTCGCCCGGGCGGTCGGCGCACGGATGCCAGGCTGCGCGCGGCATGGGCGCGTGCCCCCGGGGCGCGCGTCGTGCCCTTGCGGCAAGGAGGGCAGAAAATGGTGCCTTTTGCCGCTTGGCACACGGGGAAAGGCGCGGATATAAGCGCTTTTCGTGATCGGGATGCCCCCGACGCGCGGCGAGGGAGCGAGAGCCATGAGCGACTGGCAGAAAACCGACTGGCGCAGCAAGCCCCGGGTGCAGATGCCTGACTACACCGATCCGGAGGCGCTTTCGGCGGTGGAGGCGCAGCTTTCGAAGTATCCGCCGCTCGTCTTTGCCGGCGAAGTCCGGCGCATGAAGGCCGAGCTGGGCGCTGCCGCCCGGGGCGACGCGTTCCTGCTTCAGGGCGGCGATTGCGCGGAGAGCTTCGCCGAGTTCTCGGCCGACAACATCCGCGACACCTTCAAGGTGATGCTCCAGATGGCCATGGTGCTCACCTACGGCGCCAAGGTCCCGGTCGTGAAGGTGGGGCGCATGGCCGGCCAGTTCGCCAAGCCGCGCTCGGCCGCCACGGAGACGGTGGGCGGTGTCGAGCTGCCCTCCTACCGGGGCGACATCATCAACGGGTTCGACTTCACCGAGGCCGCGCGGGTGCCCGATCCGGCGCGCATGCTGCAGGGCTACACCCAGGCCGCCGCGACGCTGAACCTGCTGCGCGCCTTCTCCACCGGCGGCTTCGCCGACATCCACCGCGTCCATGCCTGGACGCTGGGCTTCACCGACCGCGAGGAGAGCGAGCGGTATCGCGAGATGGCCAACCGCATTTCCGACACGCTCGATTTCATGACCGCCGCCGGCATGACGGCAGAGACGAACCACGAGCTTGCCACCGTCGATTTCTACACCTCCCACGAGGCGCTCCTGCTGGAATACGAGGAGGCGCTCTGCCGGGTGGACAGCACCAGCGGCAAGTGGGTCGCCGGCACCGGCCACATGATCTGGATCGGCGACCGGACGCGCCAGCCCGACGGCGCCCACGTGGAGTTCGCCCGCGGTGTCCAGAACCCCGTCGGCCTCAAGTGCGGCCCGAGCATGACGGAAGACGATCTCAAGCTCCTCCTGCGCAAGCTGAACCCCGCCAACGAGCCGGGCAGGCTGACGCTGATCGCGCGTTTCGGCGCGGGCACGGTGGGCGACCACCTGCCGCGCCTGATCCGGGTCGTGCGCGAGGAGGGGGCCGAGGTGCTGTGGTCCTGCGATCCCATGCACGGCAACACCATCAAGAGCGCGACCGGCTACAAGACGCGGCCCTTCGAGAGCGTGCTGCGCGAGGTTCAGGAGTTCTTCGCCGTCCACAAGGCCGAGGGGTCGATCCCCGGAGGCGTGCATTTCGAGATGACGGGCAAGGACGTGACGGAATGCACCGGCGGCGTCCGGGCGGTCACGGAGGAAGATCTCTCGGACCGCTACCACACGGCCTGCGACCCGCGGCTGAACGCCAGCCAGGCGCTGGAGCTTGCCTTCCTCGTCGCCGAGGAACTCTCCAGCCACCGCGCGCCGCGCGCCGCCGCCGCGGCCGTCTGAAGCGGCCCTTCGCAGGGGGCGCCCCCTCCGGCCTCGAGCCGGAGGCCCCGGGTCGGGCCGGGGGCGTGTGCGCGCCTTTCTCGCGGGGCCACGGGGCTGCACGGCCACTCCCGATCACAGGTGGACACGCCCCCTGCTGGGGGCCCGGCGCCTTCGCTCCGCGAAGAGCGTGGTCCCGCGCCCCGCAAGTCCCGCGCGCCCGGCGGGATGGCCAGGGCATCCGTGGCCGGCAGGCCTTGGCCGGCGGCTGCCCGAGGCGGCACGAACCGCGAGCCTACGAGGCGCCCGGTTCGTATTCCGTACCGCCAACCAGCCGGAGGGGCGGCCGGCTGCCGTCCTCACGACTGGCGCGCGACACAGGTGCGGGGGCAAAGGTGGCGTGCGGCTCCGCGAGGCCCATCATCTCCCCATGGCCCGTGGCGGGCTGTGCCCGCGGCAGGCGGTGGGCGACGTGCCCCTCGATGCGGAAGCGCCGGGGTGCCCGGCCGATCCCGCCTTCCGCATGCAGCGCCCCGAGGGCCCGGGTGATCCCGCCGGTCTCGTCGCGCAGCGGCAGGACGAGCATCCGGGCGCGCAGGGCGGGGCGGGTGATCCCCCGCTCGGCATCGAGGCCGATGTCGAGGATCATCGGCCCCTCGAAAACGGCCTCGACGGCATCGGCCGCCGCCGGCCGGGCCTCGGGCGTGAAGAACACGCCGAGCGGCATGCCCCGCACTTCCATCCCCATGAGATCCGTCAGCGCGGAGCCGGCGAGGCGAACCCGTGCCACGCCGGGGGCGAGGCGCTCCAGCACGAAGGCGCTCGGCAGGCAGTCGCCGAGCCCCGCCGGAAGCACATCGCTCCGGCACGGCAGGCTGTCGCCATGGCGAAGCGCCTGCCAGTAGGCTTCGAGCCGAGCAAGGTGGGGCGGCAGTGCGCCGAGGGCGCGGCCCGACGCGCCGCCGCCGTCTGCCCGGTGTCTGCTCATCGCGAACCCTCCGTCGCCTCCGCCGGCACCCATCGACATTGTCGGACCTCCATCTCGCGGCCGCCCCGCTCCGCCCGATCGATCCGGCGCGGAGTCTGGGCGGCCATGGTTACTCGCTCGTTAACAGGCTACGCCGTCCGGGCCGCAGGGGAAGCCGGAATCACCGCGGAGGGTTAACGGCTTGCCCGCGAGGCGGCTTCTCAAGTAGGGTCGGCGCGCCGGATTGCGTGCTGCCCGTCTTGTTTAACGCCGGCCCGAAACACTCTGATCCCAAAGGAAACGCAGGTGAACCAGACAGCCGACGCCGCCCCCTCCGGCACGCCCGGCGCGATGTCCATGACGGCCATCGCGAGCCGCACAGGCGCCGCCGAGGGGTACGGCTGGGCCTGGGAGATGCGGAGCGTGAACGCCCGCGGGCTCGACCTGCGCCTGCGTGTGCCGGACTGGATCGAGGGGCTGGAGGCCGAGCTGCGCAAGCGGCTCTCTGCCCGGCTCTCGCGCGGAAACGTGACGCTGGGGCTGCGGATCGCACCGGAGCAGGGCGACAGCGGCCTCGCGCTCAACCCAGATGCGCTGGCCCGCGTGCTCACGTCGCTCCGCGAGGTGACGGCACAGGCCGAGGCCGCCGGCCTGCCCGTGGCCCCGGTGAGCCCCGCCGAGATCCTCGGCCTGCGCGGCGTGCTCGAAAGCGATGCCGCCCCTTCGGATACCGGCCCGCTCCGGGCCGCGCTGCTCGTGGATTTCGAAGGCCTGCTGGACGATTTCGTGGCGATGCGCGCGGCCGAGGGGCGGGCGCTGGCCGGCGTGCTCGATGCACAGGTATCGGAGATCGCGGCGCTCGCGGATGCCGCCCGTGCCCTCGTCGAATCGCGCCGCGAGGCGACCGAGCAGGCGTTCCGCGCGGCGCTGGAACGGGTGCGCGTACAGGCCGCCGAGGGCATGGACGAGGCCCGCGTCGCCCAAGAGCTGGCTCTCCTCGCCGTCAAGGGCGACATCGCCGAGGAGCTGGACCGCCTGGACGCCCATGTCGGTGCGGCCCGCGCCCTGCTGGCGGAGGCGGGGCCGAAGGGGCGAAAGCTCGATTTCCTCACCCAGGAATTCAACCGCGAGGCCAACACCCTGTGCTCCAAGGCGGGGCACGCGCCACTCACGGCCATCGGCCTCGAGCTGAAGGCGGTGATCGACAGGTTGCGCGAACAGGTTCAGAACGTGGAGTAACCCCATGCAGCGGCGCGGTCTTCTGGTGATACTCTCCTCGCCCTCCGGGGCCGGAAAATCGACCCTCGCCCGGCGCCTCCGGGTTTGGGATCCGACAATCCGCTTCTCGGTATCGGCCACCACGCGGCCGCCGCGGCCCGGCGAGGTGGACGGGCAGGATTATTTCTTCATCGCCGAATCCGCCTTCAAGCGCATGGTCGCCGACGGCGAGATGCTGGAGCACGCCCATGTCTTCGGCCATTTCTACGGCAGCCCCCGCGCGCCGGTGGAAGCGGCGATCAACGACGGGTGCGACATGCTCTTCGACATCGACTGGCAGGGCGCCCAGCAGATCCGCGGCTCCGGCCTGCGCGATCATGTGCTCTCCATCTTCCTGCTGCCGCCCTCCATCGCCGAGTTGCGGCGGCGGCTCATTTCGCGCGGGCAGGACACCGAGGAAACCGTCTCGAAGCGGATGCAGAAGAGCTGGGACGAGATCAGCCACTGGGACGGGTACGACTACGTGCTGGTGAACGACGATCTCGACGTTACGGAGGCACGGCTCAAGGCCATCGTTTCGGCCGAACGGCTGCGCCGCAGCCAGCAGCCCGGCCTTCTGCCCCACGTCCGCAAGCTTCACACCGAATTCGAGGAACAGCCATGACGCTCTACGCGCTCGACGATGCATCCCCGCAGATTGCTCCAGGTGCCTGGTGCGCCCCCGATGCCGCGCTGATCGGCAAGGTGGTGCTGGAGGATCGCGCCTCCGTCTGGTTCGGCTGCGTCCTGCGCGGCGACAACGAGCCGATCACCGTGGGGGAGGGGAGCAACGTTCAGGAGCTGACCGCGTGCCACACCGACATGGGCTTTCCGCTGACCATCGGGCGGGACTGCACCATCGGGCACCGGGCCATGCTGCACGGGTGCACCATCGGCGACGAAAGCCTTATCGGGATGGGCGCCACCATCCTCAACGGCGCGAAGATCGGCCGGAACTGCCTCATCGGGGCCGCGAGCCTGATCACCGAGGGCAAGACCATCCCCGACGGCAGCCTCGTGATGGGAAGCCCCGGCAAGGTGGTGCGCGAGCTGACCGCCGAGGAGGTGGAGCGCCTGCGCGCCTCGGCCCGCGGCTACCAGGCCAATGCCCGCCGCTTCGCGGCCGGTCTGGCGGCGCTTTGAGCGCGGGCGGTTTCAGGCCCGGCCTCGTGCGCGACGCCGCCTGGCCGGACGGGGCGGGTGCCGCGCTGGCCACGCCGCTGCAACCCTCGACCGTCTACCGCGCCGCGGGGCCGGCCGCGCTCGATGCGCTCTACGAGCGGGGCGAGGGCTTCACCTATTCGCGGGAAGGGCATCCCAACGCGGCGGTGCTCGCCGCCAAGATCGACCGGCTCGAGGGCCTTGCGGGCGGCACGGTCACGTCCTCGGGCATGTCTGCCCTCTCGGCGGTGTTTCTCGCGCTGCTGGACGCGGGCCAGCATGTCGTCGCGGCCGACCAGCTCTACGGGCGCACGCTGCGGCTCATGCGGCGCGAGCTGCCGCGCCTCGGCGTCGAGGTGAGCCTCGCCGACCCCACCGATACCGCCGCCGTGGGCGCCGCCCTGCGGCCCGACACCCGGCTGATCGTGATCGAGACGGTCTCCAACCCCACGCTGCGCATCCCCGATCTGCCGGCCATCGCCGCTCTGGCGCGGGAGGCCGGCGCGCTGCTGGTGGTGGACAACACCTTTCCCACCCCGCTCGGCATCCGACCGCTGGAGCATGGGGCCGATGTCGTGGTGCATTCGGTCACCAAGCTGCTCTCGGGCCATTCGGACGTGCTGGCGGGCTATGCCGGCGCGCGGAATGGCGACGTCGGCCGGGCGATCGGCGAGGCGGCCATCACCTGGGGGCTCACCGCGAGCCCCTGGGAGTGCTGGATGGCAGAGCGGGGGCTTTTCACCTTCTCCCTGCGCAATGCCCATGCCTGCGCCTCGGCCGCGCGTCTCGCGGATGCGCTCGCCGGGGCGCCGGGCGTTTCGCGGGTGATCTATCCCGGGCGGGCCGACCATCCCGACCGCGCGCGCGCCGCGCGGCTGCTCGACGGAGGCGGCAACATGGTGAGCTTCGAGCTTGCGGGCGGCCGCCCCGCGGCGGAGGCCTTCGTTTCCGCTGCGCCCGGGCTCGCGTTCGCGCCCACCCTGGGCGACGTCGCCACCACGCTCTCGCATCCCGCAAGCTCCTCGCACCGCGAGATCACGGAGGCGGCGCGCCGGGCGATCGGCATCTCGGAGGGGTTCTTTCGGGTTTCCGTTGGCCTCGAACCCGCCGAGGCGCTGGTGGCGGAGGTCACGGCGGCGCTGGAGTCCGCCGCGAGGGGCTGACGCGCGGGGGCGTCAGTCGTCGAGGCCCAGCTCCGTCGGTAACAGGAAATTGAAGTCGAGCCCGGGCGCCCGTGCGCGCACCTCGCGCAGCACGAGGTCGGGGCGGGGCAGGGGCGAGGTGACCGCGCGATAGCGGCCCTTGAAGCCCAGCCCATGGAGGCGAACGGCAAGTTCGAGCGCGTCGAACTGCGCGGTCACGAGTGGCGAAAGCACGATGTCGGGCGCCAGCATGCGCAGCATGTGCGTATCCACCTCGGAGACCTCGGCGTAGTGAACCGCAGGCAATTCCGGAAGCATTCGGCCCGCCGCGCGCCAGCCGGACACGTCGCCCACTATCACCATTACGGGCAGCCCGTTGGCGGCCTCGCCCACGCAGAACTTGCCAATCTGGGTCACCGTCCCCTCCGCGAGAGGCCGAGACGCGTCGTCAAAAAACTACGTCACACTCATCATGCAATTTCTACAGAACGCGACACCAGCCTCGCGTGAGTATACTAGAGCGCCGACCTGATTCAATCGCCGTGATGCCCACTTAAAAAGGGCGGCACCCGGCGAGCCCCTTCTTTCCGATCGGGGTCTGGGGCAGGGTGCCCCCGAGGCGAGCGGAGAGGCCCATGCAGAATTCCGAAGCCCTGGCGCTGGTGGCGGCCATGCCGCAACCGATGATCCTGGTGGGCGCAGACGAGCGCATCGCCGCCACCAGCCCGCGCGCCGACGAGCTGCTCGGCACCGCCGGGCAGGGGCGGCACTACATCACCGTGCTGCGCCAGCCGCTGCTTCTCGATGCGGTGGAGGCGACGTTCCGCGACGGGCGCAGGCGGGAAAGCGGCTATGTCGGAAACGAGGCCTCGCGGGAAACATCGTGGCGCGTCTATACCGCTCCGGTGCCGCTCGACGCCGGGCGCGGGGTGCTCATCAGCTTCGAGGACATCACGCATCTGGAGGAGGCGGGGCAGATGCGGCGCGATTTCGTGGCCAATGTCAGCCACGAACTCCGCACGCCGCTCACGGCGCTGATCGGCTTCATCGAGACGCTGCGCGGCGCGGCGCGGGAAGACCCCGCGGCCCGGGAGCGTTTCCTCGAGATCATGGCGCGCGAGGCCGGGCGGATGAACCGGCTGGTGAAGGATCTGCTCTCGCTCTCGCGGCTCGAATCCGAGGCAAGGCTCCGCCCGACCGAGCGCGTGGACCTCGTGGTGCAGGGCGCGGCGGCGGTGACGGCGATGAAACGCGTGGCCCAGGAAGCCGGGGTGGAGCTTGCCTACGAACACCCCGATGCGGCGATCTGGGTGCCGGGCGATCCCGACCAGCTGACCCAGGTGATGACGAACCTCATCGAGAACGCGATCAAGTACGGCGGCTCGGGCGGGCGCGTGCGGGTGCGGCTGAGCATCAACGACCGCGAGCCCGCGCTGCGGGGGCCCGCGGCGCGGATCGACGTGCGGGACTGGGGGGAGGGGATCGATCCGGTGCACATCGCGCGACTCACCGAGCGATTCTACCGGGTAGACAATCACCGCTCCCGCGAGATGGGCGGCACGGGGCTCGGCCTCGCCATCGTCAAGCATATCGTCAACCGTCATCGCGGGCGGTTGCGGATCACCTCCGAGCTGGGCGAGGGCGCGCAGTTCTCGGTGCTGCTGCCCAAGCTCTAGGCCGGGCGCTATCCGGCTCATATGCACGGTGTTTTCGCGGCGATGGCCTGCACCGGCGGCGTGGCGCCGCGTCGCTGCCTCGCGCCTTTGACGCGCGCGAGGCAGCGAGTTTTGCCAACGGCGTCTTCGGATGCCCGGCCGTTTGTCATCAAACTGTTACGTATTCGTCACAAAAGCATTGGCCAACACCGATAGCCCGGCGCCGAGATCACCTGCGGGTGGTCCTCGCCTGAAGCAAATCTAGGAGCTACCAATGTCTTTCGCCAAAATGAGTGTGTCGGTGCTTGCCCTCACGGCGCTTTCCGCCACCGCTGCGGCCGCCCGTGACGAAGTTCGTCGCGTCGGTTCCTCCACCGTCTTCCCCTACACGCAGGCCGTTGCCGAGCAGTTCGCCAACAACACCGGCTTCCCGTCGCCCATCGTCGAATCGACCGGAACCGGCGGCGGCATGCAGATCTTCTGCGGCGGCATCGGCGAGGATTACGCCGACATCACCGGCGCGTCGCGCCGCATGAAGGCGTCCGAATACCAGCTTTGCATGGACGGTGGCGTGACCGACATCACCGAGGCGCGCATCGGCTCCGACGGCCTGTCCATCGCCATCTCGCGCGACAACGACTTCGCCTGGGATCTGTCGCTGGCCGAAGTCTACCTCGCGCTCGCCGCGCAGGTGCCGGTTGACGGCGAATGGGCCGACAACC
>CAYXOX010000084.1:0-12753 GCA_964466745.1 uncultured Rhodobacterales bacterium
GTTCGAGCAGGATCGCTTGCATGGTGCGTTCCTCACTTCACGGCGTAGGGCAGGAGCGCGAGAAACCGTGCGCGCTTGATGGCCCGGGCCAGTTCGCGTTGCTTCTTGGCCGAAACGGCGGTGATCCGCGACGGCACGATCTTGCCCCGCTCGGAAATGTACCGCTGAAGAAGGCGCGTGTCCTTGTAATCGATCTTCGGCGCGTTGTCGCCGGAGAAGGGGCACACCTTGCGGCGGCGGAAAAACGGTTTGGCTGCCATGGGTTGTTCTCCTCTGCTCAGCGGCGTTCGCGGCGGGAATCGCGCTCGTCGCGCTTTTGCATCTGGACGGACGGCAACTCGGCGTGCTCGTCGACCTTGATGGTGAGCACGCGCATGACATCGTCGTGGAGGCGCATCAGGCGCTCCATTTCCTGCACGGCGGGCGCGGGGGCATCGGAGCGCAGGAAGGCGTAGTGCCCCTTTCGGTTCTTGTTGATCTTGTAGGCCATCGTCTTCACGCCCCAGTACTCGTGATCCACGAGCTTTCCGCCGTTGTCGGCGAGGACGGTTCCGAAGTGTTCCATGAGGCCTTCGGCCTGGGCGCCGGAAAGGTCCTGGCGCGCGATGAAGACATGCTCGTACAGAGGCATGCTTTCTCCTGTTCTGTCAGGGCGCGTTTCAAAGAGCCGGACCTAAGGATCTTCCGCACCCGTGCTCACGAGAGGCCGCGCCGATACATCATTCGCGGAAGACCCGCGACGTATACACGCCAACCTGCCGGATGCAACAGGGGCGTGGGCAGCGCGCGGGGGAGGGCCGCTGCGACGCACCCCGACGCTGCCGAAGGGGGGGCGCAATACAACCATAGACTGAAAATCATCCACAGGGCGCCCCAATGCTGCCTGATTTCAGGGATTGATTAACCATCGGGATTACTCGGGAGTGCAACATGGTCACCCTGTCCGATTTCATGGACAAGACCTCGCAGGACGGAAGCGGCGGACCGGGCAAGGTGCGCGTGGAGCAGACGCCCTGGGGGTTCATCCTTCCCGGTCGCTTCCGCCAGGGCGCGGTGATGCCGCTGCTGCGTGCCGTGGCGGTGTTTCTGGGCGTCTCCTTCGTCTTCGGTGCGGTCGGGCTCTGGGTTGTGCCGGGCTCGAGCTACGCGGCCGACATCATCCTGATGAAGGTGCTGATCTCGATGACCTGCCTCTACGTCGGCGTGGTGCTGATCCAGGTGGGTGAGGAGGTCGGCAAGCCGGAGGTTCATCTCGATACGCTCCGCCGGGAAGTGCGCCTCGTGGAGCGTGCGCGGAACGGCTCCGGCAAGCTGCTCGGCCTGCATCCCTTCGCCGATCTTTCCGGGCTCGAGCTCAAGGGCAACCGGCTGATCATCCACAACCGCGAGGGAGAGCTTCTCGCCTCGGTCGAACTCGAGAGCGAGGAGCGCTCCGACGTGGAAGACCAGCTTCGCAACGAGGTGTTCGGCCGCCGCTGACGCCGCGGCGCGCGCAGGCGCGCCGCACCCCGCGCATTGCCCTGCCACCGTGCAGCCGCTACGAGACGGCGGGTTCAACGGTGGAGGCGCGCGAATGACGCTGGCATTTCTGTTTCCGGGGCAGGGCGCCCAGCAGGTTGGCATGGGGCGCGAACTCGCCGGCGCCTATCCGGCCGCCGCGGCGGTGTTCGATGAAGTGGACGACGCGCTCGGCGAGAAGCTCTCGCAGCTGATCTGGGAAGGGCCGCAGGAGACGCTGACGCTCACCGCGAACGCGCAGCCTGCGTTGATGGCGACCTCGATCGCGGCGCTGCGGGCACTGGAGGCCGAGGGCGTGGACGCGGGAGCTGCCGCCTTCCTGGCCGGGCACTCCCTCGGAGAGTATTCCGCGCTCTGCGCGGCCGGCGTTCTATCGGTGGCCGACACCGCGCGGCTGCTGCGCATCCGCGGCGACGCCATGCAGCGTGCGGTGGCGCCGGGCGAGGGCGCCATGGCCGCCTTGCTCGGCTTGGGCCTCGAGGATGCCCAGGCCGTTGCGCGCGAAGCAGAGGAAGGGCAGTGCTGCGCCGCTGCGAACGACAACGATCCCACGCAGGTGGTGATTTCCGGACATGCCGCGGCCGTGGCACGCGCCGTCGAGATCGCCAGGGAGCGGGGTGCCAAGCGCGCGGTGATGCTGCCTGTCTCGGCCCCGTTTCACTGCGCCCTGATGGCGCCAGCGGCCGAGGCGATGGCCGAGGCGCTTGCGGATGTAGCCTTCGCCGAGCCGCGCGTTCCGGTCGTGCCGAACACCATCGCCCGGGGCTGCGACAGCGCGGAGCTTCTGCGCAGTTTCCTGGTGGACCAGGTGACGCATATGGTGCGCTGGCGCGAAAGCGTGGCCTGGATGGCCGCCAACGGCGTGACCGAGACGTGGGAGATCGGGGCCGGAAAGGCGCTTTCGGGCATGGTGCGACGGATCGACAGGAGCCTCGCGTCGCGTGCCGTCGGCACGCCCGGGGATGTCAGGGAAGCTGCGGATTCACTTGGAAAGGGAGCCTGAGACATGTTCGACCTGACCGGCAAGACGGCGCTCGTGACGGGCGCATCGGGAGGGATCGGCGGCGAGATCGCCCGCGCCCTGCACGCCGCCGGCGCCGCGGTGGGCCTTTCGGGAACCCGCGAGGGGCCGCTCGGCGAACTCGCGGGCGCGCTGGGCGCGCGCGCGCATGTGCTGCCGGCCGACCTTTCCGCGCCCGACGCGCCCGCGGCGCTGGTGGCGCAGGCCGCCGACGCGATGGGCGGGCTCGATATCCTCGTGAACAATGCAGGGATCACCCGCGACGGGCTCTTCATGCGGATGTCCGACGAGGACTGGGCGCAGGTGCTCGATGTGAACCTCACCGCCGTGATGCGCCTGAGCCGTGCCGCGATCCGCCCCATGATGAAGGCGCGCTGGGGCCGCATCATCAACATCGGCTCCATCGTTGGGGCCACCGGCAACGCGGGCCAGGCGAACTACGCCGCCGCCAAGGCCGGGCTGGTGGGGCTCAGCAAATCGCTCGCCCAGGAAGTGGCGAACCGCGGCGTGACCGTGAACGCCATCGCGCCGGGCTTCATCGCGACCGCCATGACCGACAAGCTCAACGAGGCGCAGAAGGCCGCGATCCTCGCGCAGATCCCGGCCGCGCGCATGGGCGAGGCGCGCGAAATCGGGGCGGCAGCGCTCTATCTCGCCAGCGAGGAAGCGGCCTACGTGACCGGCGCGACCTTGCACGTCAACGGCGGAATGGCCATGTTCTGAGCGCCGCGGGAGAGCCCAGCGAAAGCGTTTGCGTCCAGGGGTTCATGTGCTATAGGCGCCGCAGATTTGGCCGGGGGCGCATCGCTGCAGGCCGTCATCGCCGCTCCCTGTCCGGGTGCGGAAGCGCCGCTCAGGCGCGAGCAGAACCGGGCGGAAAGCCCCCGAGAGAAGACGAGGACAGATCATGAGCGACGTCGCCGATCGCGTGAAGAAAATCGTTGTGGAACACCTTGGTGTCGAGGAAGAAAAGGTGAGCGAGAGCGCCTCCTTCATCGATGACCTCGGCGCCGACAGCCTCGATACCGTCGAGCTGGTGATGGCCTTCGAGGAGGAGTTCGGCATCGAGATCCCCGACGACGCCGCCGAGACGATCCAGACCTTCGGCGACGCGGTGAAGTTCATCGAGGACGCTTCCTGAAGCGATCCCGTACGTTCGCGTGAACGGCGCCTTTCGGGGCGCCGTTTTTCTTTTGCGCGCCCGCGGGGCAGCGCTACTGCCGGTGTCTTGCCGAGCCTGCCGCCGCCGGTCTATCACGGCGCTAGCGACGCGTGGGGTTCCCGCGGCGGCGAACGAACGCGATGTCTGGCAGGGGTAAGCCCATGAAAATCCGGCGTGTGGTGGTGACGGGGCTCGGCATGGTGACGCCGCTTGCCTGCGGCGTCGAAACGACCTGGGCACGCCTCTTGGACGGACAGTCGGGCGCGGGCACCATAACGCGTTTCGATGCGGCGCATCTGGCCACAACCTACGCCTGCGAGATTCCGCTGGGTGACGGCAGAGACGGCACCTTCAACCCCGACGATTGGATGGAGCCGAAGGAGCGCCGGAAGGTCGATGATTTCATCCTCTACGCCATGGCCGCCGCAACGCAGGCGGTCGCGGATTCGGGGTGGCTGCCGCAGGACGATGAGGGCCGCGAGCGCACCGGCGTGATGATCGGCTCGGGCATCGGCGGGCTCACCTCCATCGCCGAAACAGCGGTCCTGCTCAAGGAGCGCGGGCCGCGGCGCGTTTCCCCGTTCTTCATTCCTTCTGCGCTCATCAACCTCGCATCGGGGCAGGTCAGCATCCGCTATGGCTTCAAGGGCCCGAACCATGCGCCCGTTACCGCGTGTTCCACCGGGGCCCATGCCATCGGCGACGCGTCCCGCCTGATCGCGCTCGGAGACGCCGACGTGATGGTGGCCGGCGGCGCCGAGGCGCCGATCTCCGAGATCGGCATTGCCGGGTTCAACGCCTGCAAGGCGCTTTCCACGAAATGGGGCCACGCGCCCGAACGGGCCTCGCGCCCCTATGACGCGGACCGGGACGGGTTCGTGATGGGCGAGGGCGCGGGCGTGGTGATCCTCGAGGAGCGTGAGCACGCGCTTGCGCGCGGCGCCAAGATCTATGCCGAGGTGCTCGGTTACGGGCTTTCGGGGGACGCCTATCACATCACGGCGCCCTCCGAGGATGGCGACGGGGCGCTTCGCTCCATGCGAGCGGCGCTGCGAAACGCGGGGCTGGAGCCCGCCGCGATCGACTACATCAACGCGCACGGCACCTCGACCATGGCCGACACCATCGAGCTCGGGGCGGTGGAGCGGCTTCTGGGCGAGGCGGCGCACCGCGCGACCATGAGTTCCACGAAATCCGCCACCGGCCACCTGCTGGGGGCCGCAGGCGCGATCGAGGCGATCTTCTCCATCCTTGCCATCCGTGACCAGGTGGCCCCGCCGACGATCAACCTGGAGACCCCGGCGGTGGAAACCCCGCTCGACCTCGCGCCCAACCTCCGCCGCGACCGGCCTATCCGATGTGCCCTTTCGAACTCCTTCGGCTTCGGGGGTACCAACGCCAGCGTGATCTTCGGGAGCCCTGAATGATCTGGCGCAACATCGCCTCGAACGCACTCACGCTGTTCGTGATCCTGCTGTTCCTTCTGGCAGGGGTCGTTCTTTGGGGCAACAATACCTATCGCGCGGAGGGGCCGCTGGCCGAGGCCATCTGCCTCGAGGTGCCGCGCGGCACCAACATGGCCCGCGTGGCCGATGAACTGGAACGGCAGGGCGCCGTGGTTTCGCCGACCGTCTTCAGGCTGGGTGCCGACTACACCGAGAAATCCAGCGAGTTGAAGGCCGGCAGCTTTCTCGTGCCGCCGGGCGCCTCCATGGAAGAGATCGTCGACATCATCACCCGCGGCGGGGCAAGCACCTGCGGCACGGAGGTCGTCTACCGGATCGGGGTGACGCGGACCACCGTGCAGGTCCGCGAGCTTGACCCGGCTTCGGGGCGCTTCGTGGAACGGGCGCAGTTCGAGCCCGGATCCGAGGAGGTGGTGCCAGCGGTCTACGAGGATGTGAAACAGAGCGTCGACACCCGCTACCGCATTCTCTTCGCCGAGGGCGCGACGAGCTGGCAGGTGACAGAGGGCCTGCGCGCGCTCGACATTCTCGAGGGGGAGATCGCGGAGGTGCCGCCCGAGGGCACGCTGGCCCCTGACAGCTACGAGGTGCGCCCGGGCGATGACCGCGCCGCGCTGCTGGCGGCAATGGCTTCGGCGCAAGCCGCGCGACTTGCGGAGGTCTGGGCGAACCGCGCGGAGGGCCTGCCCATCGAGACGCCCGAGGAGGCCCTGATCCTCGCCTCGATCATCGAGAAGGAGACCGGCGTGCCCGAGGAACGTGGCACGGTGGCCTCCGTGTTCACCAACCGGCTCGAGCGGGGCATGCGCCTGCAGACGGACCCGACGGTGATCTACGGGGTGACCCGCGGGCAGGGCGTGCTGGGGCGCGGCCTGCGCCAGAGCGAGCTGCGCGCCGAGACGCCCTGGAACACCTACGTGATCGACGGGCTGCCGCCGACGCCGATCGCGAACCCGGGGTTCGCCAGCCTCGAGGCGGCCGTGAACCCGCCCGAAACGCCCTACATCTTCTTCGTGGCCGATGGCACCGGTGGGCACGCCTTTGCCGAGACGCTCGACGAGCACAACCGCAACGTTGCCAGGTGGCGCGAGATCGAGGCCCAGCGGGAACAGGAAGCAGGCGAGAACTAGCGGTCAGGCGCTGCATCGATTAGGAATTTGTTAACGGCAGCGTGCGCTTATGCGTCGATCTTCAGGTTTTTTTCTTGACATTCCGCACGGTCCCTGGTACCACTTGAGACAAGCTGGAAGAACTGGGTGAGCGGCCTCGTGGGGCCGCTTTTTTGTTGCCCTGGTTCTCCGGTTCCCAGCGAGCGGAACATCATGTCGGCGACCCGAAGCACCGCCCCCCCGGTTTCCGGGCACGAGGCGCTTTTGCGCGATGCGCAGCGCCAGCTCGAGGCGATCTCCGCGGCGGTGGACGCCGCGCTGCGCCGGCTCGATGCCGGCGATTTCGGAGACCTCAAGGGCCTCGGCGCCCAGATCCGCGATCTGCGGCGGGCTCAGCAGCTAGTACTCGAGGAGCGGCGCAGTGTCGAAACCCAGCTCGGCACCCTTGCCGACAGTGACGAAGCCAGAGGCATCGATCTCGAGGAGGCCCGCGCACAGATCGAAAGCCGCCTGGCTCGCCTCAATCGGGCCGTCGAAACAGAGGGACTTCCTGGAATCGCTGAGCCGGACAGAGCTGATCGCGCTGGCCCATGACTTCCGCTTCTGGGCGCTGCCCCACCAGTTGCCGCCTCCCGGCAACTGGCGTACCTGGGTTGTCTTGGGCGGGCGCGGCGCCGGGAAGAGCCGGGCGGGCGCCGAGTGGGTGCGCAGTGTCGTGGAGGGGCCTCGGCCTTCCGATCCTGGCAGGGCAAGCCGGATCGCCCTGCTTGGCGAGACGATTGACCAGGCCCGCGAGGTGATGGTGTTCGGCGAAAGCGGGATCCTGGCCTGCTCGCCACCCGACCGCCGGCCGTGCTGGCGCAGCGGCCGGAAGTTGCTGGAGTGGCAGAACGGCGCGACCGCGCAGGTTTTCTCGGCCCATGATCCCGAGAGCCTGCGAGGCCCGCAGTTCGACGCCGCCTGGCTCGACGAGCTGGCCAAGTGGCCCCGGGCCGAGGCGGCCTGGGACATGCTGCAATTCGCCCTGCGCCGCGGGGAGCAACCGCGCCAATGCGTGACGACCACACCGCGCAACACGCCGATCCTGCGGCGCATCCTGGAGGCGAGCAGCACGGTGAACACATGGGCGCCGACACGTGCCAACCCGTTCCTGCCACGGAGCTTCCTTTCGGAGGTCCGTGCACGCTACGGCGACACACGGCTGGGACGGCAGGAACTCGAGGGGCAGTTGCTCGCGGAGGCCGAGGGCGCGTTGTGGACGACCGAACGGCTGGAGGCCCTTCGGGTGGAGGCGGCTCCAAAGCTCGATCGCGTGGTCGTGGCCGTCGATCCGCCTGTCACGGGGCATCGCGGATCGGATGCCTGCGGCATCATAGTTGCGGGCGCGGCCACGGCCGGCCCGCCAGAGACCTGGCAGGCCTTCGTGCTCGAGGACGCAAGCGTCGAGGCGGCCTCGCCGCTGGAATGGGCCGAGGCCGCGCTTGCGGCCTACAAGCGCCACGATGCGCAAAGGCTCGTTGCGGAGACCAACCAGGGCGGCGATCTCGTGGAAACCGTGCTGCGGCAGGTGGACCCGTTGGTGGCCTACCGCGGCCTTCACGCCTCGCGGGGGAAAGCGGCGCGGGCGGAGCCCGTGGCCGCACTCTACGAACAGGGGCGGGTGCGGCACCTGCGCGGGCTGGCGGCACTGGAAGACGAGATGTGCCTGATGACGGTGCGAGGCTTCGAGGGCTCCCGCAGCCCCGATCGTCTCGACGCGCTGGTCTGGGCGCTGACCGATCTGCTGATCGTTCCGGCACGGGAATACCGACGGCCCCGGCTTCGCGGGCTCTGACGCCACCGAACGGCAAGAGGACTTCGACATGGTACTGGACTTCCTGACCCGGTCGCGCCGCGGCGCGCCGGCCCGAAAGGCATCGGCCGCCGGCAAGGTGGTGAGCATCCACGGTGCCGGGCGTGCCGCCTGGGGGCCCCGCGACAGCGCCAGCCTCGTGCGCGCTGGCTTCACGGGGAACCCGGTGGGTTTTCGAGCCGTCAAGCTGATCGCCGAGGCGGCCGCGGCACTGCCACTGGTGCTGCAGGACGACCGCCGGCGCTACGCGACGCATCCGATGCTCGATCTCGTGAACTCGCCCAACCCGGGGCAGGGCCGGGCCGAGCTTTTCGAGGCGCTCTTCGGCCAGCTCCTGCTTTCCGGCAACGCCTATGTGGAGGCGGTCGGCGCGGAGGGGCTTCCGGGCGAATTGCATGTGCTGCGCTCGGACAGGATGAGTCTCATCGCCGGTCCCGATGGCTGGCCGGTTGCCTATGATTACAGCGTGGGCGGCAGCAAGCACCGTTTCCACGTGACCGCCGATCACCGGCCGATCTGCCACATCCGGAGCTTCCACCCGCAGGACGATCACTACGGCTTGTCGCCGCTGCGCGCCGCGGCCAGCGCGGTGGACGTGCACAACGCCGCGTCGCACTGGTCGAAGGCGCTGCTCGACAACGCGGCTCGGCCTTCGGGCGCGATCGTGTACCGCGGCTCGGACGGGCAGGCCGCCCTCAGCCCGGACCAGTACGACCGGCTGATTTCGGAAATGGAGAGCTACCACCAGGGGGCGCGCAACGCCGGCCGGCCGATGCTGCTCGAAGGCGGGCTCGACTGGCGACCGATGGGCTTCTCGCCGTCGGACATGGAATTCCAGAAGACCAAGGAGGCCGCTGCGCGGGAGATCGCGACCGCCTTCGGCGTGCCGCCGATGCTGCTGGGGATCCCCGGAGAGGCGACCTACGCGAATTACCAGGAGGCCAACCGCGCCTTCTACCGGCTGACGGTACTGCCGCTTGCGACCCGGGTGACGGCCGCACTCTCGTCGTGGCTCGCCATCGCCACGGGCGAGGAGATCGAGCTCAGGCCCGATCTCGACCAGGTGCCGGCGCTTGCCGCGGAGCGGGACGCGCAGTGGCGCCGGGTGGTGGAGGCGGACTTCCTGACCTCCGAGGAGAAACGCCGGCTGCTCGGGTTGCCGACCGGAGGCGAGGCAGATGCCTGACCCGAAGGGCAACCCGCTTTTCATCGGCGGCTTCGATTGCCTCCCTGCCCACAGGATCGCGGCGAACGAACGGATCGCGGAGATGCAGTTCAAGAGCATCGACGAGCGGCTGGACCGCATCGAGGAGGCCATGGAACGCCTCGAACGGCGGCTCTGGCTGACCGTCTTCGGCGTTGCAGGGGCGATCCTCGCCGAGGCTTTCCAATCGATATCGACGATTTGAGACCAGCATTCTGCCTTCGAGAGGACCGAGATGACCAACCCCGACCAGCCAATTCTCGAGCGCAAGTTCTGCGCGACCGAGGCTGCCATCGAGCTGACCGGAAGCGCCGAGATTTCAGGCTACGCATCGCTGTTCGGCCGCCCCGACCAGGGAGGCGACATCGTGGGGCCGGGCGCCTACGACGCATCGCTCAAGCGGTTCGCCGATACCGGGCGACGGGTGAAGATGCTCTGGCAGCACGACCCAATGCAGCCCATCGGCATCTGGGAGGAGGTGCGCGCGGACGCGACGGGCCTCTTCGTGAAGGGCCGGCTTCTGCAGGACGTCGCCCAGGGCCGAGAGGCCGCCGCGCTCATCGCCGCCGGTGCGATCGAGGGGCTTTCTATCGGGTATCGCACCCGCAGGGCAGAGCGCGACCCCCAGGGCCGGCGGCTGCTGACCGAGCTTGAATTGTGGGAAGTGTCGCTCGTGACTTTCCCCATGCTCGCCGAGGCCCGAGTGGGATCGAAGGCAGGAGCGGTGCAGGACACGCCGCCCTCGCTACTCGGCGATCTTGCGGAGGCGCTCGACAGCGCACGCCGCGACCTGACCCGCGGTTGAGCGGGCCGACTCGACCGACCCCGAAAGAGGATCTCCCATGACCCAGACCGAAACGCCGGGCCCCGTTTCCGGCGACTCCGCTCCCGCGCGCCAGGTGAAGGCGGCGCTTTCCGGACTCGTGAACGACATCAAGGGCTTGAACGCAGAAATCGACGCCAGGATTCAACAGCAGGAAGAGCGACTGACCATGCTTGACAGGAAATTCCACCGGGCCACCGCGGTCGCTGCCGCCGCGCGCCCCGCACTGGCGGCCTCCGATCCCGAGGCCCCGCACCAGAAGGCCTTCTCGGCCTATCTGCGCACCGGCAACGACGACGGGCTGCGCGGCCTCGAACTCGAGGGCAAGGCGCTCTCCTCGGCCGTCGCGGGCGACGGGGGTTATCTCGTGGATCCTCAGACCGCGGAGAACATCCGCTCGGTGCTGACATCGAGCGCTTCGATCCGCTCGATCGCCCATGTGGTGGCCGTGGAATCCACGAGCTTCGACGTGCTGGTGGACCGTGGCGAGATCGGCACCGGCTGGGCCTCCGAGACCGGCCCGGCCACCGAGACGGACACGCCCGTGATCGAGCGCATCTCGATCCCGCTCCACGAGCTCTCGGCACTTCCCAAGGCGAGCCAGCGGCTGCTCGACGACAGCGCCTTCGATATCGAGGGCTGGCTGGCCGAGCGGATCGCGGCCAAGTTTGCCCGCGCCGAAGCGGATGCCTTCATCAACGGCAACGGCGACGAAAAGCCCACGGGCTTCCGGACCTACCCGCAAGTGGACAACGCGGTCTGGGCCTGGGGCTCGATCGGCTACGTGGCGACCGGCGTGGACGGCGGGATCGGCAGCGGCGAGGCGATCATCGATCTCGTCTACAGCCTCGGCGCGGTCTACCGCGCGAATGGTACCTTCGTGATGAACTCGAAGACAGCGGGCGCCGTGCGCAAGCTGAAGGACAATGACGGCCGCTTCCTGTGGTCGGACGGACTTTCCGCCGGCGAACCGGCACGCCTGCTGGGCTACCCCGTGCTCATCGCAGAGGACATGCCGGACATCGCCAGCGGCGCCGATGCCATCGCCTTCGGCGATTTCTCCGCGGGCTACACCGTGGCGGAACGGCCCGATCTGCGGGTGCTGCGCGATCCTTTCTCCGCCAAGCCCCACGTGCTGTTCTACGCCACCAAGCGCGTGGGCGGAGACGTCAGCGATTTCGCCGCCATCAAGGTGCTCAAGTTCGCCGTGTCCTGACCGGTTGCCAAGACGGGGGTGGAGCTCGCGCCGGGTTTCGGTGCGGGTTTCGCTCCCCGGCGGGCGCGCGAGGACGCGGGTGACCCCGTTCCGCCGCGCTGCGCTTCTCCCCTCCGTCCGAGCGACGCGGAGGCGCGCGCCCGCCGACCCTCGGGCCGGAACCAGACCAGTCGGAGATCGACCAAATGATGCTGGTTGAAGTGACCGCAGTGCCCGATGGCGCGCTGCCACTGGAAGAATTCAAGGCTCATCTTCGAGCCGGTAGCGGTTTTTCCGCAGATTCGCTGCAAGAGGAGGTGCTCCGCGGGTTCCTGCGCGCGGCGTGCTCCGCGGTGGAGGGGCGCACGGGCAAGATCCTCCTCGCCCGGGATTTCACCTGGACAGTGGCGCGCTGGCGCGACGGGAGAGCGGAGCCGTTCCCGGTCGCGCCCGTCATCGAGGTTCTCGATGTCGTTTCGGTTTCCCGCGACGGCGACGAGAACGCGATCGCGCCGGAGCGCTGGTGGCTCGAGGCCGACGGCAGCCAGCCTCAGCTCAGGGCCCGCGGCGACGTGCTGCCCACGGTTCCGACGCAGGGGAGCTTCCGAATCGCGTTCCGCGCCGGGATGGCCGAGACCTGGGGCGCTCTGCCCGCCGACATCGCGCAGGCCGTGCTGATGCTCGCGGCCCACTACTATGCCTTTCGCGAGGCCACCGGGCTTGGCGAAGGCTGCGTGCCCTTCGGCGTGGCCGTGTTGCTTGAACGCTACCGCGCCATGCGGCTGCTGGGAGGATCTTCGCGATGAGGCGGCCGCGGCTCGACCGACGGCTGCTGCTCGAAAGCCCGACCCGGCAGCCCGATGGCGCTGGCGGCACCATCGCTGGCTGGCAGGTGCTCGGAGCGCATTGGGCCGAGGTGCGGTTTGCCAGCGGGACATCGCGTGAGGGGCCGGGCGTTTCGATTGCGCGCAGCGGGTTCGACATCATCGTGCGCGCGGCGCCGCATGGCTCGCCCGCGCGGCCGGTACCCGGCCAGCGGTTCCGAGACGGGCCGCGACGCTTCGCGATCCTTTCCGTCGCGGAAGCCGACCGGCAGGGCTTCCACCTTGTTTGTGCCTGCCGCGAGGAGGTCGCTCCATGAGTTACGCCATGGCCGCCGCGCTTCAGGCCGCGGTGTTCGAGAGGCTCGCGGGCGACGCGCCGTTGCAGGCGCTGGTGCCGGGGGCCATCTTCGACGTTGCCCCGCCCGGGCCCTTGCCGCCGCTCTATGTCGTGCTTGGCCCGGAAGAGGCGATCGACCGCTCCGACGGGAGCGCCCACGGGGCCCTGCACCGGTTCACCGTTTCGGTGTTCGCGCGGGAAAGCGGCTTCGCCTCCGCCAAGAAGGCCGCGGCGGCCGCCTG
>CAYXOX010000085.1:0-6428 GCA_964466745.1 uncultured Rhodobacterales bacterium
TGGTGGAGAGTGCATAGGTGAGGTAGCGCTCGCCGATGGCCCGGCGCAGCGGCTCGGCAACTTCCCTGGGGTCGATGTTGGGGGGGGCGGGCGTTTCGGACATAGGTGTTGTGTAGACCTCGGCGCGATCCGGGTAAAGCCGCTCCACGGCCATGATACAGCGCCGCGCGTGCCCGATTTCTGTTAACATTCGCGGGCATGTGAGATCGGCCGGGCAGGGCGAATCGCACGTTGCCCGGTGGGGGCCGGAAAGCACGGGGGAGAATGATGCCGCGGCTGATGATCGTGACGTTCGGGTTTCTGGCGTGGGCCTTCTACGAGGCCAGCGGCGGAGATGCGTTCGACCCTGCCGGGGCGCCTGCAAGCAGCGCGGCCGTGCTGGCGGCAGCGACGCCCACGCCGCGGCCCGTCCGCCCGCTCGAGGCCGAGATCGAGGCGGTGGTGCAGGCGTCGGCCCCGATCACCACGCCGCTCGCTCCGCGCCCGGCCTCGGCGCCCGAGCGCGCGGTTGCCGCCATCGATGCACCCTTGCCGGCAGCCGTCCTCGAGCCGGAGCCCGATATCCGCACCGTCACGGGAACCCGCGTCAACATGCGCAACGGGCCGGGAACGGAGTACGACGTGATCGGCCAGCTCGTGCAGGGTGCGCTGGCCGAGGTTATTGCTGCCCCCGGCAACGGCTGGCTGCGCATCCGCACCCTAAAGGACCAGCGCGTGGGCTGGATGGCCGAACGCCTGCTCGCCCCGTCCTCGGGCTAGAATGGCCCGTTGCCAAAGCCGCGGTCGCGCGGCATGAGCGGGGCATGAGCGCCCGCAGCATCCTCATCACCGGCTGTTCCACCGGTATCGGGTACGATGCCGCGCATCGGCTCGCGCGGCGAGGCTGGCAGGTGTTTGCCTCGTGCCGCCGCCCCGAGGACTGCGAACGCCTGCGCGCCGAGGGGCTCGCAAGCCCGGTGATCGATCATGCCGACGAATCCAGCATCGCCAGCGGGCTCGCGGAAGTACTGGAGGCCACCGGCGGACGCCTCGATGCCCTCTATCTCAACGGCGCCCACGCCACGCCCGGCGCGGTGGAAGACCTGCCGCGCGGCGCGCTGCGAGAGATCTTCGAGGCAAATGTCTTCGGCGTGCACGACCTCGCCCGCCGGGCCCTGCCTGCCATGCGCGCGCAGGGGCATGGCCGGATCGTGGTGTGTTCCTCGGTCCTCGGTTTCGTGGCAACGCCCTGGCGCGGGGCCTATGTCTCCACGAAATTCGCGCTTGAAGGGCTCGTGGACGCCCTGCGCCTCGAGCTGCGCGGAAGCGGCATCCACGCGATCCTCCTGCAGCCGGGCCCCATCGACACACCCTTCCGGCGCAACTCGATCCCGCATTTCGAGCGCTGGATCGACTGGGAGAATTCGGCCCATTCCGCCTTCTACCGCACACGCGGCCGCCCCTGGCTCTACGGTGAAGGCGCGGCCGCCCGCGGCCCGACCGCCGGCTTCCAGAAACCGCCCTCCGCGGTGAGCGACGCGTTGATCCGGGCGCTGGAGGACACGCGGCCGCGGGCCCGGTACAGGGTGACGGTGCCGACCCATGTCCTGGCCGCCGCACGACGGGTTCTGCCCGTCGGTGCGCTCGACTGGCTGCTGTCCAGGGGTTAATCGCTCGCCAAAGCTGCCGCTACCGCTACATCGCGCGAGACCCGAAAAGGAGAACCCATGGCTACCGATCCCCTCTTCCTGCTTGCCGCCGTGGCGGCGCTTGCCGTGCTGGTGGTCCTCGCGCTGGGGATCGGCGGCTTCGCCCGCGGCGGCGCCTTCAACCGAAAGCACGGCAACCGGATGATGCGGTACCGGCTTGCCGCGCAGGCGATCGCCGTCGTCCTGATCCTCCTGTTCGTCTATTTCCGCAGCACGGGGAACTGACCGATGGTCGTACTGAACAAGATCTACACCCGCACCGGCGACGCGGGAGAAACCGCGCTGGGCAACGGCGCCCGGGTTGCCAAGCATTCCGCCCGCGTGGCGGCCTACGGCACGGTGGACGAGACCAACGCCACCGTCGGCCTCGCGCGGCTGCACGCGGAGGGGCATCTCGACGCCGGGCTTGCGGCGATCCAGAACGATCTCTTCGATCTGGGCGCGGACCTGTGCTGCCCCGACATCGACAAGGATGCCGAGGCGGAGTACCCGCGCCTGCGCATGTCGGACGCGCAGGTGGAGCGCCTCGAGCGCGAGATCGACGAGATGAACGCCCGTCTGGAGCCACTGCGCAGCTTCATTCTGCCCGGAGGGTCGCCGCTCGCCGCTCAGCTTCACCTGTGCCGCACCGTTTGCCGCCGTGCGGAGCGGCTCACGGTGGAGCTCGCCACCGTCGAACCGGTGAACGATGCCGCGGTGCGCTACGTGAACCGGCTCTCGGACTGGTTCTTCGTGGCCGGCCGCATCGCGAACGACGAGGGCCGCTCCGATGTGCTCTGGGTCCCCGGGGCAAACCGCTAGCGGCTGCGGGGCGTCGGTGAACCCGGTATCCCCGGGGAAAGGCAACCGCCGCTCGCTAGGAGGGCGCGGCGGGTTGCCGCGGCTCAAACGGCGTTCCTACGGAAACATGCGGATGCGTGAGGCGACCGGCGCTCTCCGTCACCGGCGCCCCCTTCGTGCGGTGGCCGGAACGCGAGATCTGGCGCGCGCGAAGCTGCGCGTTCCCGGCGTTCAGGAGACCGGGATCCAGACGGCGACCTTGCCGGTTCCGTGCGGGTCGAAATCCGCATCGTAGACTTCAAGCTCAGGCCTGGCGTCGATCTTGATCCCGGCGCCGGGAACCCAGGCCGAAAAGATGCCCTTCCAGGTCTGGCCGACGGTCGAGACATGGCCCGCATGGGGGAAACCCGCGTAGCGGCCCGCCGGTATCTCGACCCGGTCGAGCCCCGCGTCGTCGGGCAGTATCGCCGCATCGGCTCCGGCGAGGTAGCGGTACGACCCGTCCTCGGCAAAGTCGTGGCAGACGCCGTAGGTCACCTTGTCCTGCAGGCGGTCTCCCCAGCCCGAGGCGAACCTCTCCCAGAGCGCGGGGATCCGCATGCGGGTTTCTATGGTGAACCGCTCGGACAGCCCGAGAAGGCTGCGGGCGGGAGCGTCGGTGAAGCCGGGATCTGCGGGAGGGACGGGTGAGCCGTGCATGGGTATAGCCTCCTCTAGGGCAAGGGTTGTAAGGTCCTCGCCGTACCGGATCGAGGACGGCGCGCAGCCGAAGCGTGCACGGAAGGCCCGCGAAAACCCTTCGGTGCTTTCGTAGCCTGCGAGCAAGGCCGCGCCGGTCACGTTCTCCCGGCCCGAGGCCAGCGCCCGCGCCGCCTCGGTAAGGCGCCTCGCGCGGATGTAGGTCATCAGCGGCCGACCGGTGCGGAGCGCGAAGCCCCGCGTCAGGTGAAACGGGCTGACCCCCAGAAGATCGGCGAAATCCTGCAGGGATCGGGGCTCGGCGTGGAAACCGGTTTCGATCTTCCAGAGAAAGCGGGCCATGAGCGATGTCTTGTCGATCCGGGTCATGCCTTCCTTGTGAACGATTCCGGCGGCCGCCGCCTGACCGGTTTTGCGCCGTGGCCATGCCGCGCAGGGAAAACCATGCGCTCCGGAACGCTGCCGCGACATTTTTTTGCGCTGTCGTCCCGCGCCCCGGAGAGCTAAGTAGTCGCCGAAACCGATGAGGGAGATCCGCTGATGAAGGTCCTTGTGCCTGTGAAGCGCGTGATCGACTACAATGTGAAGGTCCGCGTGAAGGCGGATGGCAGCGGTGTCGATCTCGCCAACGTGAAGATGTCGATGAACCCCTTCGACGAGATCGCCGTCGAAGAGGCCATCCGCCTCAAGGAGAAGGGCGCCGCCGAGGAGGTGGTGGCCGTGTCCATCGGCGTGAAGCAGGCCCAGGAGACGCTTCGCACGGCCCTCGCCATGGGCGCCGACCGCGCGATCCTCGTAGTGGCGGCCGAAAGCCCCGAGACGGATATCGAACCGCTTGCGGTTGCGAAGATCCTCAAGGGCATCGTCGAGCAAGAGGCGCCGGGCCTCGTTCTCATGGGCAAGCAGGCCATCGACAACGACATGAACGCCACGGGCCAGATGCTTGCCGCCCTGCTCGGCTGGAGCCAGGCAACCTTCGCCTCCGAGATCGGCATCGAGGGCGATGCCGCGCTCGTGACGCGCGAGGTGGACGGCGGGTTGCAGACGATCCGCGCCAAGCTGCCCGCGGTGGTGACGGCTGACCTGCGGCTCAACGAGCCGCGCTACGCTTCGCTGCCCAACATCATGAAGGCCAAGCGCAAGCCCATGGAAGAAAAGACGCCGGCCGACTACGGCGTGGACGTGAGCCCGAGGCTCCAGGTCGTGGGCACCGCCGAGCCGGCGGGGCGCTCGGCCGGCGTCATGGTGGCCTCGGTGGACGAGCTGGTCGCGAAACTCAAAGACGAGGCAGGGGTGCTCTGATGGCTGTTCTTCTTCTGGCCGAGGTTTCGGGCGGCGAGCTTGCCCGAGATGCGACGGCGAAAGCCGTGACGGCTGCGGCTGCGCTCGGGGAGGTGACGGTTCTGTGCGCTGCCGAGGGCTGCGGCGGGGCAGCCGATGCCGCAGCGCGGATCGAAGGGGTTGGTAAGGTTTTGTGCGCCGATGCCGCGCAGTTCGGCCACGGCCTGGCCGAGCCCGTGGCCGATCTCGTGGTCTCGCTGGCGGCAGACTACACCCACATCGTGGCCCCCGCGACGGCAAGCGCAAAGAACGTGATGCCCCGCGTGGCGGCGCTGCTCGACGTGATGATCCTTTCCGATGTCACCGCGGTGATCGATGCCGATACCTTCGAGCGGCCGGTCTACGCGGGCAACGCGATCCAGACGGTGCGCAGCTCCGACGGCGTCAAGGTTCTGACGGTGCGCACCTCCACCTTCGAGGCCGCCGGCGAGGGCGGGCCTGCCGCCGTCGAATCCATCGCTGCTCCCGCCGATCCGGGGCTTTCCGCCTGGGTGGAAGACCGCGTTGCCGAGAGCAATCGCCCCGAACTGACCTCGGCCGGCATCGTGGTGTCGGGCGGCCGCGGCGTGGGCTCGGAAGAGGACTTCGCCTTGATCGAGCGCCTGGCCGACAAGCTGGGCGCCGCCGTGGGCGCCTCGCGCGCCGCGGTGGACTCGGGCTTCGCCCCGAACGACTGGCAGGTGGGCCAGACCGGCAAGGTGGTGGCGCCCGAGCTCTACGTCGCCGTTGGCATCTCGGGTGCGATCCAGCACCTCGCCGGCATGAAGGACAGCAAGGTGATCGTCGCGATCAACAAGGACGAGGAGGCGCCCATCTTCCAGGTGGCCGACTACGGGCTCGTCGCCGATCTCTTCACCGCGCTGCCCGAACTGACCGAAAAGCTCTAGACGCCGGAAGCTTTGCGCGCCGCCGTGGCAAGGGCCGCGGCGGCTTCCTCGTGGGCCTTCGCGCCCGGAAGTGCCGCCGCCGCCGCGGCCCGCAGATCGGGAAAGACCATGCGGCCGGTCCCCTCGGCGCGGGCCTGGGCCGACGGCACGACCTCGACGATATCCTCACGCCGCAACCCGGCGGATGCTTCGGCGGGCCCGTCGCCGGAGCGTGCTCCGAAGCGCAGGAAGATCGTCGGGCGGCCGAGTGTGCCGGCGAGGCGTGCCAGCTTCTCGGAATAAGCCGCTCGCAGGGCTGCCTCCACCGTTCGGGCGCGCTCCCGGTCGCATCGGCGCAGGTGGGCCATCAGGTGACCGGTGAAATGCACGTGGCAAAGCTCCACCGGGCCGAACAGGGTGCGCAGGGCCTCGGTGGGGGCCGTCATCCTGTCGTTTCGGCGCGGATGCACCGAGTAGTAGGGATTGCAGTGGTTCTCGGGCGGCGGAAGCTGCACGATCCGCAGTGCCGCGCCCCGCGCGACATCCAGAACGCCCTCGTCGCCAAGGAACACGTCGAGCCCGGCGTTCGGAACGCCGAGGTTGATGCACGGCATCCCGATGTGGTCTTCCAACAGCAGCGGATACGGCGCCTCTACGAACCGACCGTAGGTTTCCGTGCCGCCGAGCAGCGCCACATAGGGCCTCTCGAGCGAGCGGCGCGGCCCTCGGAACAGGAGCCGCGAAGCGCCATACCGGCATGGCAGATAGTCGAGCGCATCCGCGCCCGGCACGTCATAGGTCATGGGGACCCCCCGATCTCCAAATCTCACCCGGGCACAGGCTGGCGGGAGCACTGTTTCCGTTCGGCTAACGGGCCAATTTTAGGCGTCTGCGTGCAGCGTCACGCCGCGCCCTTGCGCCTGCGCGGCGCCCCTGCTTACTCTCCGCGCGGGTTTCGGGGCGAAGGGGAAGTGGAATGGACATCGCGCGCGTGGGCGTCATCGGGGCGGGGCAGATGGGCAACGGCATCGCCCATGTCTTCGCGCTCGCAGGC
>CAYXOX010000085.1:6438-12742 GCA_964466745.1 uncultured Rhodobacterales bacterium
TCATCGTCAGTGCGCCCGTCGCCGGACCGGCCGCGCTCGCAGGCTACGACGTGGTGTTGACGGACATCTCACAGGATGCGCTCGACCGTGCGATGGAAACGATCCGCGGCAATCTCGAGCGGCAGGTTTCGCGCGGCAAGGTGAGCCCGGAAGACCGCGAGGCGGCGCTCGCCCGCATCAAATGCTCGCTCAGGCTGGCCGACGCCGGCGCCACCGACCTCGTGATCGAGGCCGCAACCGAGCGCGAAACGGTGAAGGCGGCGATCTTCGAAGACCTGCTTCCCCATCTCGAGCCGCACACGATCCTCACCTCCAACACCTCGTCCATCTCGATCACGCGGCTTGCCTCGCGCACCGACAGGCCCGAGCGCTTCATGGGCTTCCATTTCATGAATCCGGTGCCGGTGATGCAGCTCGTGGAGCTGATCCGGGGCATCGCCACCGACGAAGCCACCTACAAGAGCCTGCACGCGGTGGTGGAGAAGCTGGGCAAGACCGCCGCAAGCGCCGAGGATTTTCCGGCCTTCATCGTGAACCGCATCCTGATGCCCATGATCAACGAGGCCGTCTACACGCTCTACGAGGGCGTGGGCTCGGTGAAATCCATCGACGAGTCCATGAAGCTCGGCGCGAATCACCCCATGGGACCGCTGGAGCTGGCCGATTTCATCGGGCTCGACACCTGCCTCGCGATCATGAATGTGCTGCACGACGGCCTGGCCGACACCAAGTACCGCCCCTGCCCGCTGCTCACGAAATACGTCGAGGCGGGCTGGCTTGGCCGAAAGACGGGCCGGGGCTTCTACGATTACCGGGGCGAGGAGCCTGTACCCACGCGTTGACGCGGTGCGCGGCCGTTGGTGAGGCCGCGCGAGCGCCGGCGGCTCAGGGCAGTGCGCCGAGCGCCAGCGTATGGTCGCGCAGCCAGGCAGCAAAACCGCGGGGGTTGTCCGCCCAGCGTTCGATTTCGGCACGATCGAGTACCTCGCCCACCACGGGCCGCTGCGGCCGGTTGAGCGAGTGCACCACCTCGTGGATCAGCAGGCCCTGACGCACCGTCGCCGAAAGCTTGTTGGCGATCTGGTAGGCGCGAGAGTTCTGCCCGGGAAAGAAGATCGGCAGCACGACCGCGCCCGAACGCTGGATCATCTTCGAGGTGAACGGGTTCCACTCGGCTTCCACCGCCGGCCCGAAGAGGGTGCGCGACGCCGCCACCACGCCGGAGGGAAAAAGCACGATGGCGCCGTCATCCGCGAGGTGATCCATCGCGGCCTTGCGCATCGCGATACTCTTTCGCTGGGCGTCTTCCTCGTGGGGGAAGGGCACCGGGATGGTGAAGCGTTCCACCTCCTTCACGCCGGTCAGCAGGCTGCGGGTGAGGATGCGGTAGTCCTCCCGAACGCGTCCGATCAGCTCGGCCAGGACCATGCCGTCCACAAGCCCGTGGGGGTGGTTCGCCACCACGATCAGCGGGCCCTTGCGCGGGATGCGCGCGATCTGCTCCGCCGGGGTCGTGATCTCGATCCCCATGATCGACATCGCCTGCCGCCAGAAGGCCTGGCCAGTGGCCGGCCCCATGCGTTCGAAGCGGCGCACGAGCCTCAGAAGGGTGATCTTTCCGGTCACCCACTCCATCGCGCGGATGGTGTTCGCCTTCCACGGGTTGCGGAAGGTGTTGGCATAGCTCAGGCGCCGCTTGTCATACGGCACGTAGTCCGCCGTGCGGCCAGGTGCGGCCCGGGTCTGGTTGTGAAGGCTGTCTACCACGCGTGTAGCTCCCGATCCCGGCACAGCGAGCTAGAACTCTTCGCCGAACTTGTCGGCCACGAGTGCTTCGAGTGCGTCGGCCAGCTCCTTGGCTTGCGGGCCCCGCGTCTCGATCTCAATAAGGCTTCCGCGCGAGGCTGCCAACATCAAAAGCCCCATGATGCTGTCGCCTGCGGCGGCTTGCCCGTCATGGCGCACCTCCGCATCGGCATCGAAACGCTCCGTGACTTCCACGAGGCGCGCCGAAGCACGGGCGTGAAGCCCTTTCTCGTTGCAGATCTCGACCTGCCTGAGTTCGTTCGGAGCGCTCATCGCCTCATTGCTCCGCGCCGACATCGTGACTGTCAATATACTTGCGGCCTGCTGCCGCAGCGGCGGCGACGGCATCGGGCAGGGCGCGTCGGCGCGACTTCGCGAGCTTGATCAGCATGGGAAGATTCGCGCCGAAAAGGATGCGGCGGTCGCGCGGGCGGCACGCGAGGAGCGAGAGGTTCGAGGGGGATCCGCCGAACATGTCGGTCACCACGACGACGCCGTCGCCGGTGTCCACGGCATCGGCGGCCGCACAGATCTCGGCCTGCTTGTCGGCCCTGTCGTGATTGGCCTCGATCGAAACGGCGCGCACGCCCTCGAGCTTGCCGACCACGTGCTCCACCGCGGACAGGTATTCCCGCGCAAGCCCGCCGTGCGCCACGATGACGATACCGATCAAAGCCCGCCCTTCATGCCCGCGGGTCCGCCGTGGCCCGCCGTTCCAACTCCCGATGCCTTTTAGACACCTGCCAACCGGCGTCGGCAAGCACCTCCGCCATCCGTTCCACCAGCGCGACGGATCGGTGCCGCCCGCCCGTGCAGCCGAACGCGATGAACAGATGTGCCTTGCCCTCGTCGACGTAGGCCGGAAGCAGCAGCAGCACCAGTTCGCGCACCTGGGATAAGAACGCGGCGTAACGGCTGTCGGCGCTCACGAAGGCGGCAACCTCCGCCTCGCGCCCATCGTAAGGCCGCAGCGCCGGCACCCAGTACGGATTCTGCAGAAAGCGGCAATCGAATACCATGTCGACCCCCGCCGGCACGCCCCGCTTGTACGAGAACGATCCGAGCGAAACGGCGAGGCGCTTGCGGCCGCCGGGCGCGAAACTCCGGGAAATCTGACTGCCCAGCTCGTGGGGCGTCAGGTCGGAGGTGTCGATCAGCACGTCGGCCCTTGCGCGCACCGCTTCGAGCAGATCGCGCTCGCGGGCGATCCCTTCGGCCGGGCTGTCCTCCGGTGCGAGCGGATGCCGTCGGCGCGTCTCGGAGTATCGGCGCACAAGCACGTCGGGGCGGCAATCGAGGTAGAGCACTTCCGAGGAGAGGCCCGGCACCCGTGCAAGGCTCTCGATACCGTCGAGAACGGCGGCGACCGAGAAGTCCCGGTTCCGGGTGTCGATCCCGAGTGCCAGCGGGCGGGCCATGGGCGGCCCGGCGGTGAGGCGCTCCAGCAGGGAAAGCGGCAGGTTGTCGATCGCCTCGAAACCGTTGTCTTCCAGCGCGCGGATTGCGGTGGAGCGGCCGGCACCCGACGGCCCGGTGACGAGCACCACCCTTTGCGCAGCTGGCTGGCCGGCGCCGTCTGCACCGGGCCCTCCCTGCGGCGCCTTGGGTGTGGTCTCGTCGCTCATGTCTTCTCCTCGGGCCATGCTTTCAGGCCGCGCGGCCGCCCTTGAGATACTGTATCAGCCCGACCGCGAAGCCGGGGCCCTCAGAGCGCAGAAATAGCGGTATCGAGGCGCCGGCAAGGCGGATTTCGCGGTATGGGGGCAGGCGCTCGGGCTCGGTGCTGTCGAGATCCACGGCGGCGCAGAGGTTGGCCGGCGCTGTTTCGGCATTCAGCAGGCCGATGCCGCGCGCCTCGATCAGGCCGTTCAGGGCCGGAGGGCAGGCAAGCCTCAGCGGAGCTTCGGCGGTCTCGGGCCCGGTGTTCGGCGGGCCGCCGGGCGCGCCCTCGCCCCATTGGCGGTAGACGATCACGCGGTCGTCGGCCACGAGGCTGCAGCCCAGCGCCATCATCTGAAGCGCGAGCGTCGACTTGCCAGCGCCAGACGCACCGAGGATCAGGAGCCCGCGGTCCCGGAGCGCCACTGCCGAGGCGTGCAGCGTGACGGCGCCGGGCGGCGTGCCGTCGGAGTGTTCGGGACGGGAGCGACCGGCGGAAGCCATTGGCGGTGCCGCGCGGGAGCCGGCGGGATCAGACCGGAAGGCCCACCACGAACCGCGCGCCGAGCGGATCGGATGTGGGATCGGCCTCGGTGGGGCGGATATTCTCGGCCCAGATCACGCCGCCGTGGGCTTCGACGATCTGCTTGGAGATGGCGAGCCCGAGGCCCGAATTGTTGCCGAACTGCCCGGCGGGGCGCTCCGAGTAGAAGCGCTTGAAGATCTTGTCCAGCGCCTGTTCGGGGATGCCGGGCCCGGTGTCCTCCACCACGACCAGCACGCGGTTGTCGCGCTTGCGCGCCCAGACCCGGATCGCGTCCCCCTCCTCGCAGAAGCTGATGGCGTTGGTGATGAGGTTGACGAAGACCTGCGCGAGGCGCCCCTCGAGGCCCTGGATCACGATCCCGTCCTTGGGCAGATCGGCGATGAAGTCGATCCCCTTGCCCCGGGCCTCCGCGCCGAGATGGTCGTTGAGGTTGGTCAGCGTGCGGCGAAGATCGAAGCTCTGCTCCTCTTCCTTCACGAGTTCGCTGTCGAGCCGCGACGCGTTGGAGATGTCGCTGACCAGCCGGTCGAGGCGGCGCACGTCGTGATCGATCACGTCCAGCAGTTTTTCGCGGTGCTCGGGCTTCTGGGAAACCCGAAGGGTCCCGACGGCGGATCTGAGCGAGGCGAGAGGGTTCTTGATCTCGTGGGCGACGTCCGCGGCGAACTGCTCGTTGGCCTCGATGCGCTCGTAGAGCGCCGAAACCATTCCGCGCAGCGCGCCCGATAGCCGGCCGATCTCGTCGGGCCGGGCGGTGAGATCGGGGATGCGGATGCGCGAGGGCGTCATCTTGCGGGCGTTCTTGTCGCGGCCGAGTTCGGCCGCCGTGGCGAGATCCGAGAGCGGATTGGCGATGGTGGACGCCAGTACCAGGCTCAGCCCGATGGATACCAGGATCGCGATCACGAACATCTGGAGGACCTGCTCGCGCTCGGCACGCACCAGCCTGTCGATCTCCCCCGCGGCGCTGGTGAGCGCCACGGCACCGATCGGCACGCCGCCCTGCATGATCGGGGTTGCAACGGCGAAAACGGTTCGGCCTGCGGCGTCGCTCAGTGCTTCGGCGCGGGTTGTGCCGCCGAGCGCTGCGGCGGCCAGGCCCCGGGCCTGAGCCTCGGGATCGCCGGGTTCCGGCGTTTCGCCGCGCGGGGCCAGCATCGAGGCAAGGCTTTGCCATATGCCGTTGAGAAGATCGGTGATGAGCGTGCTTTCGGGGGTGTTCTCGAGGCCCTGCACACCGATGCCGGGCGGGCCTTCGAGCCGTGCCGCCAGCGTGCCGTCGGAGGCGTAGACGAACACCTCCACGCCGCCGCGCAGGTCCAGCGCGGCGAGAAGCGAAGCGGCATCCGCGAGGGCGCCCGCGTCACTGGCCGCGTCGCCCGCAGCGAGCCGCACCTCGAAGACATCGGCGACAAGCTCGGCCTCCGCAACGAGCCCGGCCGAGCGCTGGAACGCAAGGCTCTCGCGTGACGGGTTGAGGTAGAGGACCCCGGCGACGAGCACCACCAGGGCCAGCAGGTTGAAGGTGATGATCTTGCGTGCCAGCGGGGACGAATTGAGCGCTGCAAAGCCGCTGCGGGCGCGCCGGGCGCGCAGCTCCTTCTCGACGGTGCTGGCCGGAGCGACCCAATCGTCGCCCAGCATCACGTCCGCGCTGCGAACGCTCTTGAGGTTGCGCACGTCGATTTTGGACGCGGCGTTCATCACTCCTCGTTGTACCGATACCCGATACCGTACAGCGTCTCGATGGCTGCAAACTCCGGGTCGGCCGAGCGCATCTTCTTGCGCAGCCGCTTGATGTGGCTGTCGATTGTCCGGTCGTCCACATACACCTGGTCGTCGTAGGCGACGTCCATCAGCTGGTCGCGGCTCTTCACGAAGCCCGGGCGTTGGGCGAGCGCCTGCAGCAGCAGGAATTCGGTGACCGTGAGGGAAACCTCGTTGCCTTTCCAGCTCACCGAGTGGCGAAGGGGGTCCATCGTCAGATGCCCGCGCTCCATGATCTTGGTTTCCTCGGTGGTGCCCACCTCGTCGGATGCGATCGCGTCCTGACGGCGTAGCAGCGCGCGGATGCGTTCAACGAGGAGCCGTTGGGAGAAGGGCTTCTTGACGTAGTCGTCGGCGCCCATGCGCAGCCCGAGCACCTCGTCGATCTCGTCGTCCTTCGAGGTGAGGAAGATCACCGGCATCGAGGATTTCTGGCGGAGCCGCTGCAGCAGATCCATTCCATCCATGCGCGGCATCTTGATGTCCAGCACCGCCATGTCGGGCAGTTTGCGGTTGAACGCATCC
>CAYXOX010000086.1:0-12721 GCA_964466745.1 uncultured Rhodobacterales bacterium
GACATAGGTGAGGGGCTCGTCGGCCTCCACCTTCAGGAGAGCGAGATCGGTGTTGGGGTCGGTGCCGACCACCTCTGCCGGCATCTCCTCTCCGAAGAAGAACTCGATCAGGATCTCGTCGGCGCCCTCGATGACGTGGTTGTTCGTCACGATGTAGCCGTCCTCGGTGATCACGAAGCCCGAGCCGAGCGCGGACGAACGGCGCGGCCGCCCGTCGGGGCCCTGCCGCTCCTGGAATTCGCGGAAGAAGTCCTCGAAAGGCGAGCCTTCCGGGACCACCGGGCCGGGGCCAGTGCGGCCGGCGACGGTTGTGGATGTGGTGATGTTCACGACCGCCGGGCTGACCTTTTCGGCCAGGTCGGCGAAGCTCTCCGGCGCACCGCGTGCCTGTGCATCGGCTGCAAGCGCCTGCGCCAGTGCAAATGCCGCCGCGAGGACGAGCATCAAGAAGATGTGCGGCAGACGCTCGGCCGCGGCGGGAAGTGTAAGGGCTCTTGGTCTCACGCTTGAATGCTCCTTTCGCATCCGAACCGCCGGGACTTTCCCGCCGGGCTTCCGAGGGAAGACCGGCAGCGGCGGTTTCAATTGCGGGCCGGCGATCCACCGGCCGTGACTTCGGTGTGTCAATCTAGGGCGGGAGTGCCGCATCACAAAGCCCCCGGGGCTTGCGTCACGCGGCCGTGAAGCGAAGGGAGCGGAACGCCGCTGCCTCGTGCACCGAGGCATCCGGACGCCAACGTCGCTTCTGGAAGGAACTACGCCCCGAGATTGCGGGCAATCCACACGAAGAGCAATCCCGTCACGAGTACGATGGCGCCGATATGCCGGCGCGCCGGCACGGGCAGGCGCCGAAGCGCGTCCAGGAGGTCTTCAACGATGGAGGGCGCCAGCACGTAGACCAATCCCTCCACCACAAGCACGAGGCCGAGAGCGAGGAGAAGCGTCTCCATGCCCCCGGCCCCGACCCTGTGCTACTCGGTTTCGTTCGCGGCGCCTTCGAGCGGCACGGTGGCCGCGAGCCCCGTACCATCGAAGTAGTCGAAGAATTCGCTGTCTGGCGTGATCACCATCATCGAGTTCGATCCCTGGATCGCACGCTCATAGGCCGCGAGCGAGCGATAGAAGTCGAAGAAGTCGGGGTCCTGCCCGAAGGCTTCGGCGAAGATGTTGTTGCGCAGCGCGTCGGCCTCACCGCGGGTGATCTCCGCCTCGCGGCTGGCTTCCGACACGAGTTCCACAACCGTCCGGTCGGCCTGGGCACGCACCCGTAGGGCCGCTTCCTCACCGCGGGCGATCTCGTCGGCCGCTTCCCGTTCGCGCTCTGCCCGCATCCGGGCGAAGGTCGCTTCGAGGTTCTGGGCCGGCAGGTTCGTCTGCTTGAGGCGCACGTCGATAACCTCGATGCCCAGCGCTGCCGAACGCGTGCGGGCTTCGGAAGTAATCCGTTGCATGAGCACGGCGCGATCCGGCGACAGGATGGTGTCGGAGGTGACGCCTTCCGAACCGAGCACGGCACGGATCTGGGTCGTGAGGATCGAGGCCAGACGATCCTCGGCGGCACGAAGCCCCCCCACGCCGACTGCAAGCCGGAATTGCTCGACGTCGGAGATGCGATAGCGGGCAAAGGCGTCCACCACGAGGCGCCTGTCATCAGAGGGCGTCACCTCGATGGCGGGCGTGTCGAGGGAGAGGATCCGGTCGTCGTAACGAACGACCTCCTGGATGAGCGGGATCTTGAAGGCGAGGCCCGGATCTTCCTTCACGGCCACGACGCGGCCGAACTGGAGCACCAGAGCCTTCTCGCGCTCGTCGACGATGAAGATCGAGGAGAGCACGCCGACAATGGCAATCACGATGACCGGTACGAGATATGTGATCTTACGCATCGCTCAATTCTCCGCCAGGTTGCGCCGCAGCTCGTTGAGCGGCAAGTAGGGCACGACCCCCTGTCCGCCCGACGTACCGCTTGAATCGTCGAGGATCACCTTGTCCACGTCACCGAGCACGCGCTCCATCGTCTCGAGATAAAGACGTTTGCGCGTAACCTCGGGGGCGTTGCGATACTCGCTCAGAACCGCAAGGAAGCGCGATGCCTCACCCTGCGCCTCGTTGACCACACGCGCCCGATAACCTTCGGCCTGTTCGAGAAGCTGGGCGGCCTCGCCTCGCGCACCGGCGAGCACTCGGTTGGCGTAGGCATCGGCCTGCCGCTGGAGACGGTCGCGTTCCTGCTCGGCCGCCTGAACGTCGCGGAAGCTGTCGATCACCTCCGCCGGCGGGTCGGCCTTGTCGAGGTTGAGACGCACGATGTTCACGCCGCTGTCGTAACTGTCCAGCGTGTCCTGGATCAGCTGCTGGGCGGTGTCGGCAATCAGGTCGCGGTCGCGGTTGAGGATCGGCGCGAGCTGCGACGAGGCGATGATCTCGCGCATGGCCGATTCAGACACGCCCTGGATGGTCGCCTGCGGATCCCGCAGGTTGAAGAGGTACTTGGCCGGGTCCCGGATATTCCAGACAACCTGGAAATCAATGTCCACGATGTTCGCGTCGGTGGTGAGCATCAGCCCGTTGCCGCCCGGAGCTCCGGTCCGACCCACGCCGATGTCCTCGGTGTTCTCGCGGGTCACCGGGATGACCTCGGCGGTCACCAGCGGCCAGGGCGCGAAGTTGAGGCCCGGATTGCCGATGGAGGAGAACTCGCCGAGGAACAGCTCGACCGACTGTTCTTCCGGGCGCACGGTGTAGAAAGACGCGAACCCCCACAGCAGAACCGCAGCCGCCACGCCGGCGCCGATCGTCCCCCGGGTGAACTTGAAGCCTCCGCCCCCGGCTCCGCCGGGGTCGCCCGGGCCGTTGCCGCGATTGCCGCGGCCACCCATCAGCACCTTGAGCTGCTCCTGGCCCTTGCGGACCAGATCGTCGATCTCGGGGATCTGCGGGCCTTCCTGGCCAGGCCTGCGCGGACCGCCCCCGGGGGGACGCTGCCCCGATCCGCCACGGTTGCCACCGCCGCCTCCGTTGCCGCCGCCCCCCCAGGGACCACCGTTGTTACCTGCCATGGATCGTATCACCCCTTGGTTTCGGCCGAGCGTTTCCGCACTGGCCTTTTAACTGTGCGCGGACGGCCTGTTTTCAAGCCGTTCGCACAGGCGTTTTCATGGTTACCAGCTCCTCGGATATGGTCGGATGCACGGCCATTGTCCTGTCGAAGTCCTCTTTTGTCGCGCCCATCTTTATGGCGATCCCCGCAAGCTGGATCATTTCGCCCGCATTGGGCGAGACGATGTGACACCCCAGGATCCTGCGCGAGGCCTTCGAGACGACGAGCTTCATCAGCACCCTGTCGGGCCGTTCGATATAGGCGGTCCGCATCGGGCGGAAGGACGTGCAGTAGATCTCCACCGGCTCGGCCTCGCGGGCCGCCTCCTCGCTCATCCCCACGGTGCCCATCTCGGGCTGGGTGAAGATCGCCGAAGGTACGAGATCATGGTCCACCGGCGTCGGATTGCCCTTGAAGACGGTTTCGACGAAGGCCATGCCCTCGCGGATCGCCACTGGCGTGAGCTGCACGCGGTTGGTGACGTCTCCGATGGCGTAGATTGAGGGCACCGCTGTCTGCGAGAACTCGTCCACCACCACCTCGCCGCGGCGCCCGATTACCACGCCCAGCGCGTCAAGGCCGAGCCCCTCGGTGTTGGGCGCTCGCCCCGTGGCGAAGAGCACCTGGTCAACCTCGATGAGGTTGCCGTTGCTGGCCTTCACGCGGATCCCTTCATCGCTGCGCGACATCTCGAGGATGTTGGTGCCGACATGCAGCCGCACGCCGCTCTCCTGCATCTGGTCGGCCACGAGGCCGCGGGCCTCGCCGTCGAACCCGCGAAGCACCTGTGCCCCGCGGTAATACTGGGTGACCTCCACGCCGAGACCGTTGAGGATGCAGGCGAATTCACACGCGATATAGCCGCCGCCCACGATCAGCATGCGCCGGGGCAGCTTCTCGAGATGGAAGATGTCGTCGGAGGTGATGGCGAGTTCGGCGCCCGGGACGTCTGGCCGCACCGGCCGCCCGCCGGTGGCCACGAGAATGTGCTTGGCCGTGAACGTCCGCCCGTCTTCGAGGGCGACCGTATGCGCGTCGGCAAGGCGGGCACGGCTGTCGTGAACCGCAACGCCGGCCTTCTCGAGCAGCCCCCGGTAGATTCCTTCCAGCCGATCGAGTTCGCCGTGCAGGCGGTCGCGGAAGCGGGCCCAATCGAAGCCGCCGCCGCCGAAGTCCCAGCCGTAGGCGCGCGCGTCGTCCACCATCTCGCGGTACTCGGACGCGAACACCATGAGCTTCTTGGGCACGCAGCCACGGATCACGCAGGTCCCGCCCATCCTGTCGGCTTCGGCGAGCCCGACGCGGGCGCCGGTTTCGGACGCCGCGACCCGCGCTGCGCGAACGCCGCCCGAGCCGCCCCCGATGACGAAGAGATCGTAGTCGAAATCGTTCATGCCCGGACCTTTCGCACCTTCGGCCCGGCATATTCCACATTGCCCGGCCCTTGACCAGAGAGCGGCCGGAGCGGCCCCCTGAAAGGCCCGGGCGGCGGGGTCCACCGCCTTCGCGGGGTGTTGCACGTCCTGCGCGAGCCAGGGGGGCACCGAAAGCTCCGGCCGCTCCGCATTGCCGCTCGCCGGGTGTCACCCAGGCGGACCGTCCGCGCGAACCGTTCTCCCGCGCCCGGCCCGCCCTTCTCGATCCGCTTGCGGGGCCGAGCCTCCAGCGCCATGCCGGTCCGCGACGGACCGCCGCGTCGACCGGCATCCTGCGAAACCGCCCCCCGTGCCGGCTCGGCAGAACCGGCACGCGAGGGGCGATAAGCAACGGCCAAGGCGCGGGCCTCGTCGAACGGCACCGCCTGGAGGGCAGCCTGGGCCGGCAGGAAGACAGCCGGTTTGGCGGCGGTCAGCCCGAGGGGATTTCCAGAACGATGTTGCGACCGCGGCGCTGGTACTGCAGGCGGTTTTCGCTGATCGCAAGAACTCGCCCGCCATCCACGCTGTCCCCCACGCGGACCAGCGTGACACGCCCGTTTGGCATCCGCACCAGGGCCTGTCGGTTCGCGGGGGTTCCCGACACGCTGATGAGATTGACCTGCCGCAGGTTTATCCCGCCTTCGACGGTGGCCGCGCGCGCGACGGAGGCCGAACTGGGCACATCCGGCACCGGCGCACGGGGCGCGGCGGCGGCCTGCCGGGGTTCGGGCGCGGCAGTCGGCGCCGGCTGGGCGGTTGGCGCCGGGGCAGCCGCCGCGGCAGCTGCCGTCACGGCAGTGGAGGCTGCCGCGGCAGGGCCGGCATCGGGCCGCGCCGCGAGGGCCCGCGCCGCCGCGGCAACGGCCTGCGGACGCGCGGCCGGCCGAAGCGACGTGGCGGGCCCGGGTGCGTCGGGCGGAAGAACGCTTTCCGCCTCGGCGGCGGCAATGGCCGGCGTTTCTGCCGGTTCGGGGGGCCCGGTGGCATCTGCGACGTCCGGACGAACGACCGGCCGAAGCGCCGCCAGTTCCTCGCGCGTGTAGCCTCCGAGAAGCGCGCGCTCGTTGGCGATGCTCAAGCCCGCAGGACGGGCAGCCGGGCGCAGGGCCGCGACATCCTCGGGCAGGTCCGGGGCCGCAGCCTCCGCCGTCGTCGGGTCTTGCAAAGGGGTCTCGACATCTGCGGCCAGCCCTGACTGCCGCGGAACCGCCGTATCCGAGGGCGTGCCCGGCGCGACCGGCACGCCTCCGGCGCCGATTTCGCCGGCATCGCCGAACGCCCCGGGCGCTGCCAGCGCCGCGAGCACTTCCGGCGCGAGGCGCGGCGCCGGGGTGGCCGGAGCCACAGCGTCCGCGCCGGGCAGGGCCAGGGCGTCGGACGGCATGACCGCCGCGTCGATGGAGGCAAGGTACACATCGAGATAACCGCCGGAAGCCGGAAGCCCCGGGCGCGCCGGTGGGTCTGCAACCGCCGCGATCGCCGCCAAAGGCAGGCCGGAGGGTTGCGCAGCATCCGGCGCAATTGCCCCGACCCCGGCGCCGGCAAGCGCCGCGTCCGGCACGGCGGGCGCGGGCGAGGGCGCAGGTTCGGCCAGGCTTTCAGGCGCCGCTGCCGGCAATCCGCCCGGCAGCGCAAAAATCTCCGGCCCCGGCGCTTCGGGGACGGCATCCTCTCCTCCGGGCGGGATGGATGCGGCCGCATCCGGCTGGTCGGTCGCCGCGGGCGCTGTCTCCGAGGGGCGCGGGGCCGGCACGAGGGCTGCAAGCGGGGGGCGGGCAAGGGGCCTTTCCGAGCGCGGAGGGTCAAGCCGCTCGCCGCCAAGCGAGGCGATATCCACCTCCGCGGCGATCGGGATGGAGACGGTCTGCACCGGCTGCGGCCTGAGGAAACCGCGAACGGAACGGTCCTCCACCGTCAGCGCCGCCCAGGCCGCCACGGCGGCGAGCATGAGCAGCAGGAGCGCCGTGAGGATCAGGCCGAGGAACCTCGGCTTGCCGCCAATCCGGCGCTCCGCCACGGCGCCGCCGGAACCGGAGCCAGCGAACGACGGCACGAAGCGCGGGCGCATCGCCGCCGTCCGGCTGCCGGCGGGCGCGCGCGCCGCGCGCGGCTCCTCGTTTTCCCCGGCGCGCCGCCGCGTGAAGAAGGCCGCTGCGCCGCCGCGGGGCGATGACGGCTCGGGCAGCTTTCTCGGTCGGTCCGCCGTCAGGCTCGCGAGAACTCCGTCGGGAGGGGTTGGATACTCTTCGCTGTCGTCGAAATCCGAGATCAGAGGCGTCAGCCTGCGTGGGGGCGGGCCGGGCTCCGCCTGCAGTTCTGCAGGCGCGGCCAGAGGCGCGGGCGAAGGCTCGCCCTTTTCAGGCAAGACCGCCGCGATCTTGACGGGCGCTGTGCGCCCGGGCTTCGGAGTGGCGGCAACCGCCGGAGCGGCGGGCGACGGGCCGACGCCCGGCCGTACCTGCAACACCGGCTCGGCCAGCGTGGCCGGAACGGTCTTGCCACCCGGCGCAGGGGCGGCATCGCCGCTCAACACGGCGGAAGGAGGCGCCGTTGCCTCGTCAGGGGCACTCCCGGCAGGGTCGTTTTGCGGAGAGGCTTCCGCCGGCGGCGGCGTGCTTTCGGTCGCGTCACGCGCAGCGGCCTTCTCGCCGGCGTCTTCCGGGCGCGGCGCTGCCGCGATCGCGCTGGCGGGCCCGGCCGTATCGCCCTTGTCCCCCGCGTCGCCTGCATTGCCGGCGGAAGCCTTGGCGCGCAACGCTTCCCCTGGCTTCTTTCCCGTGTCTTCCGTGCCGGGGCCATCGCTGCCCGGCCCTGCCGACGCGGCATCCTTCGCCCCGCCCTCGACGAAAGGCTCGGGCTTCGGTTCGGCGACGTCGGGTCGCGCGCGCCGTGCGACCACGACGAAGGGCTCTGGGTCTCGGCGGGGCGGCGAGCCGGAGCCGAGGATCGCTCCCGCAGCGCGGGTCGGGCCGAAGAAGGCTTCCGCCTCGAAGAGCCCGCCCTCGGGATTGGCGACGAAGGCCACCGGGTTGAACCTGTGGCCGGTCGCGAAGGCTTCCGCCTCCTCCAGCGTCTCGCGGGCGCAGACGGCGATCTCGGTTCGGCCGTTGCGCACCACCCAGTCATAGGCGAGTTCGGATACCTCGTAGGGGGTGGCGCCGTCGAGCGCGGCCTCCACGTCCTCCGCGCCGTTCACGCTGTGAGGCAGATGAAGGATGCGTATCTGGTCGTTGGGCAGGATCAGCTTGGTCGCGAGGCCGCCGGCTTCGAGGGTGGTCGCCGTGCGACGCATCGCCTCCAGCGTGCCGGCCAGATCCCCGGCATCCACCTTGGCCTCGCCGATCTGGCGCCAGCCGCGTTTCACGCGGTGATAGAGCACGATGCCCTCGGTCGACAGGGCCAGGGCGAACTTCGGCGTCATGCGGTGGCCTTAAACTGCTCCTGCGCCCGGTGGAACGCGCCCCGGGCTTGGCGCAAATCTACAGCAGCTTTTCGCCAAGCGAAAGCCGCGTGCGATGCTCCCCTCTTGCCGCGCCGGGCTGCGCGCGGGAAGTTGCCGGCGGGAGCCGCGCCGCGGCCCCGGGCGGACAAGCACGAAGGGTGTATTTCATGAACAGGTTTATTCCAGGTTTCCTCGGCATGGTCCTGGCCGGTCTCGGGCTCGCCTTGATGTCCGCCGGCATTGCGGCCGCGCAGGATGCACCTGCCCGAACCCTCACCGTCACCGGAGAAGGCGTCGTCGCCGCAGCGCCCGACATGGCAACCCTAAGGCTTGGCGTGCTGGCGCAGGAAAAAGAGGCCGCCGCGGCCTTGGCCGCGGTGTCGGAGCGGATGCGGGCGGTGCTGGCGAGGCTCGAGGTGGCGGGCATCGCGGCCGCGGACGTCCAGACCTCGACCCTCGTGCTCTCCCCCGAATGGGAAGGCCCGCGGCCGGGCGATACCGGCCTGCCCCGGATCGCCCGCTACACCGCGAGCAATCTGGTGAGCGTCCGCTTGCGGGACCTCGATACCCTGGGCGCCGTGATCGACGCGGTGCTGACCGATGGCGCGAACCGGCTGGACGGGCTGGCCTTCGCCGTGGCCGACGCCGCGCCCCTGCGCGACGAAGCACGCCGCCGCGCGGTGGCCGACGGGCGTGCCCGGGCCGAGCTGTTCGCCGAGGCCGCCGGTGTCGAGTTGGGCCCGCTGATGAGGCTCGACGAGGCGGGCAGCCCGCGCGGCTTCGCAGCCATGGAGATGTCGCGGGCGGCCTCCGACGGCGGGATGCCCGTCGCCCCCGGGGAGGTCACGATGGAGGCGCGCGTGAACATGGTTTTCGAGATCCGCTAGGCGCGGACCCTTAAGGCGTCCCCTTTGAGGCGATGCGCCGCCGCCGGGCCAAGCTGGGCAGCGCCGCACCATGCCGGGCAGGCGCCGATCAGGGCGCAGAGATCCGCCAGCCATACTGCCGCCGCTTAGAAGGCAAGCGCGCGTCCGGGACGGACACTGCGCTTGCCGGGCAGCCGGTGGCCGCGAGGCGGGAGTGATCCGCCGCTACGCTCCCCCCCGGCCAAGGGCGAGCGCCGTCCGGGCATGATCCTTTCCCGTGGCCCGCGGTATGCCGCGCCGGCAGAACGCCGGCGCGGGCAGCCTCAGCCCACCGCCTTCGCCAGCGCCTGATCGAGATCGGCGATGATGTCGGCCGCATCCTCGATGCCGATGGAAAGCCGCACGACATTGGGCCCCGCGCCCGCCGCCAGCTGCTGCTCGGGAGTGAGCTGGCGGTGCGTCGTCGAGGCCGAGTGGATGATCAGCGAGCGCGTGTCGCCGAGGTTGGCGACGTGGCTGAAGAGCTTGACGGAGTCCACCAGCTTGACGCAGGCGTCGTAGCCGCCCTTCACGGCGAAGGTGAACAGCGCGCCAGCCCCCTTGGGGCAGATCTTCTCCACACGGCCGAAATAGGGCGACGAGGGCAGTCCGGCGTAGGTGACCGTCTCGACACGGCTGTCAGCCTCGAGCCACTCGGCAACCTTGCGGGCGTTTTCCACGTGGCGCTCCATCCGAAGGCTGAGCGTTTCGATGCCCATGAGCGTGTAGTGCGCGGCCTGCGGATTCATCGTCATCCCGAGGTCGCGCAGACCCACCGCGATCGAGTGGAAGGTGAAGGCCATGGGGCCCAGCGCCTCGTGGAACTTGAGCCCGTGATAGGCGGGCTCGGGATCGCTCAGCGAGGGGAACTTGCCGGAGACCGACCAGTCGAACTTGCCGGAATCGACAACGACCCCGCCCGTCACGGTTCCGTTGCCCGTAAGGTACTTGGTCGTGGAATGCACCACCAGCGTCGCACCGTGCTCGATCGGGCGACAGAGGTAGGGCGTGGCCGAAGTATTGTCGACGATCAGCGGCAAGCCGGCGTCGTCGGCCACCTTCGCCACGGCATCGAGATCGGTGATATAGCCGCCGGGGTTGGCGATGCTCTCGCAGAAGATGGCCCGCGTGTCGTCGTCGATGGCGTCGGCGAGCGCGGCCAGATCGTCGAAATCGACGAACTTCGCCGACCAGCCGAAGCGCTTGATCGTCTGGCTGAACTGGGTGACCGTGCCGCCGTAGAGGCGCGTCGAGGCGATGATGTTGCGCCCAGGCCCCATGAGCGGGAAGAGCGCCATGATCTGGGCGGCATGACCGGACGAGCATCCCACGGCGCCCGCGCCGCCCTCCAGTGTCGCCACCCGCTCCTGCAGGACCGAGACGGTCGGGTTCGTGAGGCGCGAGTAGATGAATCCGACCTCCTGGAGGTTGAACAGGCGCGCTGCGTGTTCCGCGTCGCGGAAGACGAACGCCGTCGACTGGTAGATCGGCGTCTGGCGGGCGCCAGTGGCCGGATCGGGTGTACTGCCTGCATGAACCTGCAGGGTATCGAAGCCATAGGCAGGGGTATCGGACATGGCGCAGCCTCTCCTCCGGGCGGTCTGTTCGCGTGTGCGAGCGGAAAGCTAGGCGAGTGCAACGCGAGGCACAACAGCCATGCATCCGCCGCCTGGCTTCCGCGCGCGGAGGGCCGCCCCGCGCCCGGCCGTCGCGGCGCGTCGCACGGCAACGGGGAGGCCGGCGTTCCGCCGCAGCCGCACCGGACGGCCAGCATCTTCTCTCGCACCTGCGGGCCTTGCCGAGTATAACGGCGCCCGCAGCGTTGCCGGCCGCAAGGAGCCTCCCCGTGCCAAGCGATCTTTCTCCCATCGACAAGGCCAAGTTCGCCGCCGCGAAGCGAGCCTGCGATTTCGTCGAATCCGGAATGCGGGTTGGCCTCGGCACGGGCTCCACGGCGGCCTGGATGGTCCGCTGCCTCGGCGAACTGGTGCGCGAAGACGGGCTGAAGATCAGCGGCGTGCCGACCTCGACCCGCACAGCCGAGCTGGCGCGCGAGGTGGGCATCCCGGTGATCAGCCTCGACGAGGCCCGCTGGCTTGACCTCACCATCGACGGCGCGGACGAATACGACCCCGACCTCAACCTCATCAAGGGCGGCGGCGGCGCCCTTCTGCAGGAGAAGATCGTGGCCACCGCTTCCGACCGCATGGTGGTGATCGCCGATCTCTCGAAGCAGGTCGACAGGCTCGGCGCCTTTCCCCTGCCCGTCGAGGTGATCCCCTTCGGCTGGCAGACATCGAAGGCGCTTGTCGAGGAGATGCTCGTCTCGATGGACGTGCTGGGGCGCAACGCCACGCTTCGCATGAATGGCGACGCCCCCTTCGTGACAGACGAAGGCAACTACATCCTCGATCTGCACCTGCACCGCATCGGAAACGCGCGGCAGCTCGCGCTCGTGCTGAACCAGGTGCCCGGCGTCGTCGAGAACGGGCTCTTCGTGGACATCTGCGACGCCGTCGTCATCGGCCATGGCGACGGCCGGGTCGAGGTGCGCGACATCACCACCGGGACCGTCGAGGAAGACCGCATCGATTTCCTCGAGAGCGACAATCTCTTCACCGATCTCGCCGACTGAGGCTGCCGGCCAGGGCACGCACGCTTCGCCTCGCAAGGCCCGATCGCGCCTCCAGCGCGCTGGTCATTGCGCCGCAAATTCCGGCTCGGGCGCGGCGCCCGCGGCGTTCACCAGTGCCAGCGCCTCGCGCAGGACATCGAGCCCGGCCCCGGGCCGGCGTGCCTCCTCGGAAAGATGCCGCCTCCAGGCCCGCGCCCCGGGCCGCCCGGCGAACAGGCCGAGCATGTGACGCGTCACGTCCGAGAGGCGGCCGCCTTCGGCTAGATGCGCCGCGATGTGGGGCTCCATGGCAGCGACGGCCTCTTCGCGGCTCGCTACCGGGCCGGTCTGGCCGTGCAGCCGTTCATCCGCCGGCAGCAGGATATCCCCCGGGCGTTCGTAGGCCGCGCGCCCGATCATGACGCTCTCGAACCCTTCGGCGAGATGCGCCTCGGCCGCCTCAAGCGAGCGGATACCGCCATTCAAGGTGAGGCGCAGCTGCGGGAAAGCCGCGCGCATCCGCGCAACGAGACCGTAGTCGAGCGGCGGCACGTCGCGGTTCTCCTTGGGGCTCAGGCCCTTCAGCCAGGCCTTGCGCGCGTGGACGGTGACCGAACGGATACCAGCCGCGCACACCGCCTCCAGAAAACGCGGCAACGCCTCGGACGGATCCTGCTCGTCCACGCCGATCCGGCACTTGACGCTCACCTCGATCCGCACCGCGGCCCGCATGGCATCGACGCAGTCAGCCACCCGCGCCGGCTCGCGCATCAGCACAGCGCCGAACGTTCCGGACTGCACCCTGTCGGACGGGCAGCCGCAGTTGAGATCGATACCGTCGTAGCCCTCCGCCTCGCCCATGCGCGCGGCCTCGGCAAGCTCGCGCGGATCGGACCCGCCCAGCTGCAGAACCACCGGGTGCTCGCGCGCATCGAACCGCAGCAAGTGCCGCGCGCCCCCGCGCACCAGCGCGGGAGCCGTCACCATCTCGGTGTAGAGCACCGCCCGGCGCGACAACACGCGATGGAAGGCGCGGCAATGGCGATCCGTCCAGTCCATCATCGGCGCGCAAGACATACGCCAAGGTTCGATATTTTGCGATTTTCTTTCCATTGCTGACGTTTACCGCAGCACGCACAATGCCGCCAGAGCATCATTTCGGCCCGTTTCATGCCCATCCGTACCCATTCTTGGTCGAGTTACAACAAATGTTGCGACCTAGCCGCCATGTTGTAACTCACC
>CAYXOX010000087.1:0-12386 GCA_964466745.1 uncultured Rhodobacterales bacterium
CGCCCCCGCTTCGGGGTGATGCGGGGCCGCGAGTTCCTGATGAAGGACGGCTACAACTTCGACCTGACGAAGGAAGACGCGCTGCACGCCTACAATCGCCATCTCGTGAGCTACCTGCGCACCTACGAACGCATGGGTCTTCAGGCGATCCCGATGCGGGCGGATTCGGGGCCCATCGGCGGCGATGATACCCACGAGTTCCTGGTGCTGGCCGAGACCGGCGAGTCGGAGGTCTTCTACGACAGCGAAATCACCGATCTGCGTTTCGGCGACCGCGCGATCGACTACGACGATCCCGCCGCCTGCCGCGCCGTGCTGCAGGAGTTCACCTCGCGCTACGCCCGCACCGACGAGACGCATGACGAGGCGCTCTTCGCGCAGATCCCCGAGGAGCGCCGCCGGCAGGCGCGTGGCATCGAAGTTGGTCAGATCTTCTATTTCGGCACCAAGTACTCCGAGCCCATGGGCGCTGTCGCGACCGACCCCGAGGGCAACCGCGTGCCGGTGCACATGGGCTCCCACGGGATCGGCGTGAGCCGCCTCGTGGGGGCGATCATCGAGGCCAGCCACGACGAGAAGGGGATCGTCTGGCCGGAGGGGGTCACGCCCTTCCCTTGCGGGATCGTGAACCTGCGCCAGGGCGACGCGGACGCGGATGCCGCCTGCGAAGGGCTCTACACCGAGCTTGCATCGCGCGGCCTCGAAGCGCTCTACGACGACCGCGACGAACGCGCCGGAGCCAAGTTCGCCACCATGGATCTCATCGGCCTGCCGTGGCGGATCACGGTGGGCCCCCGCGGGCTGAAGGCCGGGGTCGTGGAGCTCACCTCCCGCCGGACGGGCGAAAGCGAGGAGATGTCTGCGGCCGCCGCGGTGGACCGCGTCGCGCAGATCTACGCCGGCACCTGATTTCGCGCAGCCGGTGGGTGCGCCGCGGGCCGGTCGGCACCGAGATGTTAGGCGCAGGCGGGCTTGCAGGCGCTGCAAGCGGCCGGCTAGGGTCCTCCCCGGGCAGCATGCTGAGGGCGGCGGGCATGATCGGGCGTATCTTTGCCCTGGCGCTCATGGCGCTGGGGGGCGGCGTGGCCAGCCAGGGGCCCGAATTCGCCCAGCAGTACGCGCAGCGGCTCGGCGGCGCCGTGGACGAGCTCTCCCGGGTCGTCGCGGAGTTCGACCGGAACGCCGCCGACGAGGGCCTCAGCCGCGAGGCGGCGCTGATGCAGATGAGCGGCTCCGGGTTCCTCGATCGTCGCCGGTCGGCGATGGAGGCGACCATCGCCCGGCACGAACGCCTCTCGCTCCAGCTTGCCGATCTGCAGGCCTCCGGAAGCGGCGTTGCGCGGGCCGCCGCGGTGCTGCGCCGGCCAGATCGGGCCCTCGCGCGCCGGGTGTGGGAGAGCTACCGGCCTGCGGTCCCGCTCACCCCCACGGGGCTGGCATTCACCGCGGTTGGCGGGCTCGCCGGCTGGTTCGTCGCGGCGTTTTTCCTGCGGCTCGGGAGAGGGGCCCTGCGCCGGGGCCCAGCGCGGCGCGCACCCTGAGGGCGCGGCGGCAGCGTCGGGAGCACGGGCAACGCGGCCCCGCGACGTGAAAGGGCCGCGCCTGGGCGCGGCCCTCCCGGATTGCATTCGGCGCTTTACGCCGCGGTCAGGCGGCGAAACCCAGCTTGTGCACATGGATCTCGTTGATGGGATGGCTCTCCGCCCCCACGAGACCGGGCCGCGCGTTGCGGTAGAGCGAGCGCCAGTAGGGCTGGATGATCATGCCGTCCTCGCGGATGAAGCGCTGGATGCGCTCCATCACCTCGCGCCGGGCGTCCGCATCGGCGATGGCCGAAGCCTCGTCGAGCATGGCGTCGAACTCGGGCGAGGCGAGCCCGGTTTCGTTCCAGGCGGCACCCGAGCGGTAAGCCAGCGAGAGCACCTGCACGCCGAGCGGCCGGTGGCCCCAGTCGGTGGAAGAGAACGGGTACTCGGCCCAGCCGTTCCAGAAGGTGGATCCGGGCAGCACGGTGCGGCGCACCTTGATGCCGGCATCGCGCAGCTGCGCGGCGAGCGCGTCGGAAGTGCCCCGGCGCCAGTCGTCGTCGATGGAGATCAGCTCGTGCTCGAAATCCGCCATCCCCGCTTCCTCGAGCAGCGCCACGGCGCGCTCGGGATCGTAGTCCGGCGGCCCGATATCGGCGTAGGCCGGGTGGATCGGACAGACGTGGTGGTTCTCGGCCAGGGTGCCGCGCCCGTCGTAGCCGAGCTCCAGCAGCACCGCGTTGTCGCAGGCCAGCGCCAGTGCCTGGCGCACCCGCTGATCGGCGTAGGGCCGCATGCCGTCCACCTCGGCGAGGCGGTTCGTGCGCAACACGAGCGTGTTGGCCGTCACCGACTCCGAAACGACCCAGCCGATGCTGTCGTAGAGGTCCACGAACTCGCCGACCGTCTCGTAGGTCATGTCGATCTCGTCGGCCTCGGCAGCGGCGAAATGCGCCGCGCCATCGGTGCCGTAATCGATGAATTCGATCCGGTCGAGCCAGGCGCCGGTGCCCTCGCCCCACCAGCTGTGATCCGTGTTGCGCTCGAGCACCGCGCGCACGCCAACCTCGAACTCGGCGAGCCGGTAGGGGCCGGTGCCCACCGGATCGTCGGCGGGGTTGCCCGACCAGCCGTCGGGCACGATGGCGGCGGCGTATTCGCTGATCGAGGGGATGATGGTAATGTCGGGGCGCCGCAGGTTGAGCCGCAGCGTGAGCGCGTCGACGATCTCGATCGCGCCGTCCGCGGGCCCGTCGCCGGAGGCGTTCTGGATCGCGGTCATGCGGCTGGCCATGGAGTTGCCTTCCATGGTGCCGTCGGCCCAGCGGGCGAAGTTGTAGGCCACGTCGGCCGCGCTCAGCGTGCCGCGGCCGTCGTTCCATTCGACGCCAGGCCGGACGCGCAGGGTGTATTGCGTGGCGTCCTCGTTGACCTCCCAGCCTTCGAGCAGGCGCGGCTCCATGGTGCCGTCCGTGTTGTACTGAACGAGATATTCCAGCCAGCCGCGCGCGATGTTGGAGACCTGCGGCCAGTCGAAGGTGGGCGGATCCTTCAGCGCGCGGACATCCTGCTGGATGCGCAACGTTCCTCCGGGCTGGACATGTGCCGCGGCCTGGGCGGGCGCAGCGACGCCCAGCAGGCCGTAGGCGACCGGCACCGAGGCGCCGAGCGCGGTCGCCCTCGTCAGGAATTCACGCCTCGACATGGAACCTTTCGAAACCTCTTGGGCGTAGGCGATGGCGGCAGGATGGACGGGTCTCATCTCGGTCATCGGAACTCAATCTCTCCTCGGCGTGCGGGGCGCCGCCGGGCGCGCCGCGCGTGCCCCTCGGGGCGGAACGGGTTGTGCCGCTTTCGCGGCGCGGGGTCCGGCGACCTCCGCACCTCGGGAAAGGCGTGCATTCGTTGCGACAGGCCGATCAGATACCACGAGTGGGATTCTGGCAAGCCGCTTGGCCCTTCGTGCGGCGCCACGCGCCATACTTCGGAGCGAGGCTCCCGGCGCGCGGGCCGGCGTTTCGAAGCGCGCCGGGCGCGTTTCCGCCGGATGCCCGCTGCCGACACCGCTGCGCCCCTCGGCGCGGCCGTCAGCCCGGCATTGACCTCCCGCCCGGGTCATGGGCAGGGTCCGCCTGCGCCGTCCGCACCGGCGTACCCGTTCCCCGATTGCCTGCGAGGCGCCGATGCCCAGTCGTCCCTTCTCGGCCCATGAGCGCATGATCGCCTGGCGCTACCTGCGCTCGAAGCGCGCGGAGGGCGGCGTGGGTGCGATGACGTGGATCTCGCTCATCGGGATCACGCTCGCGGTCTTCGCGCTGATCGCCACGATGTCGGTCCGGGCCGGGTTCCGCGCCGAGTTCGTCGACACGATCCTCGGCGCAAACGCCCATGTCACCGTCTATCAGAGCCTTGTCGTGAGCGAGACGGGCCAGACCACCCGTGCCATAGAGGATTACGCCGCCATGGCCGCGCGGCTCTCGGCGGTGGACGGCGTGACCCGCGCCGCCCCGCTGGTCAAGGGGCAGGCCATGGCCGCGGCCAGCGGGCGGAGCGCAGGGGTGGAGGTGTTCGGGATCTCGGCCGCCGATATCGCCGGCATCCCGCGCGTCGCCGCGCCCGAGGCCTCGGCGGGCAGCCTCGATCATTTCGGGCAGGGGGTCGCCATCGGCTCGGGCGTGGCGCGCGAACTCGGCATCGGGGTCGGCGACAGCCTGCGCCTGATCTCGCCCGAGGGCGTCCGCACCGCCTTCGGGACAACGCCGCGCGTGAAGGCCTACGAGGTGGTCTACATCTTCACCGCCGGGCGCTACGACATCGACCGCACCCGCCTCTACATGCCGTTCGAGGAGGCGCAGGCCTATTTCAACCGGGCCGCCGCCGCCGACGAGATCGAAGTGATGGTGGCCGATCCCGAGCGGGTGGAGGAGCTGGGCCCGGCCCTGCTTGCCGCGGCGGGCGAGCGGGCGCTTCTCTGGAGCTGGCGCGATGCCTCGGGGGGCTTTCTGCGTGCGCTCGAGGTCGAGGACAACGTGATGTTCGTGATCATGGCGATCCTCGTGCTGATCGCCGCGATGAACATCGTCTCGGGCCTGATCATGCTGGTCAAGAACAAGGGCCGCGATATCGGCATCCTGCGCACCATGGGGCTGACGGAAGGCTCGGTGCTGCGAATCTTCTTCATGTGCGGCGCCGCCATCGGCCTTGCGGGAACGACGGCCGGGGTGATCTTCGGATGCCTCTTCGCGCTCTACATCGACCCGATCTTCTCCTTCGTGAACTGGGCCATGGGCGGCGGCGTTTGGGATCCCTCGATCCGGGGCATCTACCAGCTGCCAGCAAGGCTGGAGCCGGGCGACGTGCTCGCGGCCGTGGCGCTTTCGCTCACGCTATCGTTCGTCGTCACGATCTTTCCCGCCCGCCGGGCGGCCCGGATGAACCCGGTGGAGGCGCTGCGCTATGAGTGAGGCCGCGCCTCCCGGCACCGATCCCGGCAAGGACGGCGGGGCGCCCGCGCTCGTGCTCGCCGGCGTTGCCAAGACCTACAACCCTGGCACTCCGGCCGCCGTGAACGTTCTGCGCGGGGCAGATCTTTCGCTCGCGCGCGGTGAGGTGGTGGCCCTCGTGGCGCCCTCGGGTGCGGGGAAATCCACGCTGCTGCACATCGCCGGGCTGCTCGATTCGGCCGACGAGGGCGAGGTGCTCCTCGGAGGCGTGTCGATGACCGGGCTTCCCGACAGGCGGCGGACGCAGGCGCGCCGGCGCGAGATCGGCTTCGTCTACCAGTTTCACCACCTGTTGCCGGAGTTCTCGGCGCTGGAGAACGTGGCCCTGCCGCAACTCGCCGAGGGCGCCGACATGGGCACGGCCCGGGCCCGGGCAGGGGAGCTGCTGGAGCGCGCGGGCCTCGGCGCGCGGCTCGACCACCGGCCCGGCGCGCTTTCGGGCGGCGAACAGCAACGCGTCGCGCTGTGCCGCGCGCTGGCCAACGCGCCCCGGCTGCTGCTTGCCGACGAGCCAACGGGCAATCTCGACCCTGCCACCTCGGAGCGGATGTTCGACGTGCTGATGGCGCTCGTGCGCGACACCGGCCTCGCCGCGCTGGTCGCGACGCACAACCCGGAGCTCGCGGCCCGGATGGACCGCATCGTCCGGCTCGAAGCCGGGCGGCTGGTGCCGGGCTGACGCGCCGGCCCCCGGTGGAGGGGCTGCGTCAGCCCGGACGCATCATTCGAATTCGATCAGCAGATCCTTCGCGTCTATCTGGCCGCCGGGCTGGACGTGCACGGCCTTCACGGTGGCATCGCGTTCGGCGTGCAGGCCGGTCTCCATCTTCATCGCCTCGATCGTCAGCAGAAGGTCGCCCGCCTTCACGGCCTTTCCCGCCTGCGCGGCCACCGTGGCCACGACGCCGGGCATCGGCGCGCCCACATGGGCCGGGTTGCCTTCCTCGGCCTTCGGCCGTTTGGGCGTGGCCGACTGAACCTTGCGATCGGGAACGCGGATCACCCGCGGCTGGCCGTTGAGCTCGAAGAACACCCGGACATCGCCGTCCTCGTGGACATCGCCGATGGCCTGCAGGCGCACCTCCAGGGTCTTGCCCGGTTCGATCTCGATCGAGGCCTCCTCGCCCGCCTTCATGCCGTAAAAGAAGATGTGGGTCGGCAGGGTGCGGACTGGGCCGTAGATCGCGTTGCGCCGCGCGTAATCGGTGAAGACCTTGGGATACATCAGGTAGCCCATGAGATCTTCGTCGTCGATCGCGCGGCCGCCGAGGCTTTCGGAAACCTCCGCGCGGGTCTTTTCGAGATCGACCGGGGGCAGGTGCTTTCCGGGGCGATCCTTGAGCGGAGCCTCGTCCTTGAGGACCTTCTTGAGAAGGCCCTCCGGCCAGCCGCCCGGGGGCTGGCCGAGGTTGCCGCGCATCATGTCGATCACGCTGTCGGGGAAGGAGACCTCCACCGCCGGGTCTTCAACCTGTTCGCGCGTCAGCCCCTGGCTCACCATCATCAGGGCCATGTCGCCGACCACCTTCGAGGAGGGGGTCACCTTCACGATGTCGCCGAACATCCGGTTCACGTCGGCGTAGGTCTGGGCCACCTCGTGCCAGCGCTCCTCCAGCCCGAGGCTGCGCGCCTGGGCCTTGAGGTTGGTGAACTGCCCGCCGGGCATCTCGTGCAGGTAGACCTCCGAGGCCGGGGCCTGCAGCCCGCTCTCGAAGGCCGCGTAATGGGCGCGCACCGCCTCCCAGTAGTTCGAGATCTCCCGGACGGCGGCGATGTCGAGCATGGTGTCGCGGCCGGTGGCGGCGAGGGCTTCCACCACGGAACCCATGGTGGCCTGGCTGGTGTTGCCAGAAAGCGCGTCCATGGCGCAATCCACGGCGTGCACGCCGCTTTCGGCCGCGGCGAGGATCGTGGCGATGGCCACTCCGGCGGTGTCATGGGTGTGGAAATGGATCGGCAGGTCCACCTCCTCGCGCAGGGCCGTGACCAGCTTGCGCGCCGCCGCGGGCTTGAGCAGCCCGGCCATGTCCTTCAGGCCCAGCACATGGGCTCCGGCGGCCTCGAGATCCTTGGCCATGGCCACGTAGTACTTCAGATCGTACTTGGCGCGATCGGGATCGAGGATGTTGCCGGTGTAGCAGATCGTGCCCTCGCAGACCTTCCCCGTCTCGATGACGGCGTCCATGGCGACGCGCATGTTCTCCACCCAGTTGAGGCTGTCGAACACGCGGAACACGTCGACCCCGGTTTCGGCGGCTTGCCGCACGAAGCCGCGCACCACGTTGTCGGGATAGTTGGTGTAGCCGACGCCGTTCGAGGCCCTGAGCAGCATCTGGGTCATGATGTTGGGGAGCGCGGCGCGCAGGTCCCGCAGCCGTTGCCAGGGGCATTCCTGGAGGAAACGGTAGGCGACGTCGAAGGTGGCGCCGCCCCAGCACTCCACCGAGAACAGCTCGGGCAGGTTGGCCGCATAGGCCGGGGCGATGCGGATCATGTCGATCGAGCGCATGCGGGTGGCCAGCAGCGACTGGTGCGCGTCGCGCATCGTCGTGTCGGTCAAGAGCAGCCGGTCCTGCGCCAGCATCCAGTCGGCCAGGCCCTGGGGGCCGAACTCCTCGAGGATCTGCCGCGTGCCCGGACGGGGCGCATCGGTGCGCAGCTCGGGCGGCCTCGGCTCGCGCGCGTGGGCGGGCGGCCGGGGGCGCCCTTCCGTTTCGGGATGCCCGTTCACGGTGATGTCGGCGATGTAGGTGAGGATCTTGGTGGCCGTGTCGCGCCGCGGCTTGAAGTCGAAGAGCTCCGGCGTCTCGTCGATGAACTTGGTGTGGTACTCGTTCGACAGGAAGGTGGGGTGCTTGAGCAGGTTCTCGACGAAGGCGATGTTCGTGGAGACACCGCGGATGCGGAATTCACGCAGCGCGCGATCCATCCGGGCGATGGCGGCCTCGGGGGTGGGCGCCCAGGCGGTGACCTTCTCGAGCAGCGAATCGTAGTAGCGCGTGATGACGGCGCCGGAGTAGGCCGTCCCGCCGTCGAGCCGGATGCCCATGCCGGTGGCCCCGCGGTAGGCGGTGATTCGGCCGTAGTCGGGAATGAAGTTGTTGGTCGGGTCCTCGGTGGTGATCCGGCACTGGATCGCGTGCCCGTCGAGCTTGACGTCGTACTGTGTGGCGACGCCCGTCGCCTCCACGAGGCTCTTGCCTTCCGCCACGAGGATCTGGGCGCGCACGATGTCGATGCCCGTGACCTCCTCGGTGACGGTATGCTCGACCTGCACCCTGGGGTTCACCTCGATGAAGTAGAACTCCCCGGTGTCCATATCCATGAGGAACTCGACGGTGCCGGCGCACTCGTACTGCACGGCCTCGGCGATCTTGCGACCCAGCGCGCAGATCTGTTCGCGCTGTGTGGGCGACAGGTAGGGGGCCGGTGCACGCTCCACCACCTTCTGGTTGCGGCGTTGCACGGAGCAGTCGCGTTCGTAGAGGTGGTAGATCTCGCCGTGGGTGTCGCCGAGGATCTGAACCTCGACGTGGCGCGCGCGCAGGATCATCTTCTCGAGGTAGCCCTCGCCGTTGCCGAAGGCGGCTTCGGCCTCGCGGCGGCCCTCGCGCACCTTCTCGGCCAGCTCCTCGGGGCCGAGGATCGGGCGCATCCCGCGGCCGCCGCCGCCCCAGGAGGCCTTCAGCATCAGCGGGTAGCCGATTTCCTCGGCCTCGCGCGCGATCGCGTCCATGTCCTCGCCGAGAACCTCGGTGGCCGGGATCACCGGCACCCCGGCCGCGATCGCCACCTTGCGGGCGCTGGCCTTGTCGCCGAGGGAACGCATCGTCTCGGCCCGGGGGCCGATGAAGGCGATGCCGGCCTTGGTGCAGGCATCCACGAACTCGGGGTTTTCCGAAAGCAGTCCGTAGCCGGGATGGATGGCATCCGCGCCGGCCTGGCGAGCCACCCGGATCATCTCGTCGATGGCGAGATAGGCGGCCACCGGGCCGAGGCCCTCGCCGATGCGGTAGGCTTCGTCGGCCTTGAACCGGTGCAGCGAGAGCTTGTCCTCCTCCGCGTAGACGGCGACCGTCCGCTTGCCCAGCTCGTTCGCGGCGCGCATTACGCGGATGGCGATCTCGCCACGGTTGGCGATGAGGATCTTCTTGAACTCGGTCATCGGGCGGCGGCTCCTTTGCAGTCGCAGGAAGTGTTAGGGGGCTTCCGCAGCGCAGACAACCGGCCTGCGTGCCACATCCCGGGGCGCGCGTTCCGCGCGCCGGCCTCCGGCGGGAGTATTTCCCCCAAGATGAGGGGGCGCGTCAGCACAGGTGATCCCGGGCGAGGACGGGGCGGGCGATGCCGAGCTGGCCCAGGTCGGCCTTCAGCCCTTCGGCAAGGACGTGGACGACATGGGCCGCGCCGGCCGGGCCGTAGGCGGCAAGGCCGGCGTGGAAGGCGCGCCCCAGCATGGTGAAATCCGCTCCGAGGGCGATGGCCCGCAGGATGTCGGTGCCCGAGCGGATCGCGCCGTCGTAGATGAGCGGTGTCCCGGGCAGAGCCTCGCGGATCGCGGGAAGCGCCGCGAGCGGGGCGGGGGCGGCCTCGAACTGCCGCCCGCCGTGGTTCGAGACCCAGACGGCGTCGGCGCCCTCGCCCGCCGCGATGCGCGCATCCTCGGCATGGAGCACGCCCTTGACCACCAGCGGGCCGTGCCATTCGCGGCGGAGGGCGGCAAGGTAGGCGCGGTCGGGCGCGGTCCGCAGCATGTAGCCGGCATGTGCCGTGCCCGGGCGCGCGGTGCGGACATCGGCGTATTTCTCCAGGGTCACGAGGCCGGGCCGGCCGGCGCGGGCGGTGGCGAGGGCCCAGGCGGGGCGCATCGCGACCTGCGCGAGGATCGGCAGGCTCAGTTTCATGGGGTTCGTGAGCCGGGCGCGGCGCAGCCGTTCGCGCCGGCTGGCCACGGCGACGTCGCCGGTCAGAACGAGCGTGGTGAAGCCGGCAGCCGCGGCACGTGCCAGCATGTCGCGGCGGACCTCGGGCTCGCCGGGAGCGTAAAGCTGAAACCATCCCATGCCGCCGTGGTGGGGGGCCACCGCTTCGGGTGTGGCTGCGGCCACGGTGGACAGGCCGTAGGGAATGCCCGCCGTCGCGGCCACCCGGGCGAGCGCGACCTCGGCGCCGGGCCAGACGAGCCCCGACATCCCCACCGGTGCGATCCCGAACGGCAACGCGTAGCGGGTGCCCAGGAGCGTGGTCGCCAGATCCGGCGGAGGCGCGCCGCACAGCACCCGCGGCACGAGGCACACCGCGTCGAGCGCAGCCTCGGCGCGGTGCCGGGCGCCTTCGTTGCCGGTGGCGCTGTCGAGATACTCCCACACGAAGCGGGGAACGCGCCGCCGGGCGCGGGCGGACAGATCGGAAAGGGCCGGTGCGAGGGTATCGAGGTCCATCGCCGCTTGTTGGCCCGCGGCGCCGCCGCGCGCAAGCGCCCGTGCGCCGCGGGGTGGAACAGATAAAGAACAACCCTTTTCCTTCGTGGGCAGCCGCGTTAGGCTCCGCTCCCATGAGCAGCTATTCCGAGGACGAGGCCTTCGACGCGGCGGTTCCGCTGTCGCACCGGGCGATGGCGGCGAGGGCGGCGCCCTATCTCGACGGTCTCAATCCCGCCCAGCGCTCGGCCGTGGAGGCGACCGAGGGCCCCGTTCTGATGCTCGCCGGTGCCGGCACCGGCAAGACCCGCGCGCTGACGACGCGGATCGCGCATCTGCTGCAGTCCGGCCTCGCGCGGCCCAACGAGATCCTCGCGGTGACCTTCACCAACAAGGCTGCGCGCGAGATGAAGGGGCGCGTGGGCTCGCTGCTTGGCGAGGCGGTGGAGGGGATGCCCTGGCTCGGCACCTTCCATGCCATCGGGGTGAAGCTGCTGCGCCGCCATGCCGAACTGGCCGGCCTCAAGTCGAACTTCACGATCCTCGACACGGACGACCAGATCCGCCTTCTTCGGCAGCTTGTCGTCGCCGCCAACATCGACGAGAAGCGCTGGCCGCCGCGCCTGCTCGCCTCGATCATCGACAACTGGAAGAACCGCGCCTGGACGCCAGAGACCGTGCCCGCCGCCGAGGCCGGCGCGTTCGATCATCGCGGCGTGGCGCTCTATGCCGAGTACCAGGCCCGGCTGAAGACGCTCAACGCGGTGGATTTCGGCGACCTGCTCCTGCACATGGTCACGATCTTCCAGGCCCATGACGATGTGCTCGGGCAGTACCAGCGCTGGTTCCGCTACATCCTGGTGGACGAGTACCAGGATACCAACGTCGCGCAGTATCTCTGGCTGCGCCTGCTGGCCGCGGGGCATCGCAACATCTGCTGCGTGGGCGACGACGACCAGTCGATCTACGGCTGGCGGGGCGCCGAGGTGGGCAACATCCTGCGCTTCGAGAAGGACTTTCCGGGCGCCAAGGTTATCCGGCTCGAGCAGAACTACCGCTCCACCCCCCATATCCTCGGGGCCGCCTCCGGGCTGATCGATGCAAACAAGGGCCGCCTCGGCAAGACGCTCTGGACCGACCGGGACGAGGGCGAGAAGGTGCGCCTCATCGGCCACTGGGACGGGGAGGAGGAGGCCCGCTGGATCGGCGAGGAGATCGAGGCCATGCAGTCGGGCACGCGGGGGCTGGACCCTGTCCCGCTCGACGACATGGCGATCCTGGTGCGGGCCAGCCACCAGATGCGGGCCTTCGAAGACCGCTTCCTGACCATCGGGCTGCCCTACCGCGTAATCGGCGGGCCCCGTTTCTACGAGCGCCTCGAGATCCGCGATGCCATGGCCTATTTCCGGCTCGCGGTAAGCCCGGAGGACGATCTGGCTTTCGAGCGGATCGTCAACACGCCCAAGCGTGGGCTGGGCGACAAGGCGCAACAGAAGATCCAGCAGGCCGCGCGTGCGAACGGCGTGAGCCTCGTGGAAGGCGCGCGGCTGCTTGTCGCCGAGAAGGGTCTTACGGGGCGTGGCGCGGCGGAGCTTGGCCGCCTTGTGGCGGGGATCGACCGGTGGGCGGCCATGGTGCGCGCCGGGCACGACAGCCACGTGGAGACGGCGGAGATAATCCTCGAGGAGTCCGGCTACACCGAGTTCTGGCAGAACGAGAAGACACCGGAGGCCCCCGGCCGGCTCGAAAACCTCAAGGAGCTCGTGAAGGCGCTGGAGAGCTTCGAGAACCTGCAAGGGTTCCTCGAACACGTCAGCCTGATCATGGACAACGAGGCCGACGAGGGCGACTCCAAGGTCTCGATCATGACTCTCCACGCGGCGAAGGGGCTCGAGTTTCCCGCCGTGTTCCTGCCCGGCTGGGAAGACGGGCTCTTC
>CAYXOX010000088.1:0-12346 GCA_964466745.1 uncultured Rhodobacterales bacterium
GGATGACGGCAACATGGCAGAACGCGGCGGCCGCCACGGCGAGGGCGATCCGGCCAAAGCGCCGCAAGCGCCAGGGTAGCGTATGGTCGCCGAATGAGGCCGAAGTGAAGCGCGTGCCGGAACGTGCTCCCCCGCTCGCCCCGGTGCGCCTGGTTTGCCGGCTGAAAGGCGAGTGTCGGCGAATTATGGCCTGGAGCAAGCGTGCGGCTACACGCCCTGTCCGCCGGAGATGCCAGCCCGAGTGGCCACAGCCGAAAGGCAGCCTGGCTGCGGCCATCCGCCCGCTCGGATAAGCCGCTTCCAGGCTCGAAAGAGATCTATCCATGGCAACCTGCGGCGGCTGCTGATTTGGATCAGGGTCTTTCCCCGAGCGTTGGATTAGACAGCCGCGGCAAGCACGACCGGATGCCTGCCGATGGCGGGCACCGGCCCGGAGGTCTAGATGGCGACGACAGGGGAAGAAGACCGGAAATCGCGGGAACACCGCGCCTCCCAGCCACGGCAGGAGACGGAGCCCCGCTTGCCGGCGATACGCTCGGGCGCAGCTCCAACCGCACCGCCGCGATGGCGCCGTGCTCTGCCTTGGGCTTTCGGTCTCCTGGTTGCCCTTGCCGCCGGGCTCGGCCTCGTCTTCAAGCCATGGGCCAGCGGTCTCGTCCCGGTGACGGTCGAGCTGGTCGAGGAGGCCCCGGCGACGCAGGTTCTGGCGGTAAACGGGCGGATCGCCGCGCGCCAGTCCGTTGACGTGCGCGCGCTTGTCGGCGGCACGCTCAGCGAGGTTCGCATTGCCGAAGGAGACATGGTTCAGGCCGGAGCCGTGCTCGCCCGGATCGACTCCACCGGCCAGAGTGCCGCGTTGCGGCAGGCGGTGGCGGTGCTCGATGCGGCGCTCGTCGCCGAGGCACGCGCGCGCGACGCGCTTGCCCGTGCGGAGGCGCTCGGCGCGAATATCGCGCGCACCGAAAGGGATGCCGCCGAACGCGGGCTGTTGACCGCGATGCAGGAGGTGGCGCGCGCCGCCGCGCAAGTAGACCAGGCGCAGGCACAGCTTGAGAATTTCACGCTGCATTCTCCGATGGACGGCACGGTACTCGCGCTGAACGTCGAGCCTGGGCAGACGATAGACCAGGCGACAGTGCTGATGACGATTGCCGATCTCGAGCGGCTGGTCGTCGAGACGGATGTCGACGAGACCTACGCCACCCGTATTCGGGAGGGGCAACCTGCGATGCTCCAGCTGGCCGGGGAGCGCGCCACGCGCCCGGGGGAGGTGAGTTTCGTTTCCCAGCGGGTCGATGCAGGCACCGGCGGGCTCGGCGTGGAGCTATCCTTCGACGAGCCGGTCGCCGCTCCTGTCGGGCTGACGGTGACCGCCAACATCATCGTGGACGAGCGCTCTGCCGCGATCACCGCCCCCCGCACAGCAATCGAGGGGGGCGATGCTGTTTTCGTCGTCGTCGACGGCATCGCGCAGCGCCGCGAGGTGAGCGTGATCGATTGGCCGGCGGCCAGGCTGATCGTGACCGAGGGTCTCGTGCCCGGCGACGTGCTTGTCACCGACGCTGCCGGCCTCACGGCCGGCCAGGCAGTGCGGATAGAGCGGCCCTGATGCTCTACGCGCTCAAGATCGCGACCCGCTACCTGACGGCCAGCAAGGCGCAGACATCGCTGCTCGTGCTGGGCGTGGCGGTGGGCGTGTTCATCTTCATCTTCATGTCGGCTCTGATCGGCGGGCTCGCCGAATTCATTGTCTCGCGCACCGTGGGTGACATCAGCCACGTCACGATCACCGCAGAGGATCGCGACCCGGCCGTGCTGTTCACGCGCGAAGGCCATGTGCTGGTGGCAACGGAGCGCGGGCGCGCTCGGGCGGCGACGCTCCCGGATGCCGCAACCTTCATCCCCCTGATCGAGACGGTGCCGGGCGTGACGGCCGTTTCACCACAGGTCAGTGGCGCTGGGTTCCTGACGCGCGGCGCGCAGGTCGCCCAGGTCAGCGTGACCGGGCTGGAGCCGGGCCGGGAGTCCGCGATCCTGAACCTTCGAGGCTACATGGTGGAAGGTTCCGAGCTTCTGGCCACGGGGGTGATCGTTCTCGGGGAGACACTGGCCGACGAGCTTTCGCTCCGGCTCGGGCAGACGGTGCGGCTGCAATCCTCCGCAGGGGCCTCGGCCGTGCTGACGGTGGGAGGAATCTACGAGACGGGCAACGGAATGATCGATGGCGGCAGCGTCTTCGTCAGCCTGTCGACCGCACGCACGCTCTTCGAGCTGCCCCAGGGCTTGACGCGGATCGAGATCAAGCTCGCCGATCTGAACGAAGCCGATGCGACGGCCGAGCGCATTTCCGCGCTGACAGGGCTTGACGCGGTGCCCTGGACGGACGGCGCGGAGCAGCTGATGGAGGCGCTCGATGCCCAGGCACAGACAGGTTACTTCCTGAAGTCCTTTGCCCTCATCACCATCGTGATCGGGGTCGCCTCGGCGCTTCTCCTTTCGACCTACCGGCGCCGGCCCGAGATCGGGATCATGCGCGCCATGGGGGCCGGGCAGGGCTTCGTGGTTTTCGTGTTCGTCGCCCAGGGCGCGCTGGTGGGCCTCCTCGGGGGGCTTTCCGGCGCCGCGCTGGGTTATCTTGCGCTGCTTCCGTTCCCCCCGCGCGATGCCTTTGAACCCGGGACGCTGCCCATGGACATCACCCAGGGCTCCTACGGGCTGGCGATCACGCTGACGGTGATCGGCGCGGTCCTTGCCTCGATCCTGCCGGCAAGGTCGGCGGCCAGGGTCGATCCGGTCACGGCGATCGGGCAATGACGACGCTTCTCGAGGCCGACGCCCTCTACAAGACCTTCGGCACCGGCGATGCCGCGACACGCGTGCTGCGCGGCCTCTCCCTGCGGCTGGAGGCCGGCGAGTTGGCGGCGCTGCTGGGCCCTTCGGGGTCGGGCAAGAGCACGCTCCTGACCATCCTCGGCACGTTGATGAAGCCCACCGCGGGGCGTTATCGCATGCTCGCGGTGGATCTCGTGGCCGCCGATGATCGCGCTCTCACGGAGTTTCGCAACCGGCACATCGGCTTCGTCTTCCAGTTCCATAACCTGCTGCCCGATTTCACTGCGCTGGAGAACGTTCTTTTCCCGACGGCGGTGCGGGAGGGGCGCGAGACGGCGCAGGCTCGTGCGCGCGGGCGCGAACTGCTGGTCCGGATGGGGTTGGAGGCCCGCATAGACTACCCCTCCGCCAATCTCTCAGGTGGCCAGAAGCAGCGGGTCGCGGTCGCCCGCGCACTGATGAACCGGCCCGAACTCGTGCTGGCGGACGAACCGACAGGCAATCTCGATCGCGAGGCGGCCATGCAGGTGATGGCGCTGATTGAAGAGATCAACCGGGAAGAGGGGACAACCTTCCTGATCTCCACCCATGACGAGACGATTGCAGGACTCTGCCGACGGCAGATCGTGGTGCGCGATGGCCGGGTTTCGGGGTGACGTCCGATCCCTGCCCGGCGCCGGCCGAGCTCCGACCGAGGCCGCGGTACGGCTACCCGGCGCGACCCGCGGGAGGACGGATCTGGCCGGATACAACGGCGCTCCCTCCCTGTTTCAGATATCGACCATGACGCGCCCGTTCTCGATGCGGGTCGGGTAGGTTCGCAGGTCATCGCATGCCGGCGGGGTTTCGACCTCGCCGGTGGTGAAGTCGAAGATCGACGCGTGCTTGGGGCATTCCACGGTGTTCTCGACGACGAGCCCGCCGGAGAGGTGGACGGTTTCGTGCGGGCACAGCCCGTCGGTGCAGAAGAATTCGCCCTGGTGGTTCCGGAAGATCGCGAAGGTGCGGCCCTCGTGATCGAAGCGGAGGGCTTCTTCTTCGCCGATTTCGCTCGCCGCGCAGGCATCGATCCAGGGCATCGCTAGCGTCCGTCTCTTCTCGTCATGTCGCTCGACCTCTTGGGGAGCTACGCCTTGGCGCGGGCCTTCCTGGCGCGCAGGCGCGCCTTCATCTGGTCGTCGGCTTCTTTGGTTCCGTCGTGATAGGTGCCGAAGACGCGGTCGAACGGCACCAGCCCGTCGCCGCCATAGTTCACCTCGAAATACTTGTGGTGCAGGTAGTGCATGTAGGCATGGGTATCGAAGGCGCGGTCCTCCGAGACCTCCACCTTGTCGAAACCCACGTGGCCCGGCACGGCCCCGAACCCCGCGAAATGCAGCTGGTAGAGCGCGATGATCGGGTTCGAGGGGATGATGAAGTGCCAGAAGACCGTCGAGAAGTAGAGCAGGTGCTCCACGGGGTGCATCGAAAGCGAGGACCAGGGGCTGGGGTTCACCGAGTTGTGGTGCACCGAGTGGATCCATTTGTAGAGCACCGGCACGTGGATCAGCCGGTGGATCAGGTAGAAGTGCAGATCGTGGATGATCGGCACCAGCAGCACGACGAAGGCGAGCCAGAAGGGATTCTCGGCGAAGGCCAGCCACTGCACATGGCCGTTGGCGAAGGCCCAGAGCATGAGCACCTGCAGCCCCGTCCAGATGGGTACCCCGAAGAAGACCGAGCGCAGCGCATTGTCCAGCGTCTGGCCGCGGAACCAGAAGACATCCGAAGGCTGGTTTGACGGGAACCTGTGGTTGTACTTGAACCGGGTTTCCTGCCGCCGCTTGACGTAGAGCGGCCACTCCCAGGCCTGGTACCAGAGGATGGTAAGCGCCGCGTTGATCGCGAGCATCTTCAGCGCCCAGCCCCAGGCGAAGCTCTGCAACACCTCCGGCGCGGGAACGACGAGATGCCAGTAGACAACCGCCGAGATCATGAAGAGCACGTTGTAGGGAAAGAAGAAAGCCGGGATCCAGGCGAGGATCTTCCTGGGCTGCGGCGGAAACAGCCAGATCGGCGCCGGTTCGAGAGCCTTGCTCGGCGCCCAGTCGCCACGCTTGTCGCGGCTGCCGAACTTCAGGTCGTCCATTGCGCTTCCCCTCCGATACTCAACCCGTGGGCGTCTGTCCTGGCTGCGGCCACCGAATTCGAAAGCCGTTCCGCGAGACGCCGGGCGCAAAGTCGGGGCCCGGCCGGCGTTCGAGCCTTCGCCGCCGCAGGGCCAGGCGCTGAAAATGTGCCGCGGGGGTGTGCGTCTCGGGCGCGATGCCGCGAGGTGGTTCCCCGTCGCGGCAAGCGCGCGCCCAGAGGCCAGTCCCGTGCAACACCGCCCCCCCGACCGGCCCGGCTGCCGCCGCCCCGTGGCGTCAAGACGATAGGGATCTCGGCCGAGCGATGTCAATAACTTCACCCGGTGGATTTATTTTGTCGTCGGCGCGCTGGCCACCCGAGACGCATCGCAACTGCACCGAACGCGATGGCCGCTGGCCCTGGGCTTCCGGCTGGCGCCGTCTTGCCGAAAGGTGCGGGGCCAGGTCGCGCAAGGGTTGCCATACCCTCGGCATCCAAGCCACCCCGGTGCTTGACGCGTACCTGCCATGCTGCAACGCTGGCACAGCCTCGGTCGAAGAGGTGGCGAGCCGAGGCCGCAAAACGGACCAAGCTGTTTCCATGACAAAAAATGGCCCTTGGTTCTGGCTGCTCGAAGGTGATGCAAGCCGTCTGGGCCGCAATCAGCTCGGCCTTAAAGAGCACAACGAACGTGTCGTCCTTAGCCTGATCCTCGAGGCTGGTTCGCTTTCCAAAGCCGAGATCGCGCGGATCACCCGGCTATCTCCGCAAACGGTCACGAACCTTGTCAACCGGCTTCTGGAAGAACGGCTCCTGCGCAAGAAGAACGTGGTCCGTGGCCGCGTGGGCCAGCCCTCGACGCCCATCGAGCTCGATCCGGACGGAGCGCTTTCCGTGGGTGTGAAGATCGGCCGGCGTTCGCTCGATCTGATCGCCCTTTCCTTCGACCGGCAGATCGTGGGCCGCCGCCGTTATCCGTACGAGGTTCTGGAAAAGCAGGTCGTGTCCGAGCTCATCGGCCCTGCCTACAGGAGCCTTGTCGATGGCCTCACCCCTCACCAGCGCGGGCGGCTGGCGGGGATCGGCGTAGCTGCCCCGACGGCCCTAGAAAACGGCATCGCGGTCATCGGGGATCCCGGCAGCGGCGCCTCGCGCTGGGCGGAGGCAGACCTCGCCGCTCGGATCGAGGAGGTGGCAGGGCTCGACGTGATCATCGCCAACGATGCAACCGCAGCCTGCCTCGCCGAGATCGAGTTCGCACGCGAGAACCGGCAGCGCCCGATGATCTATTTCTACCTGTCTACGCTCATCGGGGGCGGACTGGTGGTGGATGGGAACATCGTGTTCGGCCGCACGGGGAATGCCGGTGCCGTCAACGCGATCCCGCTTTCGCTGAGAGCCGAAAGCGAAGCAAAGCCGGCCCAATTACTCGAGGCGGCCTCGCTCGACAGGCTCGAGGCGATCGCCGCGCGGCAAGGTGTTGCGGCACATGTCTTCCGCGAAGACGGCGGCACGGATGCCGCTCCGGACCCTGCAGCGCTCGCCTGCTTCGACGAGTGGTGCAAGCTGGCGGCCGATGCGCTCGCCTTCGCCGCGATCTCGGGCACGAGTTTCATCGAGGCCGAAGAGGTGGTGATCGACGGGGTGCTGCACCGGGATCTCCTCAGCCGTCTGCTCGACGCCGTCGGGGCGCGGCTGCAGGGCTACAACCTCGAAGGCATCGTGGTGCCCGCGTTGCGCCTCGGTAGGATCGGACTGGACGCGCGCGCGATCGGGGCCGCAATCCTGCCCATGATCACCCATTTCCTGCCGGACAAGGAAGGTGCGCAAGGGCGGTAGCCCCTCACCGGCCGATGCCGCTATTCAGATCGTGGCCGATAGGCCAGGAAACGCCCATCCTTGCTTGGGCGTTCAGTATTCTCTCTGTCACGCGGGCTTCGCACGGCAACAAGGTGCGCGCCGAGCGCCGATGGAGAGCTTGCAGAACAGCGTGTCCTCCCAACCGAGCCGTTGCGCGAAAACTCCCAGCGAAGCCCTGAAGCGCCCTGTCACCGAGCAGGCGGATCTTGAGCGCCTGCATGTGGTCCGGCTGCGCCCATGCCTCGTCCCGATCGATCTCTCCGTGCCGGGCCGCCGCATACGCGCGCTGTCGCCGATCACGCGGCTCCCGTCGACCAGCGCGGGCAGCTTGCCCAAGGGCCCCTTCGAGGGCATCGCCTCGCGCGTCTCGTAGGGCAGGCCGGACATCGCCAGAAGCGCCTCGGCCTTGAGGTTGAGGGGCGAAGCGTTGCGCATCCCCCAGGCCGAGGCGGGTTTCATGAGCGTCAGCATGGCGGCCCTCTCAGACATGGGTGGGGAACTGGCCCGCGCAGACCGTGACCAACTGCGCGGTCAGGCCCGAGGCGAGATCGGAGGCGAGAAAGACCGCGGCCTTCGCCGTCTCCTCCACCGTGATCGGCCGGCCGAGCGGAGGCACACCCATCGTCATCGGCGCGCCCCGGAGCGCGGCCTGGCCCGCGCCGGTTTCCCGGATGGTTCGCGTCTCCGGCATGGCCGAGCCGCGGATGCAGTTCACCCGGATGCTCCTCGGCCCGAATTCGGCGGCGAGCGATTGCGTCATCACCTCGACGGCGCCGCAGGCGGCCGAGATGCCCGCCACGTACGCGAAGCCCGACCCCGAAAGCGTGGCCGAGAGCATGAGGATCGCGCCCCCCGGTGCCATGACGCGCGCCGCCTCGCGCGCGGTCAGGAACTGCGAGCCCACGATCCGGGCGAGCGGGATCAGGAAACCGTCGAGCGGTGTCTCGTCGGACCGCGCCGGGTAGCCCAGGCTCGCGGGCCGCCCGCCGATGCCGTTGAAGGCGACATGAACGCCGTGGTCCCGCGCCGTGGCCTCGGTCCGTGCCCGCACCGCGCGCGGCTCGGTCGCGTCGAGCGCCGATAGCGAGGCCGCGCCGATCTCGTCCGCGAAGCCTTCGAGCTCGGCGGGGCGCAGCGCGGTCAGGTGCACGGCCGCGCCTTGGCGCGCCATCTCGCGGGCGCCCCCCTGCGCGATGGCCCCGTTGCCGGCGTGGATGAGGGCGTGACGGTTCTGAAGCAGCATGGCGACCTCCTGTTCCTGCGTTCAGGGGGAAGTCGCCCGGCCCTCGGCCGGCTTTACCGCGGCCCGTCATTGGGCAATGGTTTTTCTCCGCTGCAGAAGAAAGGCGCGCTCGGCAGGGTCGAGGGCAAGGCCCGCTGCCACCTGCCAAGCATGGGCTGCGCCCCCGGGATCGCCCGTGCGCGCCGCAACCTCGGCCCGTACTGCCCACCAGGGTGCATAGGAAGCGAGCCGGGCCGGGTCGAGCGCGGCGAGGGCGGCGCGGGCGGCTTCCGCCTTGCCCGCCAGCGCCAGCGCACCCGCGCGCGCAACCTTGGCCCCGAGGCTCGGGGCGGTCGCGAGAAGGGCATCGTAGAGCCCGAGGATAGCTGGCCAATCGGTCAGACCCGTGCGCCGCCGGTCCGCGTGGACGGACTGGATCGCTGCCTCGATCTGGAACCGGCCCGGCTGGCCGAGGGCGCTGGCCCGGTGCAGCGCCGCCTCGGCCTCGGCGATCAGCGCACCGTGCCAGAGCGCGGGGTCCTGCGCGTCGAGCGGCACGTAGCGCCCCTCCTGCCGCCCCGCCCCGTGCCGGGCCGCGACATGGGCGAGGAGCGCCAGCAGCCCCTGCGCCTCGGCTTCTCGCGGCATCAGCCCGGCAACGAGCCGCGCGAGCCACAGCGCTTCGCCCTGCCGCTCGGAGGCCGCGACATCCCGGGAGATCGCACCCCGGGTGAAGGCGACATAGATCGCGTCCAGCAGAGCGGCCACACGTTCCGGACGGTCCTCGTGCGCTGGCACGGAGAAGCCGATCCCCGCCTCACGGATCCTCGTCTTTGCGCGCGAGAGCCGCACCCCCATCGTGTTCGGCGCGACGAGGAAGGCGTCGGCGATCTCGGCAGCGGTCAGGCCCAGAACAGTCTGCAGGATCAGGGGCGCCTGCACGCCCCGGTCGATCGCGGGATGCGTACAGACGAACATCAGCGCCAGCCGCTCGTCGGGCAGGTCGCGCTCTGGCATGCGGGCCTCCTCCAGCTCCTCGGCGATCAGGGTCAGATGCGCCTCGGACCGTTTCGCCCGCGCCCCACGCCGCGCGGCATCCGCGATCCGCCGTCGTGCCACGGTCACGAGCCAGCCCTCCGGGTTGGCGGGAACTCCGCCCTGCGGCCATTGCGCCAGCGCCGCGGCAAGCGCCTCGGCCAGCGCGTCCTCTGCCTCGCCGGCCATGCCGCTCCGCGCCGCGATCCGGGCGGCAAGCCGCCCGAACGCCTCGCGCGCGGCGAAGGCCGCGACAGTGCGCTCGGCCACGCCCACCGGCTACATCTCGAGAACCGGGCGGATCTCGACCCCGCCGGTCGTGGCGCAGGGCGCGCGCGCGGCCCAGCCCAGCGCCTCGTCGAGCGTGGCGACCTCGATGATGTAGTATCCGCCCAGCTGCTCGCGGCCTTCCGCGAAGGGTCCGTCCTCGATCCTCGCGCGCCCGTCTTCCAGCCGCAGCTGCGTCGCGGTCTCGGGCGCCTTCAGCGCATTGCCGCCCACCAGCACCCCGGCTTCGCGCAGCGCCGCGCTGTAGGCGGCCCAGGCCGGCCAGTAGTCGCCCGCGCCCGTGCGCCGCGCGAAATCCTCGGCCGGCTCGAACATCGACATCATGAACTGCATTTCGTCTCCTCCTTCTGACGGTTCATGCCCAGTGTCGCACGGAACCGGTGCCCGTTTTACATCCTGCCCGTGACAATTGCCGAACGGGCCAAGAGAGGCGGGCACCGCGGCGGCATCGCGCGACCGGGCCGTCGTCCTGCGGGCCGTATCGTGCAGGCTGGCGGATCAATGTGCCCTCGATCGGCGCGCCCTGGCCCACGGTGTTCGGCCTGCCCGCATCACCGGGCATCACCCGTGGCACGAGAAGCATCCCGGGTGCCGCTCTTCGGCGGTAGCCTCGCGTTGGTTTGTCAGAAGGCGCCGATCGAGGACTTCAGAGCCGACAGCCACGGGGCGGCCGTGCCGCAAGGATCAGGAAGCTCCGCGCCCAGACGGATGCGTCCCGGAAGCGGGTACGCAGGCATCGCGCGCAGATGCGCTCCGGCCGCACTCATGGGGGGAAAGGTGGTAGCGGAGGAGGGACTTGAACCCCCGACACGCGGATTATGATTCCGCTGCTCTAACCAACTGAGCTACTCCGCCGAAGTGCCGGTGGGATAGTCGCGTGCCCCAAGCCCGTCAAGCGTCAAAAGCCCCTCGTGGCTTCGCACTTCGCGGCGGCGCGGCCCGGCCGCGGGGCGTCAGCCGGACCGCCAGTCGAAGAAGCCCGCGCCGGCGCGGGCCAGCAGAGTCCTGCCCAGCGCGTCGCCGAGCGCGGCCGCGTCGGAGGCCGGCCCGTCCACGCTTTCGGTGTGCACCTCGGTACCGTCCGGCCGCAGGATCTCTCCCCAGAGCCTGACGGTCTGGCCGTCGAGTTCCGCCAGCCCGGCGATGGGCGTCTCGCAAGACCCGTCGAGGGCCGCGAGGAAGGCGCGCTCGGCGGCAAGCCGGATGCCCGTGGGGCCGTCGTGGATCGCTTCGAGGAGCGCCGCTGCGGCCATGTCGTCGGCCCTGCGCTCGATCCCGATCGCTCCCTGCGCCACCGCCGGCAGCATCTCGCCGGGCTCCAGCGGCGTGCGGGGCACGTCATCCATGCCGAGCCGCCGAAGGCCGGCCATGGCGAGGAACGTGGCCTCGGCGACGCCGTCCTCCAGCTTGCGCATCCGCGTCTGCAGGTTGCCGCGGAACTCCACGATGCCGAGATCGGGCCGCCGGGCGAGGAGCTGCGCGCGCCGCCGCAGGCTGGAGGTGCCAACGACAGCCCCCTGGGGCAGATCTCCGAGGGCGAGGCCCGCCGTTGAGACGAGCGCGTCGCGCACGTCTTCGCGCGGCAGGTAGCAGTCCAGCACAAGGCCCTCGGGCTGGACGGTGGGCATGTCCTTCATGGAGTGCACGGCGATGTCGATGCCGCCGGCGGCCATCTCCTCCTCGATCTCGCGGGTGAAGAGGCCCTTGCCGCCGATCTCCTTGAGCGGCCGGTCGAGCACCCTGTCGCCGGTCGTCTTGATCACGCGGATCTCGAAGGCCTCTTCGGGCAGGTCGAACGCGGCCATCAGCCGGTCGCGGGTCTCGTGGGCCTGCGCGAGCGCCAGCGGCGAGCCGCGGGTGCCGATGCGCAGTGGCGCGGCGGGGGAGGGAAGCGCAATTGACATGCCGCCATGCCTATCCGCGTCAAATCCGCCTGACAACTGGCGATGACTTGACATCCTGACGCGCCCCGGCGCACCCACTTTCCCGATAAATCGCAAGGCCGTCGGGGGAAATGCATGGCAACCGAGCAGAAGACCATCCTCAGGGCACTGGCGGGCGAGACACTGCCCACGCCCCCGATCTGGATGATGCGGCAGGCCGGCCGTTACCTGCCGGAATACCGGGCCACCCGTGCGAAGGCCGGCGATTTCCTGTCCCTCTGCTATACTCCCGATCTCGCGGCCGAGGTCACGCTGCAGCCGATACGCCGCTACGGCTTCGACGCGGCGATCCTCTTCGCCGACATCCTTCTGATCCCCGATGCGCTGGGCGCCGATCTGTGGTTCGTCACCGGTGAAGGTCCGCGGCTGTCGACCATCACGGGCGAGGGCGATCTTGCGAGGCTCAAGGGGCCCGGGGACATCCACGAACACCTTGCGCCGGTCTACGAGACGGTGCGCATTCTGGCGCGCGAGTTGCCCGCCGAGACGACGCTGATCGGCTTCGCGGGCGCACCGTGGACGGTTGCAACCTACATGATCGCCGGCCGTGGCACGCCCGACCAGGGGCCGGCTCACGCGCTGCGCGAGAGCGAACCGGCGCTCTTCGAGGCGCTGATCGAGCGGCTGACGGCGGCCACGATCGAGTATCTCTGCGCGCAGATCGAGGCCGGTGCCGAGGTCGTGAAGATCTTCGACAGCTGGGCCGGTTCGCTCAAGGGCGAGGCGTTCGAGCGTTATGCCGTGGCGCCTGCGCGAGAGATCGTCGCCGCGGTCAAGGCACGCCATCCCGGCACCCCGGTCATCGCGTTCCCGCGCGAGGCCGGCCAGGGATACGTGGGCTTCCACGCGGCCACCGGCGCCGATTGCGTGGCGCTCGACAACTCTGTGTCGGCCGAATGGGCGGCCCGGGAGGTACAGAAGGACGGCTGCGTGCAGGGCAATCTCGCCTCCTCGCACATGGTAACCGGCGGTTCCGCGCTGGTGGAGGAGACGCGGGCGATCTGCCGTGCCTTCAGCGGCGGGCCGCACATCTTCAACCTCGGCCACGGGATTACCC
>CAYXOX010000089.1:0-10057 GCA_964466745.1 uncultured Rhodobacterales bacterium
CGGCTCGGTGCGCGCCAGGCGCAGCAGATGCGCCATGAAGGGCTTGGTGGTGTCGCCCGCCCGCGTCGCCGCGTAGAGCCGGCGGGTGAGACCCGCCTCGGTAAGCGGGCGGGTGACGTAATCGGCATCGAGGCGCACCTCGCGAACCACCCAGTCGGGCAGCACGGCAACGCCGCGGTTGGACGCGATGAGAAGCAGGATCACGGCCGTCAGCTCCACCTGCCGCACCGCCGCCGGCTCCACCTTCGCGGGTGTCAGCAACTGGCTGAACACGTCGAGCCGCGCACGCTCCACCGGGTAGGTGATGAGCGTCTCGCCGCGGAAATCCTCTGCCTCGATGAAGGCCTTGGCGGCGAGCGGGTGGGTGCCGGCGGCCACGAACACGGGCTCGTAATCGAACAGCGGCGTGAAATCGACGCCTTCGATCTTCTCGGGATCGGAGGAGACCACGAGATCGACCTCCTCCTTCACCAGGGCCGGCAGCGCACCGAAGGCGAGCCCCGGGCGAATGTCCACGTCGACCTCGGGCCAGGCCTTTCGAAACTGCGTGAGCACGGGAAAGAGCCAGTCGAAGCACGCGTGGCACTCGATCGCGATGTGCAGCCGGCCCGCGCTGCCTTCCTGGATGCCCTCGAACTCCGCCTCGAGCCGCGCCAGCTCCGGAAGCACGGTTTCGGCCAGCCGCAGCATCTTCATTCCGGCGGCCGAGAGCTTGAGCGGCTTGGAGCGGCGCACGAAGAGCTCCACGCCCGCCTGGTCTTCCAGCCCCTTGATCTGGTGGCTGAGGGCGGACTGCGTGATGTTGAGCGTCTCGGCGGCCCGCGCCAGCCCGCCGGTCTCGTGGATCGCCTTGATCGTGCGCAGGTGGCGGAATTCGATGTGCATCGGGAGAGGCTCATAGTCTTCTTGAGGATTATGAGTTTGTCTCACAACAGCGGGCTTGCCACAAGGCGGGATGCCTCAGGAGCCCGCCATGCCCAGCCCGTCCGTTTCCTTCGAGTTTTTCCCGCCCAAGTCGCTGGAGGCGTCGTTCAGGCTGTGGGACACGGTCAAGGCGCTGGCGCCGCTCGGCCCCGAGTTCGTCTCGGTCACCTACGGAGCCGGCGGCACGACCCGCAAGCTCACCCACGAGGCGGTCGCGGCGATCCACAAGACCACCGGGCTGAACGTTGCCGCGCACCTGACCTGCGTGGACGCGACGCGCGCCGAGACCCTGGCCATCGCCGAGAGCTACGCCGAGGCCGGCGTGCGCGAGATCGTGGCGCTGCGGGGAGACCCGCCGAAGGGTGCGGGCGCCTTCACGCCTCACCCCGAAGGCTTCGCCGACAGTTGCGAGCTGATCGAGGCACTGGCAGCGACAGGGCGCTTCAAGCTGCGCGTGGGGGCCTATCCGGAGCGCCACCCGGAAGCCGGCTCCGACACGGCCGATATCGAATGGCTCAAGCGCAAGTTCGATGCCGGTGCCGATTCGGCGATCACGCAGTTCTTCTTCGAGGCGGAGACCTTCTTCCGCTTCCGCGACGCCTGCGCCGCGGCGGGCATCGACAAGCCGGTGATCCCGGGGGTGCTGCCGGTTGAAAACTGGGCGGGCACCCAGCGCTTCGCCGCCGCCTGCGGAACGAGCATCCCCCCCCGCATCGCCGCCGCCTTCGACGCCGCAACGAGCGACGGGTCGACCGCGGCCCTGGCCACGGAGCTGGCGACGGGGCTGTGCGAGGATCTCCTAAATGGCGGTGCCGCGCACATCCATTTCTACACGCTCAACCGTCCGGAACTGACCACCGCGGTCTGCGGAGCGCTAGGCATCACCGCCGACGCCCGCCTCGAAAGCGTCGCCTGAGAAGCCCTCCGGCGCGCATGCGCGCCGGGCGCAGAAGCCTTTCGTTTTTCGCTTGCGGCGCTGCGGAGCTTGGGCTAGCACACGCCTCACCCAAGGACGCGGGCGTAGCTCAGGGGTAGAGCATTACCTTGCCAAGGTAAGGGTCGTGAGTTCGAATCTCATCGCCCGCTCCATTTTCCGCCGGAACGGCCTGTCTGCACGCGCGCGCAGGAACGCGGTAGCGCGTCTTCTCCCCGGCCATATCCCAACCCGTCCCGGCTCCCGCGCAGCACGCGGGCTAAGGCCGTTCATGGCGCCGCCGCGGCGAGCCCCCGAGCCTCCGCGCGGTGCCGCACAAACCAGTCGTGCACGGCGGCCAGCCCGCCTTCGAGCGGGACGGCCGGGCGCCAGCCCAGCGCCCGGAGCCGGCCGCTGTCGAGCAGTTTCCGCGGTGTGCCATCGGGGCGGGTGGAATCGAAGCGGATGCGCCCGGCGAACCCCGTCAGCCGGGCCATGGCCTCGGCAAGGCCGGCGATCGAGATCTCGTGCCCGCTGCCGGCGTTGAGATAGGCGCGATCCGGGCCGGTGGCGGCCTCCCAGCGCGCCCTGTCCATGCCGAGCGCCAGAAGCACGGCGCGAGCCAGGTCGTCCACGTGAAGGAACTCGCGCAGCGGCCGGCCACTGCCCCAGACCACGATCTCGGGTGCCCCGGCCTCGGCCGCGGTGTGAAACCGCGCCAGGAGCGCCGGCAACACATGGCCGCTTCGTGGGCAGAAATTGTCATGGGGACCGTAGAGATTGCAGGGCATGAGCGCGCGGAAATCGCTCCCCGCCTCCGCGCGCCAGGCGGCGCAGAGCTCCAGCGCGGCGATCTTGGCCAGCGCATAGGCGGCGTTGGTGGGCTCGAGCGGCCCGCTCAGCAGCGCTTCCTCGCGGATCGGCTGCGGCGTCGCGCGCGGGTAGATGCACGATGATCCGAGCACGAGCACCCGGTCGGTGCCGGCCTCGGCCGCGGCGGCGAGCACGTTGTCGGCAATGGCGAGGTTCTCGTGCAGGAAACGCGCCGGATGCGCCGAATTGGCCGCGATACCGCCAACCCGCGCCGCCGCGAGGATCACCGCGTCGGGGCGCGTGCCCAGCATGAAGGCCCGCGTGGCGGCCTGGTCGGCCAGGTCGAGGGCATCGCGCGGGCGCACGATCAGGGTGGCATCGGGCCAGTCGGCGGCAATGCGGGCGGCGATGGCGCGCCCGGCCAGGCCGCGATGCCCGGCGAGGAAAATGCGCATCCTCACGCGCCGGCTGCCCGCGGCGTTTCGAAGCCGTGGGCCTTCAGCAGCGCCTCGCGCCGCGCGGCAACGAGATCGGCCTCGATCATCTCGGTGCACAGCGCCTGCAGGCCGACGCGCGGTTGCCAGCCGAGTTCGGCGCGCGCGCGCGATGCATCGCCCTCGAGGTGATCGACCTCGGCCGGCCGGAAGTAGCGCGGATCCACCCTCGCGATCACCTGCCCGGGCACCACCGCCGGCGCGCTGGTGCCCAGAACCTCGGTGACGACGGCACGTTCCTGGGCCCCCCGCCCCTCGAAGACCAGCCCCAGCCCGAGCCCGCGCGCCGCAAGCGCCAGGAACTCGCGGACACTGTGGCTGCGCCCGGTGGCGATGACATAGTCCGAAGGCGCCTTCTGCTGGAGCATCAGCCACTGCATTTCCACGTAGTCGCGGGCGTGGCCCCAGTCCCGCCGGGCATCGAGATTTCCGAGGTAAAGGCAGCGATCGAGCCCCTGGGCGATGCGCGCCAGCCCGCGGGTGATCTTGCGCGTGACGAAGGTCTCGCCGCGGCGCGGGCTCTCGTGGTTGAAGAGGATCCCGTTGCAGGCGTAAAGCCCGAACGCCTCGCGATAGGTGGCGGTGATCGCATGGGCATACAGTTTCGCCGCGGCGTAGGGAGAGCGCGGGGCGAAGGGAGTGTTCTCGTTCTGCGGGCACTGCGCGGCGGCGCCGTAGAGCTCCGAAGTGGACGCCTGGTAGAAGCGGGTGCGGGCCGTGAGCCCGAGAAGGCGGATCGCCTCGAGCAGCCGCAAGGTGCCCAGCCCGGCGACATCCGCCGTGTATTCGGGTGCATCGAAACTGACCGCGACATGGCTCTGCGCGCCGAGGTTGTAGATCTCGTCGGGGCGGACATCGGCCAGCACGCGGGTGAGGCTGGAACTGTCGGTGAGATCGCCATGATGCAGGTGAAACTGCGGGTTGGCCTCGTGGGGATCGCGGTAGATGTGATCCACGCGATCGGTGTTGAAGAGCGACGCGCGGCGCTTGAGGCCATGCACCTCGTAGCCGCGCGCGAGCAGGAACTCGGCAAGGTAGGAGCCGTCCTGCCCCGTGATGCCGGTGATGAAGGCGCGTTTGCCCATTTCGGTAGCCTCTCTCTAGAAGAACTGCGGGATCTTGCGGAGCGATTTGCAGGCCAGCATCGCGGCGCCGCCCATGCGGTGGGTGCGGATCGCCCGCCAGTCCTCGCCCGTCTTGGCCAGACGCGCCCGGAGGCGGCCGGTGCTCGCGCCGCCGGTGCCCATCAGCACCAGCACCTGCGGCAGGTAGACTGTCTCGAGCCCCGGTCCGAACCAGCGCAGCACGGCTTCGTAATCCCCGGCGATGCGGTAGCTTTCGTCGTAGCCGCCGCGCTCCTCGATGATCGCCCGGCGAAGGAAGAGCGCCGGGTGCGGCGGCATCCAGCCGCGCTTCAGCTCCGCTTCGCGAAAGCGGCCGGCGCGCCAGCGGCGGCAGACCCGCCGCGCCCCCCCGGCATCGGCAGGGCCGAGCATGTGCAAATCGCCGTAGACGGCGTCGACGCTTCGGTCCGCGAAGGCCGCCATGACCGCCTCCAGGACCTGCGGATGGGCCAGCATGTCGTCCGAATGCAGGAGGCCCACCACGTCGCCGCGAGCACGGGCGAGCGCGCGGTTGAGCGCCGCGTAGAGCCCATTGTCGGGCGCGCTTTCGAGGCTCACCGAGGTGTCGCGGCGAGCGCGTTCGAGAAGGACCTCCAGCGTTCCGTCTCCCGACGCGCCGTCCTGGATGACATGTTCGTCGGGCGGGCGCGTCTGGGCGTCGAGGCTCGCGAGCGCTTCGGGCAGCGTCTCCACGCGGTTCTTGACGACGGTGAGAAGCGAGAGGGTGGGCGCGCTCATGGCAGCTCGATCCCGAGCACCTCGCGCACCGCAGCCTCCGGGCCGCGCCCCTCGCGCGCCATGTGACGGCGCAGCTCGGCGAGCTTCGCATCCACGAGATAGCGGTACCAGAAGCCCTGCAGAAGGTGGAAGGCGCGCCCTTCGCGCCCGTCGCGAAACCCGCCGCGCAAGACGAAACGATAGAGGAAATAGGCCGCCGCCCGGGTTCCCGCGGGAAGCCGCGCATAGACCCGTTCCTTCAGCGCGCGGCGCCGCCCGGCCCTGCCCTGGGGAAGCGGCAGCGGCCCCCGCGCAAGGAAGGGCTGCGCGAGATGCAGCAGCTCCACGGCCTCGCGGCTCGCGTAGCCGTTATGCTTTTCCGTCCACTCAGAGAGCGAGAGCAGGCTGTCGTCGAGGATCTCGCCCTCGAAGCGCGCCACGGCGCCATCGACACGCATGTGCTCGTCCACGAGGCGCGGCTCGCAGCGCGCACGATCGGGGCGCACGAGGCGCAGAACCTCGAGCGGGAAGACACCGCCATGGCGGATCGTGCGGCCCTGGAACCTCATCCGCCGGAGCACCGTTGCCCCGGCGATATCGGCGCCCAGAAGCGGAAGGCGCGCCGCGAGTTCGGCCGCGAGGGGCGCGGTGAGGATCTCGTCGGCGTCGAGCCGCAGCACCCAGCCACCCTCCGGGGCCAGCCGTTCGAGCGCCCAGCCAAGCTGCCTTGCGTGGCCCTCCCAGCGTCGCGGCCACACCTGTGCACCGAGCACCGCCGCGATCGCGGCGGTGCTGTCCTGCGAGAGCGCATCGACCACGACGATGCGTCCGCAGACCCCGCGCAGGCTGGCAATCGCCCGGGCGATGTGGCGCTCCTCGTTGCGCGCGAGGATGAGCCCGGTCAGTCCTGCGAGCGCGGCCGCTATTGCTCCGCTCCCCGGATCAGCTCGGAGTTCTCAAGGATGCCGTAGGAAACCGTGTGGCCAGAGGGGAAGGCATGGCGCCACGGCCTGCGCGGCTCGTAGTGCTCCTCGGCCGTGAAGGGCGTGCGGAAACGCCCCGCAGGTTCCGCCTCCTCGGCGGCCACGAAAAAGGCGTTCACACCCGTCAGGTTGCAGCCCACCAGCCGGTAGCCCCGCGCGCCGAGCCGCTCGGCCAGGGTGGCGAGCGAGGCGCCATAGTCGCCCGTGCCGTCCCAGACATGGCCCTTCGCATACGCGCGGCAGTAGCCCATGGGAGGAGGAAAGCGGGCGTTGTACTCGGCCACGATCACCCGCGGCCGCACCGGGCCGAGCGCCTCCAGAAGGTGCAGGTCGTTCCCGTCGACGTCGATCGACAGCAGGTCGGGGCGCTGGGGCACCCCGTGGGCGGCCAGGTGGCGGGCCAGCCCCTCGGGCTCCAGAACCCCCTCCACCAGCTTCAGACGCCCCGAGGCCATCGTGCGCGGCAAGCCGGCGCGGATCGCCGCTGCCCGCCCCGAGGAGCCTTCGAACCAATGGCCGTGCCATCCCGCGAAGAGCAGGGCGTGCGTGTTGTTCTCCAGCCCGTCGCCCGCGCCGAGCTCCACGAAACGGCGGCCTCCGCTGCCGATGCGCCGGAATATCTCGGCGATGATCCCGTCTTCCTCGTGCTGGCTGAAAAGCCGCGCCCCGTGGCGGTGCAGTCGCCCGGGCTCGCCGTAGCGGGCGCGCCCCAGCACCCGCTCGCAGGCGGCTTCCTCGAGGCGGGCCTGCACCGCTTCCGACGCGGCGAGCGCCGCTGCAAGCCGGGCGAGGCGCCTACGCATTCTGCACCGTCCCCGCGACGGGGCGCGGCGGTGCCGGGCTTAGAACGCTGCGGTAGGCCGCGAGGAAACCCGGCGCGCGCGCCGGCCAGCCGTGGGAGCTCGCCGCGCGGCGCGCGGCCTTCGAAAGCGCGGGAAGCTCCCGGGGCAGGGCGGCGAGGAACCCGGCAAGGCGCAGGCTGTCCTCCACGCCGCCGTCATAGGCGAGCCGCAGGCCCGCGCCCTCCGGAACCAGCGCGCGGTGTGACGGGATATCGCTGGCGATCACCGGTCGGCCTGCCGCCATGGCCTCGGCCACCGTCAGCCCGAAGCCCTCGTAGGAGGACGGTGCAAGCACGATTCCGGCCGCGGCAAGCTCGGCCGCAAGCTGCTCCGGAGAAAGCCGCCCGGCCAGACGCACGCAGCCCGGCGGTGCCATGCGTGCGGCACGGGCGAGCGCCGCGGCCTGGCCCTCGGCATCGGCTCCGGCGATGGTCAGCCGCACCGGGTAGCCCAGCCTCCGGGCCTCGATCGCAAGGGCGATGGCCCTCTCGAAGCGCTTGTGGCGCGTCAGCCTCCCCCAGGCAAGCCACCGCCAGGGATCCCCGGGCCCCGGAGCGAAGGGGCGCCCACCGGCCGAAAAGGCCACGCCGTTCGGCACGAGGCGGAGCCGGTCCGGCGCAACGAGCCTGGCGAACGCCTGTGCATCGGCTTCGCTGCTGGCCAGAACCGCGGCGTAGCGCGCAAGCAGCCGGGGCATCGCCCACCGCGCGTGCAGGCGCTTGGCGGCGCGGTGGCGAGAGCTGTGCCACGGCCCTCCATGGGTGGACAGCAGTGCAGGAACGCGCCCCGCGAAGAGCGCGGCGTTGACGGTGAGCGCGAGCACCCGCGGGTCGTGCACGTGCAGCACGTCGACAGCGGCCAGCGCCCGCCCGAGCCCCGGCGCGAGCCCGGCGAAGAGATGCCCCCTGAGGGGCACGCGCCAGAGCTCGATTCCGCCGCGTTCCGTGCGGCAAGGCACCAGCCCCGGAGCGCAATGGACGATGCGCGGCAGGTGGCCGCCCGCAAGCTGGGCCTCGGCGAGCCCGGCGACTGCGCTTTCGATGCCGCCATAATCCGGCGCGAAGGCGGGCGTGAGGTGAGCGATCCGCAACACCTCCGGCCCGCCCGAACGGCATGAGCCTGCACGCATCGCGTCAGGCGCCGTCATCGTGCCGTCCTGCGGCCTGCGCGGCATGGCGGGCGCGGCGCCGAAGCGGGAGTGCGGGATTGCCGCCATGAACGGTCCAGCCGGCAAGGTCGCGGAAAGCAGCGCCGCGCGCACCCAGCACCGCGCCCTCGCCCATGCGCACCCCCGGCCCGACGAAGGCGCCGCTGCATACCCAGGCGCGCGGGCCGAGCGTGATCGGCGCCGCGATGAGGGGAAAGGCCGGATCGTCCACCGCGTGGGAGGCGGTGCAGAGCACCGCGCCGCGCGAGACGAGCGCGCCTTCATCGAGGCGCACGGTGGCCACGTTGAGGCATTCCACCGCTTCGGCGATGAGTGCGCCGGGCCCCAGCTCCAGCATGCGCGGATCGAAGAGCCGCGCCGAGCCGCGCACGTCCGCGCCCGCGGCGAGGCGCGCGCCGAAGCCCCGCAGCACGGCCCGCCGGAGCGGCGCGAGCGGCGGAGGCGTCCAGCGGCAAAGCAGCAGCCAGGTGAGGCCAAAGCCGGCCCGCCGCAGCCGGTGGCCGAGCGGGAACGTCGCACCGCCGTGGATCGGCAGGCGCCCGGCCTTGGCGCCGCGCAGGGCGATACCGCGCTGCGCCGTCACGCGGTGAGCACCTCCGGCGGCGGTGCGCCGCGGGCGCCCGCGCGGGCCCACTCATAGGCCGCCGCGAGCGCCTCGGCCTGCTTGGGCCAGCCGAAATCGCGCGCCATCCAGCGCCGTCCCCGCGCGCCCATCTCCGCACGGGCTGCGCGCGGCAGCGCAAGCGCCGCCCGCAGGGCGCCCGCAAGGGCTTCGGGCGATCCCGGGACCCACCAGCCGCACCGCTCCCTTTCGAGGCCGGACCACGGCGTGCCGCGGCTCGCGATCACGGGCGTGCCCGCCGCCAGCGCCTCGGCCGCCGCCATCCCGAAATTCTCGTTGAGGGAGGGCAAGGCGAAAACCGCGGCGCGCGCCAGCCTTTCGGCCTTCTCGGCCCCGTAGAGGGGGCCGGTGAAGCGCACGCGCTCCAGGCCAAGCCTTCCCGCCTGTGCGGCGAGGCGTGCCCGGGTGCCCGCCTCGTCGGGGCCGGCAAGCGTCAGCCACCAGCCGCGGGACGTTTCCTCCCGCTCCACCTGTGCCCAGGCATCGACCAGTCTGTCCAGCCCCTTCTTCGGATGAAGCCGTGCGAGGGCCAGAACCTCGCGCCGCTCCTTGCGCGCGCTGGCAGGCGGCAGCGCGATGCCGTTGGGCACCACCGCAACCGGCTGGGCAAAGCCGGCCGCGCGTATCTCGGCGGCCTCGGCCATGCAGGTTGCGTGCCAAAGCCGTGCGGCACCGAGCGCCCGCCGCTGGACGAGCGCCGCGAAGGCGCGCTTCCGCAGGGCTCCGGGGCGCAGGGCGGCAGCGGCCAGCATGCCACGCGGAGAGATCACGAAGAGCCGCCCCGGCGCCGGCGCGAGCCCGGCGTAAAGCGCAGGCAGCATCCAAAGCCCGTGCCCGTGGACGATCTCGTGTCCGCTTTCGCGCAGGTAGCGTGCCAGCGCGGGCGAAGCGCCGAGGCGTTCCGCGCCGGGGATGCCCTCGGCCCACCGGCAGAACCTGCGTTCGAAGCGGCGGCCGGCACCGCGCCCGAGGGTCAGTATCTCCACCTCCGCACCGGCTGCGGCCTGCGCCGCGGCCAGACCGGGCACCGAGGCCGACGGCCCCGCCGCCTCCTCCGCGATCGAGGCAAGGCAGTGTGCGAGCCTCACCCCGCGCCTCCGCCGGTGGCGTGGAAGCGTGCCGCGACCCGCCCGGTGCGCAGCCTGTCGGAAAACCGGCGGGGCTCCCGCACCAAGCGCTCCAGCCGGAACCACGCTTCGAGGGTACGCACCGCCGGCAGGGGCCAGTCGTAGCCGAGCCTTTCCCGGCGGCGCGCCGCCCACTCGGCGCGGGCCGCGCGATGGGGCGCGCGCCCCGTGATCGAGCCGGCATGGAGCCGCATGGCCGCCCAGAGACGGTGCGAGCGCCCGATGCACCCTCCCGCGCGCAGGATCTCCACGGCCAGCTCGCCATCCCAGGCGATCCGGTTGGCGGGGTTGAAGCCGCCCGCCGCGCGGAAGGCCGACGCCCGCAGGAAG
>CAYXOX010000089.1:10067-12337 GCA_964466745.1 uncultured Rhodobacterales bacterium
GCCACCGGCAACGTCTACGACAGCGGCGACTTCGCCGCCGTCGTAGACAAGGCGCTTTCGGAGTCCGACTGGGAGGGCTTCGCCGCGCGGAAGGCCGACGCCCGCAGGAAGGTGGCCGGCTGGATCAGGAGCCCGCCCCCGAAGGCCATGCGCAGCGGGCGCGCCGGGTCCGAGCCGAGCCGGCGCAGCGGCGCCCCCGCGGCATCCACAAGCAGCCCGTCGCCGGCGACCATCGCGGCGCCCGGGTGCGCATCGAGCCAGGCGAGCGCCTCGGCGAAGGCCCCGGGCAGCACCATGTCGTCGGCGTTGACGTAGCAGAACACCTCTCCCTTCGCCGCGGCGAACCCCTTGTTCAGACCGTCGGCGGGGCCTGCATCGGGGGCGAAGATGCAATGGTCGATCACGGTGCCCGCCGCCCGGGCGATCTCCCGGGAGCCATCGGTCGAGCCCGGATCGACAAGGATGTATTCGACATCCGCCGACTTCTGCGCGCCGACCGAAGCGATGCAGTCGGGCAGGAACGCGGCCTGGTTGCAGCTGATGGTGACCACCGAGAGGCGGGGCCGGCGGCTCATGCCGCGCTCCGCGCGGCCGTGCCATCCAAGGCAATCGTTCGCCCGGCCAACGCCCCGGCCGCGCCGAGCAGCACGAGCGCGATCGCCAGCGGCAACGTCAGCCGCAGATGCCCGATCGGCGAGAAGACGAGATGGAACGCGGCCTCGATACCGAGCACGACGAGCACCGGCAGCACGCGGCCCGCGCTGCGCACGGCGGCGGGAACGCGCGCGAGCACCGCTGCCGCGATCAGCGCAACGCCCGCGAGCCCCGCCAGCCCGGCCCAGAGCCAGGCGGTGAGCACCACCGAGTGGGATCGGATCCAGCCGCCCGCGAAGGCCTCCGGCCCGCCCGGATCGGCCAGCGCCGCCCGCAGGTGGCGGCCGGTTCCGTCTTCCGCCCAGGATCCATGGCCGGCGAGGGGCCGTTCGGCGATCGCCTGCGCCGTCACCAGAAGCTCCGGCCGCGCGGCGAAAACGAGCGCCACCGGTCCCGGCACCCCGCCCAGCGCGGCGAACTGGAGCGCGGCATTGCTCCCGGGCTGGCCCTGCGCCCAGCCGACGTAGCTTTTCCAGAGCGCGGGCGCGGCCATGGCAAGGGCGGCCGCCAGCAGGAGCGCGCGCAACGGCCGTTGCCGGACCGGGCCGCCGAGTACGAAGAGCACGAGCCCGCCGAGGAGGAACACCGCACCCATCGAGCGCGCATGCAGCAACACGAAGGCGAGCCCGACCGCGAGAAGGCCCGCGATCACGAGGCGCGGCGCGCGCGGCCATGCCGCGAAGGCCGCAAGCAGCACCAGCGGGCGGAGGACCGGCACGATCTCGGCCTTGAAGTAGTTCTCGCCAAGCGCCCCCGCGGAGCCGGGGGCCAGCCCCGCAAGACCGGCGAGCGCGAGCCCGGCGAGACAGCCCGCGAGCGCAGGAGCCCCGCGCGCCAGAAGGCGCAGCAGGAAAAGGACGTTCGCCGCCGCCAGCAGCGGCGTCGCCCAGCCCCGGGCAAGGTCGGAGGGTGCGCTGCCGGCAAGCGTGTCGGCAACGGCCAGCCCCGCCAGCAGCAGCGCCAGCCCCGCGAGCACCTCACCCCGCCCGCGCGGAGCCGACGGAGCTCCCCGCAAGAGCGCCAGGCCGGCCAGCGCGACGATCTCGGCCAGGTAGAGCCGTCCGCCGACATCGATCCATCCGGCCCAGCCCGCGCCATAGGCCAGCCCCCAGAGCGCGCTTTCGGGCACCGCGATGCGCTGCCCGCGCGGCGCGGCCCTGCCCAGCCCGCTGCCGGTTTTCGCGACTGCGCCGGCGGCATGCACCTCCCGCGCCGCCCCGCCAGCTTCCGACAGGCTCATGGCGCCGCTCGCATGCGCGGCAGCGCGTGCAGCGCGCCGGGCAGGAGAAATCCCGCCGCCACGGTCAGCGCCGAGAGGAGGTAGATCCAGCCGATGCCCTGGGGCACCAGCACGAGCTTGGCAGCGAGACCGGCGGCTCCTGCCGTGCCGAGCCAGGCAGCCTGACGCAGGATCTCGCCCTGCGCGGTCATCAGGCTCGAAAGCCAGGCCGTGGCGATCTCGCACAGGCGCCAGCCCACGGCGAGCGCGACCAGCGTGGGGGCCACGGCGAGCGTCTCGCCGAGCCACAAAGCGGTGACCGGCCGGTACGTCGCGACGAGTGCCACGCCCCCCACGGCTCCGAAGGCTCCCACCGCGAGCCCGAGCCTCGGCATCA
>CAYXOX010000090.1:0-12263 GCA_964466745.1 uncultured Rhodobacterales bacterium
ATATGACTCTCTACTCTCCCCTGGTGTCTTAGCTATAAACTGGTCAGTAATGGAGTTAAAAGTTTCTTCTTTTATTATCTGTTCTACGATGGTTTCTATAATCTCATCATCAGAGAAAGCATAAAAGTTAGCTTCATGGGCAGGATTCTCTACCAATGCCACACTATCAAAGCCTGTTAGGTCTTCTAGTTCGTTTAGGATTAACTCGACAATCTTCATACTATTAAATAGTTCTTTTTGTGTTTAATTTAGCCTCAGCCTCTTGACCATTGGTTACATCACCTGTTAAGACGTAGGTTTTGGTTATAGGGGTTACTTCAATCTGTTGAGGAGGGGTGGGTTGTTGGTTTTGTGCTGGTGTAACAGGAGTGGTTGGTGTTGCTGCACCTCCTCCTCCAATTCCTGCACCTGATATACTTTTTATTTGTTCGTTGGCTTTACGTCTGGCTGATATAATACTGGCAATAATACCACCTATAGATGCAGCAAATAATGCAATACCTAGAGGACCTAACGTAGATACAAAACTACCTAATGACATACTTGCTTTACCTACTTGTTTGGCTCCTTCTACGGCTACTTCTTGACCAGCAGCAGTGGCTTGGGAGGCAATAAGCTGGGCTGTACGTATCTGTTCTTGTACGAATAGTTTGGTTTTAAGTATTTCTTCAGCTAGTAACAAGCTTTGTTTTACAGTAAAGAGGTCTCTTTCTCTTTCTATACGACGTTTCTCTAAAGCGTTTTCCTTTTGTTCTATATTATTTAAAGCAGCCTCTCTTTGTTCTACAGTAAGGTTGGTATTACTCTCTATAGCACTTCTTTCCCTAGCCAGTCTAGACTCCTCTCTTTCAAAGTATCCTGAGGATAGTTCGGTAAATGCTTCTAAGGTACGGTTAGATACTTGTAAGATACCTTCTTGAAACTGCCGTATCTTGTTAAACTTCTCAGCTTCTAGTTGTAGTTCTAATTCTAAACGGTCTTTTGTTTGCTGTAGTCTAAAAGCATTTAAAGCTGCCTCGCTTTCTACATCCTTTAACCTTAACGCTTCATTAGCTTGAGAGGTTATTCTAGCTATCTCTTGAATACTAGCACCATTCTCCTCAGCTTGGGTTAAAAGATTATCGTAGTACTCAGCGGTAGCTTGACGTTCTTGTTCAAGTTGGAACTGTCTATCGGTAAAAGCTTTATCTTGTTGTACACGTTGTAAATCTAATAATTCTTCCGTAGTTTTGTTAGCAAAGAAAAGCTCATCCTCTGATATTTGCTCATTGTATTGTCTTATACGAGAAATTATAGCCTGTCTGTTAGCTTCTCCTGCATTAAACCTGTCAGCTTGTCCTTGTAAGGTGGCTAGGGTACGCTTTCTTTCTTCTTCTTCTTGAGTACGAGTTATTTCTTCCTGTTTCTGTTCAAAGTATTGTTCGTACTGATCTAACAGGTCCCTTTTCTTATCATCTTCTATCTCTAAGGTATCTATTCTTTCCCTTACAGCCTCTCTTTCAGAGTCTAGTATTTCTTGTTCAGTTTGTTTTCTAAACTCAGAAAGTCTGGTAACGACGTCTTCAGTTAACCTTTGGTATTCTTGTTCTGCTTCTAGGTTCTTTTGGGATTGTTCGGTTTGTTGTTCGTTTAACGATAGTAACTGAAACTCTAAGGTAGCTTGTCTTTCTTTGGCCGTATTTAGTTGAGCTTGTAACTCTTGTCTTTTTTCATCATTATTTTCCTGTTCCAGCTGGGTGTTTAAGCTTTCTATAAGCTTCATGTTATACTCTTCCTGCAGTATAAGCTGTTGTCTTATATCAGCTGTTATCTCCTCAGTACTCTCTCCCAGTAGTTGAGCAGATTGTAACTGGGTATTTAATACGTTAACCTGTGACTGAGAGTTTTCTAAAAGCTTTTCATACTCAGTTTGTAGCTTTTTGGCTTCTCCTTTGAGTTTATTGAAAAGATTTACTATCTTATCAAAGTTAGCTACTATAGCTCCGGTGGCAACAACTAAGGCACCTATACCAGTACCTATTAAAGCTTTTCTGGATACCTTACCAAAGGTTTGTGCAGCTAAGGAGGATAGGTTTATGGCTTTGGTTAGTTTACCAAAACCCTCTGATAAGTCAATAAGACCTCTTGCTGCCGTTAATGCCGATATTGCTTTTTCCTCAAACTCACCGAATACTTCAGACTCTATACCTAATAACCCTAAAGTACCTACTACTGCTTCCAAGGAACCGGCAAAACCTAGGACAGCTGCCTGAGAGGTTTCTATCTTTTTATCTAAGGTAAACCCTTCTACCTCTCTGTTTACTTTATCTAGTTCTTTGGTTACTTGTTGAGCTTGTCCGGATAACTCCTTAAAAGCTTCACTACCTACAGGAACCTCTTTAAGCTGTTTATTGATATCTTCCAGTTCATCCTCAAGCTCCTGTAAGGATTTAGTTTGAACCTGAACGTCAATGTTTACCGTAGTATTAGCCATCTACAAAAAGATCTTTATAATTTAAATAGGATCCCCAGTACTGATCATCGTTGGTTGTTTCTTTGGAATATATTTGATTATGAGAGGTATAGTGGTGTCCGTGGTTAACATGTACTGAAGGGTTATCACACTCCCACTGTATTCTTTCTAAGTCTTGAGGTTCTACAAGTCCGGCACCTATAAGCATACCTTTTCTAAACACTTCTTCAAAATGTGGTATAGCATCCTCAAACCTCATAGTCATTTGGTGCATAGGTTCATCTTTTTGGTTAACCCCTTGCCATCCTTCTTTTATTAACCCTATGTAATTCATATTCGTTAGTACCTTACCTCGGTCAAAATCTGGGTAGTCAAAATAACCTTCCGGATACATAACGTCATGCTCTAAGAAAGATACATACTTATACCCTCCTATCTTCTCAGCATTATACAGTAACTGAAGTATACTCATTACTTGGTTAAGATGACCATAGGTTTTATTCCAAGAACTAAACTCAGTAAAAGGGTTATTAGCCTGAGGATACCAAGTACATGTAAGTATGTCAGCTTTACCTTTAGATGCTTTAGCTATAGTATCTAAGGATTTAATGATACCGGGTTGGGTTTCTGGTTGAAAGTTATTACTATAAAAGATACCTAATCTATCGGAATCAGTATTTTTAACTATTAACCAGCTATTTTCTTTTACCTTTTTTTGTAAGGTTTGTCCTTTATATTCGTACTTAAGTACTAAATACTTGACTTTACCTACCGATGGATCACCTATTATAGAGTTGTTAACATAGACGTAGAGGTTATCATCTACTACCTTATCCTGAATCTGGGTTGTGCAATCTTTACCTCCATATGTTGCTTTTAATATTTTCATGTTAGTACGGTTATTTTTTCTGTTTGTTGTATAAGTTCGTAGTACTTTTTACTACTTGTACCTTCCTTTATAAATAAATCTTGGTGATAAGGTAGTTTGTTCATGTATTTAGCTTTGTAAAATAAGCCTGTATCTTCATTTACTACCCCGGCATTGTGGAATATGTAGTTATCCTCCCACTCGTTATCTTTAGAGGTAGCCCATGCAAAGTTAAGGTCTGGATGACAAACAGTCTTAGCACCCCTCTTCCAACCATTCCAAAGTACTGCCCACATGTCTGCACACCATATTTGTAACGGGTGATGACCTTTCTCTTTGTTGCATTTAATTGTATTTAATTCAGAGACTTGAGTAAAAAGGTTTTCACTATCTTGTTCTACACTATCCCAAAACCCGTAGTCTATACTTTTCATTATGTACTGAGCACCTATAGAGTTGTCGTTGTTATCTATGACTAGTTGAGGGTCAATATCCATTACCTCTACCATCTTGTCAAACACATCCTGTCCCTTACCAATTATGTAGTCGTAAGATATGTACCATTTAGTATCTGAACCGTACCATACATCGTCTTTGGTAAACTGAGATAGGTTAAGAGGTTTTGTAAACACTATATCACAGTCATGGTAAAAGATTACCTCATCCTCTAGTTCCGGATAAGCTTTCCAGTGCTGTTTAAGTATGTTGGGTCGTATACTACTGACGTATTTTTTACTCTTTCTGGTATCTTTGTAAAAGAAGAACCTAGCTGCATAGTTTAACCTTAACTTATCCCATTCCTCTGGTATACCATCTTCTATAAAACATACTATGTCTACTTGGTTAAGGTTTATACCTACCTCTTTAAAGTTATTAAGCATTACCTCTACCTGCCATGCATAGTAAAGGGTGGCTGGTTGTGCACTTACAAACCTAACCTTGTTTTTATTGCATCCACAATCTTCCATTAGAATCCACAGAATTGAACGTTATCAGTATTACCAGCTCCATCTACTACTTCTAGTACGTATAGTCCATCTGAATAAAACCCTTGAGGGGCTGGGTTAACTCCTCCGGCATCTGAATAAAGCTTACCGGTGTTCTCAAAATCAGCATTATCCCCGTAGAAGACATTACCTGAAGGATAATTACTACAAGCTGTACCTGCTGTACTAGCATCATACCCTAAGTCATTATAAGCAGTAGTGGCTATGGTTGTGGTAGAAGTTGTGGTAGTCACACTACAATCTACAATCTCTTTTACTTCACCACCAATATCTATACGCATTGCATACTCAGCCGAACCTGCACTATCAGATAACCCATACCATTTACCTGTAGAGCCGTTACCGCCATTCCAAGCATTGGTCAATAGGTCATTACTGTATAGGATGTCTCCAACAATAATACTAGCTACATTTGCTCTGTTAGAGTATATGTTACCGGATGTAATTGAGTTACAAGCTTGACCACTTGTAGATGAACCTGAATCTTGTACTGCATCTACTTCATGCTGTATACCCGGTATGGTTGTTGTGGTAGTCGTACTAGTGGTAGTAGTAGTAGTAGTTGTTGTCGTAGTTGTATTACAGTCTAATATATCAATAATTTCACCACCATCTACTTGTACCGATATATTACCTTCTAGTACGTAATATCCGTTAGATGCATTATTACCAGTAGCATGTACAAGAAGATCATCACCAACAGTTACCGTACCACTAAAGTCATTGTCAATAACTCTGTATAATACCTCGTCTGGTGTGCCTGAGCATCTTAGTCCTGCTGAAGTTATTCTTACACTACCATTAGTGGTAAAGGAAGGTATTGTTGTGGTACTTGTTGTAGTTGTTGCATTACAATCTACCCAGTCGATGATTTCACCTGAATTGTTAATCTGTACGTAATACCTTACTGAAGGATCTATATCATCAGCTACACCATACCATAGGCTTTGTCCTACAAATACGTCGGTTAAGAAGTTATCATCATATACTATCTCACCGATACAAGCACTACTTTCTACCGTTTTACCTGTACCGTCTAAGTAAATAAGATACTGTAAGGTACTTTGATCTTGACAAGATGTAATACCACCATCACCTTCTTCTTGGTTAGAAAATACTTGAGTGGAAGGAGGTACTGTAGTTGTAGTTGATGTAGTGGTAGTCGTAGTTGTATTACAGTCTAATATGTCTATAATCTCTCCTGTATCTACCTGTACTGATAACCCTCCTTCTAATACATAATACCCATTACTGGCATTGTTACCGGTAGATGCTAACTTAAGATCATCTCCTACGGTTACGGTACCGCTAAAGTCATTATCTACTACCCGATAAAGAACTTCATCTGGACTACCAGCACACCTTAGACCTTCAGAAGTAATACGTACTGAACCTAATATGTTGAATGTAGGTATTGCTGTAGTGGTGGTTGTAGTAGTAGTAGGTACTGAACAGTCTCTAGTTTCTAACACCTCACCATCAGAAGCTATTCTAAAGGAATAAGAAGGTGTAGATTCGTCAGAAGGATCTAACCCATACCATAAATCATCACCATCCCACCCAGCTGTTAAGGCTTGATCTGTATAGAAGAAATCTCCTACAGTTACATCTTCTAAGGAGGATTCATCACTATAAATGTTAATAGAGGTGTTAAGGATAGTACAAGCATCTTCAGAATTGTTATAACCACTTAACTCTATACGGTTAGAATAATACTGTACCCCTGGTAAGGTAGTTGTACTAGTTGTTGTTGTACTGGTTGTAGTGGTTGTAGTAGTAGGGCAGTTTTGTAGTCCTGGAGCGAGTACTATACCACTATCTAGTTCTACAAACTGGTTTGCTTCTATCTTCAAGAAACCATTTGATAAACCTACTATTTCATCACCAGTAGATACCGTACCACTGCTATCATTGTCTATAACTGTATAACTTGTATTGCTATCGTCCCCACAAGCCAGTGTTGATGAGTTATTAGTACCTGTATCACCACCTAATACATTAAACTGTGGTATAGTTGTAGTTGTTGTACTGGTTGTTGTAGTAGTAGTAGTCGTTACCCCACATGCCTGCCAACTCATTACTGTACCATCAAAGTCTATACGGATAACATACCCAGCTGCCCCACCACTAGTATCGTTTACTCCAAAGTAAAGCTGTTCTCCGGTTACTGTGGTAGTAAGACCAGGGTTGGTATAAACTATTTCTCCTGTTATATCTACTGTTACTGTTTTACCAGTACCGGCTAGGTAGAAAGAGTTATCGGTTGGATCGGTTTCATTACATGCATTACCTGAAGGATAACCTCCCCCATCTCCTCTATCACTGAATATCTCAGTATTAGGAGGGAATGTTGTTGTACTAGTAGTAGATGTAGTTGTCGTAGTACTAGTAGTCGTAGTACTAGTAGTCGTAGTACTGGTAGTTGAGGTAGTACTGGTTGTAGTAGTAGTAGGTGCTTCTGTAGTTGTAGTAGTAGTTATTGGAGATATACCTCCTTCTCCCAACTGGAAGTATGCCGGATACAGTTTAAGTAACTCTACCGTTACCACATCATCTTGGGTTAAGTTAAACCCTTTTATCTTGTTAATACGATAGTACTGATTCTTAATCATTATCCTATCGTTTAACCTTATAGACTGATATTCGTAAGGTTGGAATAATAAGTCAAGGGTTACAAACCTACCATCATCCCAGTATAAACTTTCATAATACGTCTCCCAGTACTTAGTATACGCTGTTACACCATTGTTAACACCCAACCCTGCAGGTACAAAGTCTCCATAAGTGTTGTTAAAGTGTAAGTCATTAGACGCACCTGATATTGTAGGTAACTGAGATACGTTGGAAAGGGTGGCATAAGACCCTGATGTAGCTGTATTATTACCTGATAAACCAATATATATCTTATTACCATCAGGTAGGGAATTGGTTACTTTATACCCTATACGTGGTTTGAATGCATATGCCTTAACCTTATCATTATCATACTTGTAAAGGTGAGGGAAGGCTGTAGTACTTGCTAAGTTTATGTTAGGGTAATTAGAACCAGTTTGAAAGCTACTACCTAATACTATAGGTGCAAATACTGTCTTTATCTCATCTTCTCCTTGAGCATTATTACTAGTACTTATAAGCTCTAAACTACCATACTGACGGTAAGGTTCTTGTTCTTCAGCTACTTTACTAAACCTATCAGTATCTTCGTCATTGGTTAGTATAACGCTTTTAGGTAGTTCTGTTACCGGATGTTTTATAGACACCCTCTTACTGGTATCATACTTTCTTGTCCAGTCTTTTATTTCACCTGATCTTATCCAGTCATTAAACTGTTCTATAAGTATAGTCCTTTGATCATTAGGATCAGGAAGAAAGACTAGGTTAAACTGTTGTATAAGACCTTGTATTACATCTTCAGATTTAAGCTCTGGGTTAAACTGTAAAGACATGTCTACAGGTTCGTTCTCATATACCGGAGGTGCATTCGTACAAGATAACTCAGCACTCCTTATCTTTAACACAGGTGTTTCTGGACCTAAGTATATAGTACTAAAGAATACATCAGCAAAGAACTTATCACTACCCCCGGTCATACTGGTTTGTCCGGTAGCTGATACAGTAATACTCGAAGGGTCGGTGGAGTTATAAAATCTTGTTTCAGTAGCAAAGACACTACCCGGCTTACTACTTCCTTTCCTCAACTGTATGGTTACCCTTGAAGACTTAGCCCCTATATACTCTAAATCACTATTGTCAAACACCAGAGAACAGTTAAAGGTGTGGTCACCAGTTGTTAAGGCTGTATATTCCGAAGTACTAGGGTTGTAAGCATTCTTAGGGTCTGATAACTCTATGGATGCAGTTACGTATAGGGTTTGTGAACTACTAACAAACTGTGTAGCATTCTCTATAGCATCAAAGTTAGCACTAGCAGAAGGTACCGTAGGACCAAACTGATCGTCTGACTTAGTAAAAAGGTATAGATTGTTAAAGTCTGTGGTTTCAGTAAAACTACCACTATACCTAAACCCTACCTGATCAAAGATTACATCTAAGGTATCTTTTAGCTTGATACTTGGTAGGAATTGTCTTAAATTAAGAGGTACGGTACTACTACCTAAATCGTCATTAACATAACCCATAGGAGGGTAGATACTAAACCCTTGGTTATCGTCATCCCTACCATAAGCACCTAAAGGGTAAAATACTGAACCACCTAATAAGTTATCCTCCCAGCTATCCAACACACTACCGGAAGAAAACACATGATCATAAGCACTCCAATCAGCATCTCTTAAAAACTTACCTTTTAGTTCTTCCTTAAACTGTACTACCTTATCAGATACCTGTACATTATAGTTAACAAACCCGTCCTCATCGGTTACTACCTCTAATAACTCTAGTTGTCCTTGGAGTAAGGTTTCTCCTTTCTGTAATACCCAAGCATCTATACTATTGTACATAGCCGGGGGATTATCAGCCCCTATGTCATAAGCATTCTTAAAAAACTTGTTATTACGTTTTGTACCAGGGAGGGTGAACTCTTGAGAACCTATACCAAAGACTCTACCTAGTTCCCCTACCTCCACCGTTGACATATCAACCCTTAAAGGTACTCCCTCCAGAACATCTAGGTCATAAACCTGATCTTGGTAATTTACCCTTAGTATAAGGTCGTTCTTCATTAGTAATTAATTCAGATTAATTGTCTCCCGGTAGATCTTATTACCTACTATACCTTGCATTAGCATACCTATAAGTAATAGTGTATTGAAAGAGTTTCTGTCTATTCTGGTTTGTGTTCCTAGTGTAGGTGGTATCGGTAATTACAATAGGGATAAACTTACCATCCTCTTGTACGTATACCTCTGGACTATCATAAAGCTCAGTAACAAGGTTGGCTGTTTCTTCATCCAGATAGTCTGTAGTTACATCATAAGTGTCTTGGTAGGTAGTATTATATACCTTCTCTCCCCTTCTTGTTATATCGTATGCTCCTAGGTTAGAGTAATCTACCTGAGGTAAGTCAGCCATCTCCCTAGTTAACGTACTGTTTTCACGTACTGGGTTACCTATACTGTAGTACTCAAAATACCCATAGTTGTTTATAAAGGCAAAGGTAACACCATCATCATAACAAGGTCTAACCCTATTGTAAGTAAATAAAAGGTCATTGTTGTTAGCGTTTCTTATCCTTATAGTCTCCCAGTCTTCATTGTTGTAGGTATTGTTAAACAAAGAAGAACCACTAGCTATGGGTGTTGTAAATATTTCATAATCACTACCCGGGGATAATGCATTATTGGCTTGAAAGATGATAGTACCGGCTGCATTGACGTATTCTACCTCTATGTCTTGAGTACCCCCTATAACACTGGAAGGAGGCATATATATTGGTACGGTAACATAATTACCCTTGGATATATATCCTTTTGTACTATTGGTTAGTAACTGAAAGGAAGAAGAGGGTTGAAAGTTATAAGAACCTTGGTTAGGGTCTACAGTACCTTGGAATACTTCAATACTATCAGAAGCACCTCCCGGGTAAAAGGTAACACTACTACTTATACTTGTACCGTATGATTCTGAGAAGTGTAGGGTAAACTCTTTAAACCCTTCATCTGATTCTTCTGCAGTACTTACCTTCCAGTCTTGGTCATACTCTAAGTTATCACCCAGTATTGATGATACCTCTAGAACACCTATTCCTTCTGGGTTGGGGTAAGTAAGTAGTCTAGTTAAACGTGTACCTCCTAGGTTTATATCAGTAACATACTGAAACTGTGGTAGTAAAGCATTACTGGAAGATACAGCATATACTAGCTTGGTATCTGTGACGTTGGGGGAGGTTGGTTTATTACGTACTGTTATAGCCATTATGCTCTAACCTTTACATCTTGTAGTTGTCTGTTTATAGCATCTAAAACCTCTTGTTCGGTACCTTCACTAAGTATTTGTTGAGCCTTATTCCTCATTACCTCAGTAATAGCAGGTTGTATGAAAGGTCTAGGTCTAGGATTAGTTCCCTTCTTTTCTATCTTTTTAGCAATAGCAAAGGCAAAAGACTCTACCGTTAACCCACTAGGTACCTTTATACCCTTCTCCTTTATCCACTCCATTAAAGGTCTTACCGGTGGCATCTTCCCAGGTCCTCTACCATCCCCCTGGTCTACGAATATACCGTAGGTTAACATTGTCCTTACAAGCTGGTAGGTAGTACCCTGAGTACGTATATCATAGGTTATAGACTCAGCTAGTTTACCAGTATCATAAGAACCGTTGGCTTGGAGTTCTTCCACCATTGCCTCTGTTAAGGCTACTTCTAAGGCTTCTAAGGATTGTTGGAAAGTCATGGTTGAGGGTAATTACAATAGTCTAGGTTAAATGGTGTAATAACATTAATCGTACCTACCCACCCGAAAGCTCTGTCTTGGAAAGCCTCATTAACAGGTAAGGCATTAACTAGGTTAACTTCATACCACTGTTGTCTGTCAGCTGGACCCCAGTTAAACCAAGCCAGTAAGTCATATATATACTGTTCAGTATCTGATACTACCTGACTATTAGAAGAAGAACCTATCTTGGGTTGATCTAAGGAGTATAACTCAAAGGTTAACGTCCTAGTCCTGTCAGCCAATACTGCCGACATAGGTCTCATGTATACAAAAGGATAGAGACGGTTAACAGCCGATGCATCCAAGTAATCCAGAGTACCATTGTCAAAACTAGCTATCTGGTAATGCTTTTCACAGGCTTCTTGGAAGTCGTTTATGACAGTCTGGTATGTTATGTTTACCTTAGCCATTACTTTATAGTATCTACGTATTCTTTGTGTAGTCTAAGGAGGCTAGCTACTTGGTTGTTGTTATACCCTTTGCTCCTAAATTGTAAAACCTTCTCTCTAATTAGTTCTTCTTCTTCCGTATAGTCCGGACAATCGAGGCAAGGTTCCTTCTTCTCTGCTTTCTTTTTACGTTTTTTAGGGACATCAACTGGTTGTGTAGTTGTTGTTTCATCAGGGGTAGGGTCTGTGTATTCGTCCATGTTAGTTGTATTTTGCTTTACGGAGGGCTTCTTTCTGAGCCTTCTCCATTTCTTTATTATAATCCTTGTCAATCTCTAGGTAGTTGAGTACTGTTATAAAGTTCATGTCTGTTATACGCTTGTCTCCTGTAATTGTAAGTATACCGGTTTTAGAGAGTGAGTATATAGTCCCCCACCAACCCCAATGTTGGCTATAAGAGACGTTAACATCTTCTGGTTGGTCTTCTCCTTCAGGTTCTGGTTCTCCGAATATACTATACTGTTCAAGTACTGACTTCCTGTGATCAAAAAAAAACTAATAGCACCTAAGGCTATGGTTACTGGAAAACCTAAGAAATTATCCTCCACCTTTTTCCTTTTATCACTATCATATCCCTCTATATCGTAGGCATCAAATACGTTGGCTACCTCATTATTTCTTACTACCTTAAGGTGGTGTTTAAGTTGGAAGGATAGGCTGTCAAACTTATGGCTAGTGACAGGTCTGTATAAGATACTAACTACCTTATGGAGGTTGTTGTTAATGTCTTTGGATAGGTTTTCTAAGTCTATGTACTCACCCAAGGATTGTTGCTTTATGTTGGAATAACCGTATAAGGTACCATTCCATTCTATAAGGCTATGGAACTCATTACCCGGGTTAATCATTTTCTCAATAAGGTCATTAACCTTCTTTATACTCTTTAAGTCCCAGTACTTAAGCTCTTCCACCTCTATACCTGTTAGGGTGGATATAATCCATAAAGACTTCTCCAGCTTACTATCGGTATCTGGGAGGTTCTGTAGTTCCTGATACTGTTTTATGGTCAGGTATTCAGGGATGGATACAGGTACTGTTTTTGTTTCTGTCATATAATTAAATAGTTGTATGGTTTAAAAACCTTTACTTAGGAGA
>CAYXOX010000091.1:0-12171 GCA_964466745.1 uncultured Rhodobacterales bacterium
CGGCGGGGGGGCCGGGTCGCGGTCGTCGTTGTCCTGCAGGATCGGGATCGGGCGGTCTTCCCGCGGGCAGGCCCAGGTCGGTGCACGGAAATCGCTGCGCAGGGGCTGCTGGTCGATCACGTAGGGGAAGACGGCGGCGATGAACTCCGCAACCTCGCTGCGCGTCGGCGGCTGGGTGATGGCGCCCTCGTCGGTGGCGGAGGTCACGTTGCACGCGCCGGTCATGTCGGCGCACCGCTGGGTATCGTCGTCCGGCACGGCGCACAGCAACACGCGCCCGTCGTAAAGCGCAACACTCAGGCCCCTGCCGAATTGATCGGTCACGCCTTCCTCGAGGATCGTCCAGTCGAACACCGTGCCGCGCACGCCGATGGTGCCGGTGGGGGTGGTGATCGAGAAGGCTTCGTTCGGGCTGTTGCCCGACAGGAAGCGGAACGTCCCGGCAGCGGTGGACACCGCGAAGCGGCTCGCCAGCGTCGGCGAGGCCAGCAGCACATCGTCCACCGAAAGCTGCGAGCCCGGCCCGACGACGATGCGGGTTTCGTCGTCGAAGAGCAGCTGGGCGAGCCCCGTTGCTCCGGTGGTGATCCGGTCGCCCACCGATATGCGGGCGCCGGCAGCCAATTCGCCACGCCCCACGAGGGTGGCCTGCTGGTTCACGGCAACAGCCGTGCCGACTTCCTGTGCCGATGCGGCGGAGCCAGCGAGGATCGCGAGGGCGGATACCGCCGATCGAAACGAGAAACGATTTGAGGTGTACATGGAGCGTGCTCGATTTGCGTCGCACTCTTACCCCAGGGGGACCGGCGACAATCCGCTCAACAGTAGCCGCGAAATCGGGCAAAAACATGGCCAAAAGTGTAAAAGCAAAACGGGCGCCCAAAATTTGGGCGCCCGCATTTTCGTTTGATGCAAATTGTTGCCGTTAGTTCCCGTTGTTGCCGTTATTCCCGTTGTTCCCGTTGTTGCCGTTGTTGCCGTTGTTGCCGCCGCTGGGTTCCTCACCCTGCTCGCCGTCGAACGGGCTGCCGCCAACACACTTGTCATTGCCGGGGTTCTGGCCGTCGCAGCTGTCGTCGTCATCCCCGCCGTTATTTCCGTTATTGCCGTTGTTTCCGTTGTTTCCGTTGTTCCCGTTGTTGCCGCCGCTGGGCTCTTCACCCTGCTCTCCGTCAAACGGGCTGCCGCCAACGCATTTGTCATTTCCGGGGTTCTGGCCGTCGCAATCACCCGGCGGGTCCTGCGGATCCTGCGGGTCTTCGGGATCCTGAGGATCCTGGGGGTCCTGAGGATCTTGCGGGTCCTGCGGATCCTGAGGGTCCTGCGGATCCTGGGGGTCTTGCGGATCCTGAGGATCCTGCGGGTCCTGAGGATCTTGCGGATCCTGCGGGTCTTGCGGGTCCTGCGGGTCCTGCGGGTCCTGTGGATCCTGCGGGTCTTGAGGATCCTGCGGGTCTTGAGGATCCTGGGTGTCCTGCGGATCCTGAGGCTCCTGCGGGACTTGCCGCTCCCCCCGATCATCGCCACCACGCTCCGAGTTGCGGCGAACTACGTCCGGCGTCGTTCCCTCACCGTCGGACGGGCACGCCCAGACCGGCGCGCGAAAATCGAACCGCAGAGTTTCCTGGTTCAGAACATACGGGAACTCCGCCTGCAGCCGATTGATGACTTCGCGCCGAGTGCCGGGCTGGTCGATCTGGCGTTGCGGGGTCGCCGCGGTCAGGTTGCACGCACCGCGCATCAGGGCGCAGCGTTGCTGACCGCTCTCGGCAACGGCACACAGAAGAACCGGCCCCCCCTCCAGCAGAACAACGCTGGTGCCGTGCAGCTGGTTCACAGTCCAGTCGTAGGTGGTGCCGCGAATGCCGATGGTCGCGGTCGGCGTCGTCACGCTGTAGGCGTCACGCGGGCTGTCGCCCGTGATGAAACGGAAGGTCCCCGCCGCCGCGTTCACGGCGAAGCGGCTGGCCCGGCCCGGCGTCGCGAAGGATACGTCGGACACCGTGAAGGTCGACCCCGGGCCAACAACGATGCGCGTTTCGTCGTCGAACACGATCTGGACGTTGCCCGAGCCCGTGGTGCGAATGACATCGCCATTCGCAAGGCGCTGCCCTTCACTGATCTCGACCGTTCGTCCGCCGCTCTGCACGGTCGCACCGGGTGACCATCGGACAACCGTGCCGACGTCCTGGGCAGAGGCCAGGGAAGGAAGGGAAAGGAGGAAACCGCTTAACAGGACAACCGCAAGACGAATAGTCATGGCACCACCTGTCGGTTAAAATATTCAGGAATTAATACGTTAATCGAAATATTGTTTGAAAACAATTATTAGTAAATTTGGCTACAGAAGATGCTACAGATTGATTGGCTGTCAACTTTTGGACAAGATCTTGACACATTCTCGCCTCAGGGTTGCAAGGGACGCGCCTAGCTCGCTGGAATCACTCCAGGGCGCTCGTCCTCGCCGGCGGTCGAGACGGAGGCCTCCAAACCGAAGTCCGCCGCGCGCCCGCGCAGGTTCCCGTAGAACCACGCGAGGTCCAGCCCGGCTTCCGCAGCGATGCGCTCGCAGGCCGCGATCGCGTCTTCCGCACCATCCGGCCCGGTAGCCACCAGGCTCTCGACGGCCTTGGCATGGGCCGCTGCAAGCCGGCGAAAGCCGTCGCTGGCTGCGCAGGCTTCGTCGCCAACCAGCGCAAAGACCTCGGTCCGGCTGGACTTTCCCTTCAGGTCGAGCGCGCCCGCCGGCAGCAGCGCGAACCCCGGCATCTGCGCAGCCGTCTCGGCGGTGACAGTTATGTCGTGCCCGACCTTCCGGCAGGCCGCCTCCACCCGGGCGGCCACGTTCACCGTGTCCCCGATGGCCGAGTAGTTGAAACGCACCCGCGAGCCGATGTTGCCCACGCAGGCCGGGCCGGTCGAGAGGCCGATGGCCGCCGCGATGGGCGCTCGGCCGGACCGGGCATTGAAACGCTCCAGCGCTCCGCGCAGTCCGAGCGCCGCGAGCCCGGCTCGCCGGGCGTGGTCTTCGGCCGGAAGCGGCGCGTTCCAGAACGCCATGATCGCATCGCCGATGAACTTGTCGATCGTGCCCGACTGATCGAGGATCTCGGCCCCGAGATCTGTGAAGAGATCGTTCAGGACCGAAACGAGATCCGACGCTTCCAACCCTTCGGCAAGATTTGTGAAGTTGCGGATATCGAGGAACATGATCGTCACTTCCCGCATCTCGCCGCCGAGTTTCAGGTCGTGCCCGCGGCTTTCGATCTCGTGCAGGATGTCGGGCGCGACGTAGTGCGAGAAGGAGCGCCGGATGAGGCGCTTTTCCCGATCGGCCACGACATACTGGAAACCGGCCATGATCGCGAAGGCCACGAAGCCGCCCACCAGCGGGTAGGTGGCGTCGACGAGCACCCCGTGGGCGACGAAGGCGTACCAGCTCGCGCCCAGCGCGACAGCCGCGCCCGCGGCACCTGCGACGAACGAGAGAACCGGCCCGAGCCAGGGCATCAGCGCGAGAACCGCGAGCCCGAGCACGGCGAGCGCGATCACCTCCATGCCCTCCACCGCGTCGTTGCGCAGCAGGTATTCGCCCAGCAGGATCTGCTCGAGGATCTGCGCGTGGATCGAAACGCCGGGCACGTTCTCGCCGAGTGCGGTGGTGCGGATGTCCAGCAGCCCCGCCGCCGAAGTGCCCACCAGCACGAGGTTGCCCTCCAGCGCGGCGCGCACCTGCGGATCCTCGCCCTCGGCCAGCACCGCGGCGGCGCCGACGTAGAGATCGGGATGATCGCGCCGGTAGCGCACCCAGAGCTGGCCGTCGTCCTGGGTGAGAACCTCGAACTGCCCGACCCGGACCGATGCCACGAAGCCCTCGATGTCCGGCGAGCCCGAGAGCAGCAGCGTGTCCACGCCGAGCGCATGGCGCAGAACCTCGATGGCGAGGCTCGGCAGGGGCCCGTCGGGCGTGTTCCAGATCATCGGAACCTGCCGGACGAGCCCCGCAACGCCGCCCGGCGAGACGTTGATCGAACCGAAGCCCGTGGCAGCCTGCGCGAGCTGCGGGACCACCGGGGTGGTCGCCTCGATCGAGAGCAGGCCAAGGCCCGGGGAGGCGCCGATCTCCACGAACCCCACCTGCGGCCGGACGACGCCGCGCTCGCCGCTGCGCGCCAGCGCGGTTCCGAGAACCACGGTGCGCCCTTCCATGGAGCGGGCAAAGCGGGCGTCGTTGTCGAGTCTCGCCCTGTCGGAAGACGATATGCCCGAGGGCAGCAGGGTTCGCAGCGCGGGGCTGTCGAGGATCTTTGCCGGCGACAGCCGGTCCGGCTCGGAAAACAGGACGTCGTAGGCGATCACCGCCGCACCGTAGCCCGCGATGCGGTCGGTCAGCTCGGCCATGCGGTCCCGCGGCCAGGGCCACTGGCCCACGGCTGCGAGCGCCTCGTCGTTGATGTCGACCACCCGTACGGGAAGCGGCCGGTATTCGCGCGGCGAAACCCGCTGCAGGAGGTCGAAATATGCGTTCCGCAGGGATTGGACCGGGAACGGGTCTGCCACGCGGAGCGTGACCAGCGCGGCGATCACCGCGACCCCAAGAAGAAAGAAGACCCGCGTCATTCGGCCCGCACCTCGGGCGTGCCGCCCGCCTGCGCACGGCGAAGGCACATGCCATGGCAGAATGAAGGCGCGGCGGGCAGGCTGTGGGGCACGGCTCTTGGCTCCTGTCGGCATGTGCCAGACTGTTCATGAAGCGGGGCCGTTTTGCAAACCGCCGGAGCGGCCGGGGATGCGCGCCCGGCGCCCGGGCGGCGCCAGCCAGGGCCCGAATGGTGGGCGCTTGCCTCCTTGACCAATATCAAGGCCCGCTCCGCGCCGATGGGCAAGATACCTGCAACCCCGGCGACCCCGCCCATTGCTACAGGAGGAAAACGCGATGCCCTTGGACAAGGACAGCCCCGATCTCGTGAGCGTCATCTGGTTCGACGACCTGCGCCGGGAGGACGTGGCGCTCGTCGGCGGCAAGAACAGCTCGCTCGGCGAGATGGTCCAGCAGCTTGGGCAGAAGGGAATCGCCGTGCCCCCGGGCTACGCCACGACGGCAGATGCCTTCCGCGCCTATATCGAGGCCAACGATCTGGGCGATTTCATCGCCGCGAAGGTCGGCGAGTTGAAGGATCACAAGATCACGCTCGCCGAAGCCGGGCGCAGCATCCGCGAGGCCATCGCGAAAGGCGAGTTTCCCGCCGGCATCCGCGAGGCGATCGTGGAGGCCTATCACGGCCTGGCGCGCCGCATGGGCACCGACGAGGTTGCCGTCGCCGTCCGCTCCTCCGCGACGGCCGAGGATCTGCCCGATGCGAGCTTCGCCGGCCAGCAGGAGACCTTTCTCAACGTGCGCGGCGAGGCCTCGCTGCTCGCGGCCTGCCGGAGATGCTACGCCTCGCTCTTCACCGACCGTGCGATCACCTACAGAACGCTCAAGGGATTCGATCACTCGGAAGTGGCGCTGTCCATCGGGGTGCAGCTCATGGTGCGATCCGACATCGGCGGCTCGGGCGTGATGTTTTCCATCGACACCGAATCCGGCTTCGACAAGACGGTGCTCATCAACGCGGCCTGGGGCCTCGGCGAGAACGTCGTGCAGGGCGCGGTCGATCCCGACGAGTACATGGTCTACAAGCCCTTCCTGGAACGCGAGGATCTCTCGCCCATCGTCGAGAAGGCACGCGGGGCGAAGGAGATCAAGATGATCTACACGACCGACGCGCACGGCGCCGCCGCCACACGCAACGTGCCCACCTCCAAGGCCGAGCGCGCCGGCTTCGTTCTGGAAGACGACGAGATCCTCGCCCTGGCACGCATGGCCGCAACGATCGAGCGCCACTACGGCCAGCCGATGGACATGGAGTGGGCGAAGGACGGCGACACCGGCGAGCTCTTCATCGTGCAGGCCCGGCCCGAAACCGTCCAGAGCCGGGCCGAGGTCGGGGCGCTCAAGTCCTACTCGGTGAAGGATGCCGGAAAGGTCCTGATCTCGGGGCTGTCGGTGGGATCGGCGGTGGCGGCAGGCCGGGTCTGCCTGATCGAGTCGGCCGCCGACATAGACCGGTTCGTCGACGGCTCGATCCTCGTGACCTCCATCACCGATCCCGACTGGGTTCCGATCATGAAGCGGGCCGCCGCCATCGTGACCGACCACGGCGGGCGCACCTCCCATGCCGCCATCGTCAGCCGTGAACTCGGCGTGCCGGCCATCGTCGGCACCGGCACCGCCACCCACGTGCTCCACGACGGGCAGGAGATCACCGTCAACTGCTGCGCGGGCGACGAAGGCACGATCCACGCGGGCATCGCCGAATACGAGGTGGAGGAACTGCGCCTCGACGATGTGCCCGAGACGAAGACGCGCATCATGCTCAACCTCGCGAACCCCACCGCCGCCTTCCGCTGGTGGCGGCTGCCGGCCGAGGGCGTCGGGCTCGCGCGGATGGAGTTCGTCGTCAACGAGGCGGTCAAGGTGCACCCCATGGCATTGGTGAACTACGACAGCCTGCCCGACGACGGGGTGAAGGAGCAGATCGCCGAGATCACCCGCGGCTACGACGACAAGCCGGAATATTTCGTGGACAAGCTCGCGCGCGGGCTGTCGCGCATCGCGGCGGTTGCCTACCCGAAGCCGGTGATCGTGCGTATGAGCGACTTCAAGACCAACGAATACGCCGAACTCCTCGGCGGGCACGCCTACGAGCCCGAGGAAGAGAACCCGATGATCGGGTTCCGCGGTGCCTCGCGCTATTACAACCCGCGCTACGCGCCGGGATTCAAGCTGGAGTGCCGGGCGATCCGCAAGCTGCGCGAAGAGATGGGGTTCGACAACGTCATCGTGATGATCCCGTTCTGCCGCACACCCGCCGAGGCCGACAAGGTGCTCGCCGTGATGGCCGAGGCAGGGCTGGAGCGGGGCCGGAACGGGCTTGAGGTCTACGTGATGGGCGAGGTGCCCTCCAACGTGATCCTGGCCGAGGAATTCGCCAAGCGTTTCGACGGGTTCTCCATCGGCTCGAACGACCTGACGCAGCTCACCCTCGGGATCGACCGCGACAGCGACGAGCTGGCGGGCCTGTTCCGCGAAGACGATGCGGCCGTTGTCTGGATGATCCGCTCGCTGATCGAAGGCGCCCACGGTGCGGGCTGCAAGGTGGGCCTGTGCGGGCAGGCGCCCTCGAACGACCCGGCCTTCGCGCGGATTCTCGTGGATGCCGGAATCGACACGATCTCCGTCACGCCAGACAGTTTCGTGGCCGTCAAGCGCCACGTGGCCGAGGCCGAGGCGGATCGCTGAACGGGCCCCGGGGCGGCCCTGCATCCGCCCTTGCCCCTCCCCCGAAATGGACCGGCCGCCACCCCGGGGCGCGCGTCTGGCCGGGTGCTTGCGTTAGCGCAAACAGAAGCTAGGATCGAAAGCGCTGCGCAAGAAAACCGCGCGCGGCGCTTTCTGTCGGCCGCCGCGCCGGAATCGACAGGCCGGGGGCGACAGCCTGCACCGAAAAAGAGGGCCGTACGGCCGGGAAGGAACAATGGCGGAGATCCTCACGGTCACGCTCAACCCCACGCTGGACATCTCGACCGAGGTCGCCAGCATCCGGCCCGGGCCGAAGCTGCGCTGCGCGCAGCCGCGCTACCACGCCGGTGGCGGTGGGGTGAACGTGGCGCGTGCCATCGCCAAGCTCGGCGGCGAGGCAACCGCACTGCTGGTGGTGGGCGGTCACACCGGGCAGGAATGCCTGGACCTGTTGCGCGCCGATGGCGTGCCGACCCTCGGGATCGACGGCCCGGCGCCCACGCGCCACGGCTTCGCGGTTATCGAGCTAGAAAGCGGCAGCCAGTTCCGCTTCGGCATGCCGGGGCCCGAGTGGTCCGCCGGGGATTGCCGGCGCTTTCTCGACAGCTTCGCGGCCGCGCTGCGGCCGGGAATGTTCGTTGTGGTCTCCGGAAGCCTGCCGCCGGGCGTGGAGCCCGGGCTGCTCGACCAGATGAACCGTCGCGCGGTGGCGGAAGGGGCGCGCTTCGTGCTCGACACTTCCGGACCGGCGCTGGAGGCCGCCGCGCGTTTCGGCGGCCCGCCCGTGGAAATCCTGCGCATGGACGGCGAAGAGGCCGAGCACCTCGCGGGGCGCGCCTTTTCGACCCCGCAGGCACTGGCCGACTATGGCGCCGCGCTCGTCGCCGGCGGCGTGGCCCGCCACATCGTGAGCTCGCTAGCCCAGCGGCATGGCACCGTGGGCGTCTCGGCCGAGGACCGCTTCTTCGTGGAACCCCCCGTGATCCGCGCCGTGAGCGCGATCGGCGCCGGCGACAGCCTCGTGGGCGCGATGGTGATGACCATGGCACGCGGGGAGACGTTCCGTGCTGCGGCCCACCTGGGCGCTGCCGCCGCCGGGGCGGCGGTGATGACGCCAGGCACCGCACTCTGCGACCCCGAAACGACCCGCAACCTGCACGCGCGCACCAGCGTCGCCGCCCTTTGAAGGCCGCCACGGAGGCGCGAGGCCGAAGGACGCCTGGGCCCGGCAGGGACGGGAGGCCGGCCCGTGGCTCGCACCCGTGGATCATGGCAGGCACAGGGGACAAGCCGACGCCGCCGGATGGACCCTGCCGGGGCTCTGCCCCGGACCCCGGAGTGTTTTGGCCAAGATGAAGAAGGGTTCGGGCCCCGCGCGGGGGGCGGCAGGGCAGGGTTCGCGGCGGCCCGCGGGCGTGTGGCGCGCCCTGCGCGAGGTTCGGATGCCGCCGTGCTGAGCCGCATGGCCGGCGCGCTCCGGGCGGCTCCGGGCGACGCTGGAACTCTCCGGCGCGGGCGGGCAGCGCATGGCGCCGCCGGGCAGCCGCGGGCTGGAGCCTGCGGGCCGCCGGTGGCGGCTTCAGCGTGGCGGCGGTCCGTCCGCCGGGGGCAGGGAGTCCGGATCCGCCTGCCCCACGCCGCGGAACACGGCGCGGAAGGGAAGCGCCCACAGGATGCCCAGCACGACGTAGACGGCGAACTCCACCCAGAGCGGCGGGCGATCGAGAACCGACATCACCGTCACCGCCGCGACGATGTAGAGCGGAAGGCCGAGAAGGAGGATCACGAGCGACCAGCGTCGCCGGGCCTTGTAGGAAAGCGCCATGGAGCTTGCCCTTTCGTTGCCTGTCTCGTTGCCGGCCCCGGTTGCCTCTTTCCGGGACCCGCTTGCCGGGGCGCCGTGCGCCGTGCTCTCCGCGCCCGCGGTGCTCAGTCCGCGAACGGGTCGGTCACGAGGATCGTGTCGTCGCGTTCCGGCGAGGTGGAGACTAGGGCCACCGGGCAGCGGATCAACTCCTCGACCCGGCGGATGTACTTGATCGCCTCGGCCGGGAGGTCGGCCCAGCTCCGCGCGCCGGCGGTGCTTTCGGTCCAGCCCGGCACGGATTCGTAGACGGGCTCGACCCGGGCCTGTTCCTCCGAGGCGGTCGGCAGGTAGTCGAGCTCGCGCCCGTCGAGGCGGTAGCCGGTACAGATGCGCAACTCCTCGAACCCGTCGAGCACGTCGAGCTTGGTGAGCGCGATCCCCGACACCCCGGAGGTGGCGCAGGTCTGGCGCACCAGCACCGCATCGAACCATCCGCAGCGTCGCTTGCGCCCGGTGGTGGTGCCGAACTCGTGGCCCCGCTCGCCCAGTCGCTGGCCGTGCGCGTCGAAGAGCTCGGTGGGAAAGGGGCCTTCGCCCACGCGCGTGGTGTATGCCTTGACGATGCCGAGAACGAAATCGAGCGCGCCGGGGCCGACGCCCGAGCCCGTCGCGGCCTGTCCGGCGATCACGTTGGAGGAGGTCACGAAGGGATAGGTGCCGAAATCGATGTCGAGCAGCGCGCCCTGCGCGCCCTCGAAGAGCATCCGGCGGCCGGCGCGGCGCGCCTCGTTGAGCACCTTCCAGACCGGCCCGGCGAAGGGCAGCACCTGCGGCGCGATCTCCTCGAGCGCGGCGAGCAGTGCGGCCCGGTCCACAGGATCGAGCCCGAGGCCGCGCCTGAGCGCATCGTGGTGCACCAGCGCGCGGTCGACCCGCCGCTCGAGCGTTGCCCGGTCCGCGAGATCGGCGACCCGCACCGCGCGCCGCCCCACCTTGTCCTCGTAGGCCGGGCCGATCCCGCGGCCGGTGGTGCCGATACGGGCAACGGCATTCTGCGCCTCGCGGGCCCGATCGAGCTCGCCGTGAAGCGGAAGGATGAGCGGCGCGTTCTCGGCGATCATCAGGCTCTCCGGGCTGATCTCCACGCCCTGCGCACGGATGCCCTCGATCTCGCGCATCAGGTGCCAGGGATCGAGGACCACGCCGTTTCCGATCACGGAGAGCTTCCCGCCGCGGACGACGCCGGAGGGCAGCGCGTGGAGCTTGTAGACCTCGCCCTCGACCACCAGCGTGTGACCGGCGTTGTGCCCCCCCTGGAACCGCACGATCACGTCGGCCCGCTCGGAGAGCCAGTCCACGACCTTGCCCTTACCCTCGTCGCCCCACTGGGCGCCCACGACAACCACGTTGGCCACGATGCCCGCTCCCCGCTTGATGCCGCGCCGGTATACCGCCCGCGGCGGCGCGCCGAAACCGCAATCTGGCGGCGGAACGGCAGGCTTCGGCGCTGACGAGGCTGGACAGCCGCCGCCGGTTCGCGCCAACTGGCACGCGAATTTCCTACGGACCTGCCGACATGCCGATCATCCTGCGCTGGCTCTTCGCCTTCATCCTGCTCTCCGCGACCTTCAATTCCAGCGAATGGAACTTCATCCGCTGGGCACGGACGAACTACGCCGAGCAACTGCCGCTGACGGTATTCCTGGGGCTGTTGCTGACCATCGGCTACATCATCTACCTGCGCGCCACGATCCGCTCGATCGGCGCATTCGGCATGATCCTTGTCTTTTCGGTGGTCGGCGCGCTCATCTGGGTGCTGCACGACTACGGGTTCCTGACCCTCGACAACACCACCCTCAACGTGTGGCTCGCGATCTTCGCGCTCTCGGTGGTGCTCGGCATCGGGCTGTCATGGTCCATCGTGCGGCGCAGGCTCTCGGGCCAGCAGGACATGGACGACGTGGACGAACGCTGAGGCGGGGGGCGAAGGACGAACGCGCACGGCTCGAGGTGGGCGGGGGTCTCGGGCGGCCCGGTGCCCGGAAACCGCGCCGGGCGCGTTGCGCGTTCGAGCGCGCACCGAAATGGCGCGCACCGGCGGCAGCGGAAAAGGCCGCGCATTCGCCTGCGATCCGGCGTTCCGGTGCCGGGCCCTACACATCCGCCCGGCGCCACGCTAGACCGCTTCGGTCATCAAGGGAGACACCCGATGCGCGACCCCGCCCCCCAGCCGATCCTGCTCGCCGACTACCGCCCGCCCGCGTATCTCGTGGAGGAGGTGCACCTCACCTTCAGGCTCGACCCGGGCGACACAAGGGTGCTCTCGCGCATCCGCTTTCGGCCGAACCCGGAGGCGCCCGGCCCCTTCCGGCTCGACGGCGAGGCCATGGAGCTGATCGGGGCCAGGATCGACGGCGCGCCCGCCTCCCCGGAGATCACGGCCGAGGGCCTGACCTGCGCGGTGCCCGGCGGCCCGTTCACCTGGGAGGCGGAGGTGCGGATTTCGCCCGAGGCGAACACGGCACTCGAGGGGCTCTACATCTCCCGCGGGATGTACTGCACGCAGTGCGAGGCCGAGGGCTTCCGCCGGATCACCTACTACCCCGACCGTCCCGATGTGCTCGCCCCCTTCACCGTGCGCATCGAGAGCCCCCTGCCGGTGCTTCTCTCCAACGGCAATCCGCACGCGGAGGGCCCGGGCTGGGCCGAGTGGCACGACCCATGGCCGAAACCCGCCTACCTCTTCGCGCTGGTGGCCGGCGATCTCGTCGCCCATCGCGACAGCTTCACGACCGTCTCGGGCCGCGAGGTGGCGCTCGCGATCTGGGTGCGGCGCGGCGACGAGGGCAAATGCGCCTGGGCGATGGAGGCGCTGAAGAAATCCATGGCCTGGGACGAGGAGGTCTACGGGCGCGAATACGATCTCGACGTCTTCAACATCGTCGCGGTGGACGATTTCAACATGGGGGCGATGGAGAACAAGGGCCTCAACATCTTCAACTCCGCCGTCGTCCTGGCC
>CAYXOX010000092.1:0-11995 GCA_964466745.1 uncultured Rhodobacterales bacterium
CACCTTCCTCGGCTCGGTGCTGATGCTGGTGGCCATGGTGGCGATGTTCGTGGATGCCGGCACCACCGACATCACCGTGCTGCTGGCCCACGAATTCGGCTCGGAGACGTTCTCGCTTCTCGGCGTGCAGATCATCGGCGGGATGCAGACGCTGCTCTGGCTGGCGTTCTTTGCCTCCTTCGCGGTGAAGATGCCCATGTGGCCGGTGCACACCTGGTTGCCCGACGCGCACGTCCAGGCCCCCACCGCGGGCTCGGTGGTCCTGGCGGCGATCCTGCTCAAGATGGGGGGGTACGGCTTCCTGCGTTTCTCCCTGCCGATGTTCCCGGTGGCGTCCGATCTTCTCGCGCCGCTCGTGCTCTGGCTCTCGGCCATCGCCATCGTCTACACCTCGCTTGTCGCGCTCATGCAGCACGACATGAAGAAGCTCATCGCCTACTCCTCGGTGGCGCACATGGGCTTCGTGACCATGGGCATCTTCGCGGCCAACCAGCAGGGGCTCGACGGGGCGATCTTCCAGATGATCTCCCACGGCTTCGTGTCGGGGGCGCTCTTTCTCTGCGTCGGGGTGATCTACGACCGGATGCATACCCGCGAGATCGACGCCTACGGCGGCCTGGTGAACCGGATGCCGGCCTATGCGCTGATCTTCATGCTGTTCACCATGGCCAACGTCGGCCTGCCCGGCACCTCCGGTTTCGTGGGCGAGTTCCTGACCATCATGGGGGTCTACCAGGTGAACACCTGGATCGCATTCGTGGCGGCCACCGGCGTGATCCTTTCGGCCGCCTACGCGCTCTGGCTCTACCGTCGGGTCGTCTTCGGCGATCTCATCAAGGAAAGCCTCAAGTCGATCACCGACATGACCCGCCGCGAGCGCGCGATCTTCGCGCCGCTCGTCGTCGCCACCATAGGGCTCGGCGTCTACCCGAGCCTCGTGACCGACATCATCGGGCCCTCGGTGGCGGCGCTCGTCGGGCAGTACGAAACCGCGCTCGCCGATCACGCGGCGGCCACCCGGCTGGCCGCGAACTGAAGGATCCCTGAAAGATGATCGCGCAAGACTTCGCCATCCTGCTTCCCGAGATCCTGCTGGCCGGCTACGCCATGGCCGCGCTGCTTTTCGGCGTGTTCACCGGGCAGGATTCGAAAGGCCCGCTCCTCGTCTGGACGACGGCGGCGGTCTTTCTCGCCCTCGCGGCCTTCATCGGGCTCACGGGGCAGGGGGTGCGCCCTGCCTTCGGAGGCATGGTGGTCGACGACGCCTTCGCCCGTTTCGCGAAGGTGACGATCCTCGTTTCCGGCGCCGCGCTGCTGCTGATGAGCCAGGAATACATGGCGCGCCGCGACCTGCTGCGCTTCGAGTACCCGGTCCTGATCGCGCTGGCCACGGTTGGCATGATGATCATGGTCTCGGCCGGAGATCTCATGGCCCTCTACATCGGGCTGGAGCTGCAGTCGCTGTCGCTCTACGTGATCGCCTCGCTGCGGCGCGACAGCGTGAAATCCACCGAAGCCGGGCTGAAGTATTTCGTTCTGGGCGCGCTCTCCTCGGGCCTGCTGCTCTACGGCGCCTCGCTCACCTACGGCTACGCGGGCACGACGCTCTTTGCCGGCATCGTCGAAGCGGCCAGCACCGAGCTCTCGCTGGGGCTGCTCTTCGGGCTGGTGTTCATCTCCGCGGGGCTCGCCTTCAAGGTGTCGGCGGCGCCGTTTCACATGTGGACGCCCGATGTCTACGAAGGCGCGCCCACCCCGGTGACGGGTTTTCTCGCCACGGCGCCGAAGGTCGCGGCCATGGCGCTCTTCGCGCGGGTGGTCCACGATGCCTTTGGCGGCGCGGTGGGCGACTGGCAGCAGATCGTGGCCGCGCTCGCGGTGCTCTCGATGTTCCTCGGGTCGATCGCTGCCATCGGCCAGACAAACATCAAGCGCCTGATGGCCTACTCCTCGATCGCCCACATGGGCTACGCGCTGATCGGCCTCGCCGCGGGAACGGCGCTCGGCGTGCAGGCCATGCTCGTCTATATGGCGATCTATGTGACGATGAACGTTGGGACCTTCGCCTTCATCCTCGACATGGAGAAGGACGGCCAGCCGGTGACCGACATCCGCAGCCTGCAGATGTATTCCTCGCGGGAGCCGGTGCGGGCGCTGGCGCTTCTGGTGCTGATGTTCTCGCTGGCGGGCGTGCCGCCGCTCGTGGGGTTCTTCGCCAAGCTCGCGGTGTGGCAGGCCGCCGTCGAGGCCGGCATGATCTGGCTCGTCGCGGCGTCCGCCGTGGCCTCGGCCATCGGGGCCTTCTACTACCTGCGCATCGTCTACCTGATGTACTTCGGCGAGGAGCGCGACGCGCTGGAGAGCGGCCGCAACCCCGTGCTATGGACCTTCCTCGTGGGGGCCGCCGCCGTCATGGTGCTCGGGGTGATCAACCTCTTCGGCATCGAAGGTGCCGCGGCGGCTGCGGCGGCAACGCTTGTCCGGTGACGTCGAGCGCTGGCCCGAGGGCTATGCCCGCCTCGTGCTCGACGAGGTCGACAGCACGATGGCCGAGGCCGCCCGCCGCGCCCCGGACATCTCCGGGCCGACGTGGATCATGGCCCGGCGCCAGACCCGCGGCCGCGGCAGGCAGGGCCGCAGCTGGCAGGATCCGCCGGGCAATCTCGCCGCGACGCTGATCTTCCGGCCCGGCTGCACCGCGGGCGAGGCGGCGCGCCGCAGTTTCCTGGCCGCAAACGCCCTTTTCGAAACGCTGGCGATTCACACCGACCGTTCGGCGCTTTCGCTCAAATGGCCGAACGACGTGCTGCTCGACGGTGGCAAGGTGGCCGGCATCCTGCTCGAGTGCCGCGGATCCGGGCCCTTCGTTGACTGGCTGTCCATCGGCATCGGGGTCAATCTCGCCGGTGTGCCCGCCGGCCTCGGTGCGCAGGAATTTCCGCCTGTGAGCCTTGCGGCGGCCTCCGGCGAGCCGCCCGTGGATGCAGAGCGCTTCCTCACCCTGCTCGCCGGCCACTACGCAACCGAGGAAGACATTCTCGCCACCTTCGGCTTCGGCCGCATCCGCGAGGCCTGGCTGCGCCATGCCGCACGCCTCGGCGAGCGCATCACCGCCAAGACCGGCCGCGAAACGCTGGAGGGCCGGTTCGAGACGGTGGACGAAGACGGCAACCTCGTGCTGGAGACGGACGCCGGCCGGCGGGTGATCGCGGCCGCCGAGGTGCATTTCTGACCGGCGCGGGCAAGAGCGAGGGGGGCAGGGCATGCTTCTGTGCATCGACGTGGGCAATACCAATACCGTCTTCTCGGTCTGGGACGGGACGCGGTTCCGCGCCACCTTCCGCACCTCGACGGAATGGCAGCGAACCGCGGACCAGTACTACGTCTGGCTGTCCACGCTGATGGAGCACCGTGGCCTCGCCATGGACATCACGGAATGCATCGTCTCCTCCACCGTCCCCCGCGTGGTGTTCAACCTGCGGGTCTTCTGCGACCGGTACTTCGGAACGCGCCCGCTTGTCGTCGGCAAGCCGGACTGCCTGCTGCCCGCGCAGCCCCGGGTGGACGCGGGCACCCAGGTGGGCCCCGACCGGCTGGTGAATGCCGCCGGTGCCTTCGACAGGCACGGGGGCGATCTGATCGTGGTGGATTTCGGCACCGCCACCACCTTCGACGTGGTTGCGGCTGATGGCGCCTATGTCGGCGGCGTCATCGCGCCGGGCGTCAACCTCAGCCTCGAGGCCCTGCACCAGTCCGCCGCCGCCCTGCCGCACGTCGATATCACGCTGCCCGCGCGGGTCGTCGGCACCAACACGGTAGCCTGCATGCAATCGGGCGTGTTCTGGGGTTACGTCGGCCTCGTGCGTGAGATATGCACCCGGATAACCGCCGAGCAGGGCCGCGCGATGCCCGTCATCGCCACGGGCGGCCTCGCGCCGCTGTTCCAGTCGGGCGAGCGCCTGTTCGACCATTTCGAAGATGATCTCACGATGCACGGTCTGACCGTCATCCACGAGCACAACAAGGAAAACACGCCCATATGAGCAGCGAAAGACTGGTGTATCTCCCCCTCGGAGGCGCGGGGGAGATCGGGATGAACTGCTATCTCTACGGCTGGGGTTCGCCCGGCAAGGAGAGATTCATCCTCGTCGACATCGGCGTCACCTTTCCCGACATGGATACGACGCCCGGCGTCGATCTCATCATGGCCGACATCGCCTGGATCGCCGAGCGCCGCGACCGCCTCGACGCGATCTTCATCACCCATGCCCATGAAGACCACGTGGGCGCGCTCGGCCTGCTCTGGGGCCGGCTCGGCGTGCCCGTGCATGCGCGGCCCTTCACCGCCAGCCACGCGCGCCGGAAGATGGAGGAGAACGGGCACGACCCCGAAGAGGTGCGCCTCGCTGCTCCGTGGCCCGAGCGCATCCAGGCCGGCCCCTTTTCCGTGAGCTTCCTGCCGGTTTCGCACTCCATTCCCGAAAGCGCGGGCCTGCTGATCGAGACGCCCGGCGGGCGGGTCATCCACTCCGGCGACTTCAAGATCGACCGCACGCCGGTGGTGGGCGAAGCCTTCGACGAGGCGCTCTGGCGCGAGGCCGCCGGTACGGACCTCGATGCCCTGACCTGCGACAGCACGAATGTCTTCTCCGAGCACCCGGGGCGCTCTGAAGCCTCGCTCGCCGGGGATCTCGAACGCCTCGTGCGCGACGCGCCGGGGATGGTGGTGGCCACCACCTTCGCATCGAACGTGGCGCGGCTGAAGACGCTGGCCGAGGCCGGGCGCGCGGCGGGCCGCTCGATCTGCCTGCTCGGCCGGGCGATGCGGCGGATGGTGGAGGCGGCCGTGGAGACCCGCGTGCTCACCGGGTTCCCCGCGACGATCGCGCCGGAGGATGCCACACAGGTGCCGCGCGAGAACCTGATGCTGATCGTCACCGGCAGCCAGGGCGAGCGCCGGGCCGCTTCGGCGCAACTCGCACGCGGCAAGTATCTCGGGCTCACGCTGGCCGAGGGCGATCTCTTCCTCTTCTCGTCCAAGACGATTCCCGGAAACGAGCGGGGGGTGATCTCGGTGATGAACCAGCTCTCCGAGCGCGGGGTCGATGTGGTGGACGACAGCTCGGGGCTCTACCACGTTTCGGGCCATGCCAACCGGCCTGATCTGGAGCGGATGCATGCCATCACCGATCCGCGGCTCGTGGCGCCGATGCACGGCGAGCACCGGCACCTGCGCACCCACGCGCGGCTCGCCGAAAGCCTCGGTCGCAAGGGTGCCCTGGCCCCCAACGGTACGATGATCGCGCTCAGCGGCCCTAAGGCCGGGGAGACGGTGGAGTTCGTGGAGACGGGCCGCACCTACCTCGATGGCAGCGTGCTGATCGGCGCCCTCGACGGCGTGGTGCGCGACAGGATCCGCATGGCGCTCAACGGCGAGCTGATCGTCACGCTTATCCTGGAGGAAGACGGCTCCCCCATCGGCGAGCCCTGGTGCGAGATCCGCGGCCTGCCGGAAACCGGCAGCTCGAAGGCTCCGCTGGTGGAGGTGCTGGAGGAAGACCTCGGGCAGCTCGTGGCCCGCGCCGGCGCCAAGACGCTGCGCGACGACGAAAAGCTCGAGGACGCGCTCAAGCGGCAGGCCAGGCAGACGGCGCTCTCCGAGATAGGGCGCAAGCCCGAGGTCACTGTCGTCATCTCCCGGCTGGGCTGAGGGACGTCACCGGAGGCCACGCGCAGGGGGGCTCCCGGCATCCGCGGGCGCCTTTCCGGGGACCGTGCGGGTCGGTCCGCATCGCGCGCCGCATCGCGAACCTCCGAAGGCCAGTAAGCGGTGCTCGGCTGCCATCCGTCTTTCAGCTTGACGGCTGGAAGTTCCATGGGAGGAGGTCGTCGATGCGGCTTTGGGGATGGCCGGCGGCAATGGCTTCGAGGGTGGCCTTCAGATAGGCGAAGGGCTCCACGCCGTTGATCTTGCAGGTCTCGATCAGCGAGGCGATGCGGCCCCAAGCCTTGCCGCCCTCGTCGTGGCCGGCAAAGAGCGCATTCTTGCGATTCAGAGCAATCGGGCGGATTAGATTTTCGACCCCGTTGGAGTCGATCTCGACGCGGCCATCGTGCAGGAAGGTCTGCAGCCCAGGCCAGTGGTTGTGAATGTATGCGAGTTTTTCGCCGAGCCGGGACTTTGCGGAGACACGCAGGCGCTGTGCCTGCAGCCACTCGCCGAAGGCGACGACGAGCGGGGCGGAGCGGGCCTGCCGGGCCGAGAGGCGCTGTCCAGGGGCGCAGCCGCGGATGTCTTTTTCGATGGCGTAGAGTTCCGCGATCCGGCGCAAGCCCTCGGCGGCGATCTCCGAGCCGTCGCGGTCGAAGACCTCTTGCAGCTTGCGGCGCGCGTGCGCCCAGCAATGCGCGACGGTGATCGGATCGCCCCCTTTCCGGGACGGCCTCGTCAATAGGTTGTAGCCCGGATACCCGTCGATCTGCAGGGTGCCACTGAAGCCATGCAGGAACGTCTCGGCGTGCTCCCCATGGCGGCCGGGCGCGTAGAAGTAGACCACCCCAGGCGGGTCGTCGCCGCCCCATGCCCTGTCATCCCTGGCCAGCGCCCAGAGATAGCCGGTCTTGGTCCGCCCGCGCCCCGGGTCCAGCACCGGGGCCGTGGTTTCGTCCATGAACAGCTTCGTGGATGCCTTCAAGTGCTCGGCCAGCCGGTCGACGACAGGAGCGAGGTGGAAGGATGCAATGCCGACCCAGTCGGCCCGGGTGGCGCGGTGGATGTCGAGCCCGCTGCGCGCGAGGATCTGGCTCTGGCGGAATAAGGGCAGATGGTCCGCGTACTTGCTGACCAGCACATGCGCGATGGCGCCCTCGGTCGGCAGCCCACCCTCGATCAGCCATGCCGGTGCGGGAGCTTGGGTCACTCCGTCCGTGCCGACACGGCACGCGTATTTCGGGCGCACGGTTTCGATGACGCGGTACTGGGCCGGGAGGATGTCGATGCGGGTGCTGCGATCTTCGCCGATCTTGTGCATCCGCCCACAGCCGCACGGGCATTCGAGGCTCTCGGGCTCGATCACCTCCTCGATGCGCGGCAGGCTGTCCGGCAGGTCCTTGCCGGTCCGCTTGCCCTTCGCGCGGTTCGGACGGGGCTTCTTGTCGTCCTCGGGCGCCTGAGCCTGCTTCTGCGCCTCGACTTCCGCCACCGCGGTCTCGAGGTCTTCGAAGGCCAGTTGCCGGTCATCTTCGCTCAGCTTCTCGGACTTCTTGCCGTAAAGCGCGTGGTTGAGCTCGGCGATCAGGTGCTCAAGCCGTCGGGTGATCTCTTCCAGCTCCGTCACCCGTGCGGCCTGCGCCTGCAACGCCTCGAACGCCGCCCGGTATTCCGGGGGCAGGACGGACAGGTCGAGATCGGCGGGCGCGGGCATGGATTCAGGTTTGCCGATCGCCACCCTGCGCACCCGCCAAATCCACTCGCCGAGTCATTCCGCCGCGGTGGGCCGGCGCGCTTCAAGCGCCTTCACCTTGCGCCAGTCGAGCCCTGCAAAAAGGACCTCGAACTGCGCCCGGTTCAGGGTCATCGCCCCGTCGTTCACCGGCGGCCAAGTGAAGGTCGTGTCCTCGAGCCGCTTGAATGACATGACGAGCCCGGACCCATCCCAGAACAAGATCTTCATCCGATCCGAGCGCTTCGAGCGGAAGACAAAGACCGTGCCTGCGAAGGGGTCTTCAGCGAGCACGGATTGCACCAGGGCGGCAAGACCGTCGTGACCCTTGCGGAAGTCGACCGGAGTTGTGACCACCAGGATCCGCACACGATCCGACGGGATCATGCCAAGGCCCGTACGACGACAGCGATCCGGTCCGGCGTGGCATCGGGCTCGAGCCGAACCGTGACGGCGCCGACGACGATCTCGACGCGGCCAGCATCAGCGTCTCCGCTCTGCCGCTCCGCCTGCGTCGGAGGCGCCGCCATCAGAGACACGAACTCAACAGCATCGTCGGAGGAAGGCAGGACCAGCTTTCCCTCGCGAGCCATCCGACGCCATGTCGAAACTTGGGTCGCCGCCACCCCGTGACGCGCTGCCACCGCGTTTATTGTCGCGCCGGGGCGTAGCGTCTCGGCGACGACCTCGGCCTTCAGCTCATCCGGCCACTTTCGGTTACGCCGTCGGCCCTCGCGATCCTGCGAGAGAACCTCAAAATGTGCTCCCATTGAGAAACTCACTCCCTGCTGTGTGCAGGACGTGAGTTCTCAGATGCCGAGGCTCACGAATAGGTGGGGAGCGAACAACGCTTACGAAGGCCATGGCGCCGCAGCCCCGCACGCGCCGGGCGTGGCGGCGCCTTCGCCTGCAACGGGCCAGGGGCATCGCTGGCATTGTCGCTCCAAGAATAGATCCGGAAGGCGGCGCGTGGTCCGCGCGTGGTCCGGGCGGCGACAGGCGCGGGGCCGATGATGGGCCACCCGTAGCCGATGTGCGGTCCCGGAATGCCTGCAATCATCTTGGCCCGCACCGGCGGCGCGCCATGCCCGGCAAGGCCAGGGGCTTCCCTCGGGCCTGCGCGCCGGCTCCGGTCAGCCGGTGCGGCGTTCGTCGAAACTGAGAGCGATGAAGGACGGCAGGTGATCGCCGAGTCCCACCGGGGTGGGCTCGTCGCGCTTGCCGCCGCCCGATTGGGAGGAGCGCCCTCCCCGCGAGCGCGACCGCCCCTGCGCATTCTCCCGAGGCCCGCCTGCCTCGGCGGTCTTGCGGGGCTCCTCGCCCGCGCTGCCGGCCGCTTGCTCGTCCGCGTCCGCGGCGGCCGCCGGGCCCTTGGCATCGGCCGGCGAGGGCGCCTCTTCGGACGCGGCGCGCGCGCCGGTCTCATCGGACCGGCGCGGTCTGGAACGCGAGCGCGAGCGGCTCCGCGACGAACGGCCGGGCCGGGCGTCCTCCTCGCCGTTTTCGGCGGCCGCGCTTTGCGGGTCAGCGTCGGGCCCGTCGCCCGCCTCGTCCGCTGCATCGGCCGATGCGCCGGGAGCCGGTATGCGCGGAATCTCCATGTCCACCAGGCGCTCGATCGCCTCCAGGTTCTTCTCGTCGCGCGGGATGCAGATCATCAGCGCAGTGCCCGAAAGGCCCGCGCGACCCGTCCGGCCGATGCGGTGAACGTAGTCCTCGGCATGGCCGGGCACGTCGTAGTTGAAGACATGGCTGACCGCCGGAATGTCGAGCCCGCGCGCGGCGACATCCGAGGCGACGAGAAACCGAAGCGAGCCGTCGCGGAACCCGGCCAGCGTCTCCATCCGTTTCGACTGGTCGAGATCTCCGTGGATCGGCGCAGCGTCCAGCCCGTGCTTCTTCATCGACTTGGCGACCGTGTCGACCTCGGTCTTGCGGTTGCAGAAGATGATCGCGTTCTTGCAGCCGGCGCCTTCGCGCGCGATCAGGTCGCGCAGCAGCCGCCGCTTCTCGCTGGCCTCGCGGTCCTTGCGTGAGGCGCGGAACATCACCACGCCCTGGCTGATGTTCTCGCCCGTCGTGGCCGCGCGGGCGACCTCGATCTTCGCCGGAGCGCTGAGGAAGGTGTTGGTCAGCCGTTCGATTTCGGGCGCCATGGTCGCCGAGAAGAACAGCGTTTGCCGGGTGAAGGGCGTGAGGGAGAAGATCCGCTCGATATCGGGAATGAACCCCATGTCGAGCATCCGGTCGGCCTCGTCGACCACCATGATCTGCACGCCGGTAAGCAGGAGTTTGCCGCGTTCGAAGTGATCGAGCAGGCGGCCCGGCGTGGCGATCAGGACGTCCACGCCCTTGTCGATGAGGGCATCCTGCTCCTTGAAGCTCACGCCGCCGATCAACAGGGCCTTGGTCAGCTTCACGTGCTTTGAATAAGTGTCGAAATTCGCGGCGACCTGGGCGGCGAGCTCGCGGGTCGGGCAGAGCACGAGGCTGCGCGGCATCCTGGCTCGCGCGCGCCCGCGGGCCAGCGCCGTGATCATGGGAAGGGTGAAGGAGGCGGTCTTTCCGGTGCCCGTCTGGGCAATGCCCAGAACGTCCCGCCCTTCGAGGGCCGGCGGGATCGCCCCCGCCTGGATCGGCGTCGGGGTCTCGTATCCCGCCTCCTCGACGGCCTTCAGAACCTTCTTGTCGAGCTTCAGGTCGCTGAACTTTGTCATGTGCATCCGTGCTCTGCGGACGCTGGTTTCGGCCCGCGCATCTGGTAAGGGAGAGGCCCGGACGGCCCGGCGGTTTTCCACCTGGAGGCTCCCTCGCCACGGGCACCTATCCGATGCAGGCTTTCAGGTCAACGATGCTGCGCCGCGGCGCCGTCCGCCCTCGCCGCCGATGCGTCCGGCGGACGCGGCAAGACGCCCGAACGCGGGGCGCCGATACCCACCCGACCCTCCGGGGGAGGTATTTGCCGGGCCAAAGTGGCAGGGGCGCGTCAGACCCCTGGTTCCGGAGCGACGTGCGCCCTTCGCGCACACGCGCCGCACCGCACCGAGCTTCCGTCCACTTTGGCCCCGAAATACCTCCCCCGGAGGGTCGCCCTCAACGAGCGCCCCACGTCGCCAGCGGGGCTCAGACCATCATTTCCTTCGTCGCCGAGAGAGTCAGCTCTGGGTAGTCGCGCGCAACGCGGTCTATGTCCCATTGCAGGCGCGTCAGGAAGACGTGATCGCCGTCGTGATCCGTCGCCATGTGCGGCTTGTTGGCGGCGACGAGCTTCTCGACCGCGGGCCGCGGCCCGCCCACCCAGCGCGCCGAGGTGAACTGCGAGCCCTCGAAGCGGACCGGAAGCCCGTATTCCAGTTCGATCCGGCTCGCGAGCACCTCGAACTGGAGCGCGCCGACCACGCCGACGATGAAGCCCGAGCCCACCGCCGGCTTGAAGACCTTGGCAGCACCCTCCTCGGCGAACTGCATGAGAGCCTTTTCGAGGTGCTTGGCTTTCATCGGGTCGCCCGCGCGGACCGTTTGCAGCAATTCGGGCGCGAAAGAGGGTATCCCCGACACCCGCAGCATCTCGCCCTCGGTCAGCGTGTCGCCGATGCGCAGCTGCCCGTGGTTCGGGATGCCGATGATGTCTCCGGCCCAGGCTTCCTCGGCGAGTTCGCGATCGGCGGCAAGGAAGAGCACCGGGTTGGAGACGGCCATGGGCTTTTTCGTGCGCACATGCGTGAGCTTCATGCCGCGGGTGAAATGCCCCGAGGCGAGGCGCAGGAAGGCCACGCGGTCGCGGTGCTTCGGGTCCATGTTGGCCTGTACCTTGAACACGAACCCGGTGACCTTGTCTTCCTCGGGCGCGATCTGGCGTGGTTCGGCCCGCTGCGGCTGGGGTTCTGGCGCGTAGGCCCCGATCCCGTCCATCAGCTCGCGCACCCCGAAGGAATTGATCGCCGAGCCGAACCAGATCGGCGTGAGCGTGCCTTCGGCGAGGGCGCGCGGGTCGAGCGGGGGCAGGAGCTCGCGGGCCATCTCCAGCTCGTCCAGAAAGCTTGCCAGCAATTCGGAAGGGACATGTGCCGCCAGCTTCGGATCGTCGAGCCCTTCGATGGCGATGCTTTCGGCCACGCGGTTGCGGTCGGCCCGGTTCATCAACTCCAGCCGGTCCCGCAGCAGGTCGTAGCAGCCGATGAATTCGCGTCCGCGGCCGATCGGCCAGGACGCGGGGGTCACGTCGATGGCGAGATTCTCCTGGATCTCGTCGATGATCTCGAAGGTGTCCCGGCTTTCGCGGTCCATCTTGTTGCAGAAGGTCAGGATCGGCAGGTCGCGCAGGCGGCAGACCTCGAAGAGCTTGCGCGTCTGGCTTTCCACGCCCTTGGCGCCGTCGATCACCATAACCGCGCAGTCCACGGCGGTCAGCGTGCGATAGGTGTCCTCAGAAAAGTCCGAGTGGCCCGGCGTGTCCACGAGGTTGAACCGGTATCCGGTGTAGTCGAACGACATCGCCGAGGCGCTCACGCTGATGCCCCTCACCGATCATCAGAAAATGGAAGGGCCGGCTG